>NZ_CP044285.1:949046-1265395 GCF_008728635.1 Hymenobacter baengnokdamensis | reverse complement strand
TTTTTTCCCTTGGCGCTAACCGGAACTAGCGTAAGCCCTGGCTACCCCTCAATTACCAAGCTAACGGTCAGCATCATCATTCCGACTTACAATGAGGCAGCCGCTATTACTGCCCTATTAGGCTACCTTGGCCCAGCGATGGCTGGCGAGCCGGCGCTGGAAGTTTTGGTTGTGGATGGGGGAAGCACCGACGCAACCGTGCTACTGGCTCGGCAGGCCGGGGCTACCGTGCTCGCTAGCCCCTACAAGGGCCGCGCCGCCCAGCTCAACTATGGTGCGCAGCAGGCACGGGGCGAGGTGCTATATTTTCTACATGCCGACTCCTACCCACCGCCCGGCTTTTTGACCGATGTGCGGCGGACTGTAGAGCAGGGTTATGAGGCGGGCTGCTACCAGCTGGCTTTCGACCATCCGCACTGGTTTTTGCGGTTCAGTGCCTGGTGCACCCGGCTGCCCTGGACGGCCGTGCGCTTCGGCGACCAAAGTCTGTTTGTGCGCCGCGAGTTATTCGAGCGCGTTGGGGGTTACCGCGAAAACTTGCAGCTAATGGAAGACCAGGAAATCGTGGGCCGCCTGCGCGCCCACGCCCGGTTCCGGGTGCTGCCCCGCGCCGTGACTACCTCGGCGCGTAAGTACCTAGCCAATGGCGTTTTTCGGCTGCAAGGCATCTTCACGCTCCTCGTGGTGCTCTACTATTTAGGCGTATCGCAACACCGCCTGGTGCAATTGTACCGGCGACTCATCCGACAGGGCAAGCTCTAACAACCAGCCGAGGTAGCGAAGTTAAACGTAGCTTGCCACTCGCAATTTTCACGCAACCTGCGCCCGTATCATCTATGCCGCCTGCTGCCCTGCCTGCTCCTCACCTGTTAGTCTTCGCCCGGGAGCCGGTGCTGGGGCGCGTTAAAACCCGCTTGGCGGCGGGTATCGGGGCTGAGGCAGCACTCGCCGTCTACCGCGAATTGCTAGCCCTGACAGCGGAGGCTGTGGCAGCCGCCCAAGTGCCCGCCACGGTCTGGCTGGCCGAAGCGCCAGCCGAAGGCAACCCAACTCAGCCCAGACCTGAATGGCCCGGCCTGCCCTGGCGGGTGCAACCTGCCACTGAATCGCTCGGTGCGCGCATGGCGCAGGCCTTCAGCGAGGCCTTTGCGGCGGGCGCGGGCCGGGTAATTATTATTGGCACCGACTGCCCTGGCCTGAGCGCGGAGTTGCTGCGGCAAGCCTTTGATGAGCTGCTGAACTACGAGTTGGTAGTAGGGCCGGCCGACGATGGCGGTTACTACTTGCTCGGCATGAATAAGCTGGAAGCAGCACTATTCGCCAATAAAAACTGGAGCACCGCTACCGTGCTATCCGATACCCTAGCCGACGCCGCTCGCCTGGGTTTGCGCGTGGCCCAGCTGCCTACCCTGCACGACGTAGATTCGGCCCAGGACCTGGCTACTTGGCGCGAGCATCAGGCGGCAAGTGGCGGGCAGTAGCAAGAGGCCACTTAGCTTGGCCCCTGTAATATTCTGCGGCGGCCCAGGCCAGTACTACGCCATATTCAATGGTTAACAATATGCCGCTTTCGGTATAGGCCGGCGTGCGGTAGGCCGAGTACGAAAGCACTGCCAGCCCCGCCCACACCAATGGATAGCGCAGCGACGAAAAGCAGCTTAGCGCCACCAGCGGCACCAGGTACCAGGGGTGCACAATGGTGGCCAGCGCAAAGTAGCCGCTGAGCGTGAGCAGCAGCCAATGCGGCACTGCCGCGAGCGGGAGGCGCCCCGCCCGCCGGGCCAGCTGGAAAGCCAGGTAGATGGCCCCCGCGCCCAATAATGGCCCTAGCCCGCCCACCAAGTCGTGACCAGTGAGCCATTTGCCTACTGCCCACAACACGTAGAACACGCTGGCATTGAACTCGAAACTTTGAAAATATAGGTCCAGACTAAGACCGATGTGTAGCAATAAGCTCCACGACAGGAAAGGCAGGAAAAGTAGCCCCAGGCTACCCACTAACATACCCAGAAACTGGCGCAAGTGCCGACGTCCCAGCTGCCGGGCCAGCAGCGGCAGCGCCAGTAGCGGTAGCAGCTTGGTAGCTACGGCCAGCGCGAGGGTCCCGGCCGCCAAGCGCAGCTGGCGGCGGACCAGCAGCGCCCCAGCCAACAGCAAAAAGCAAACGACTACGCCCTCCATGTGCACGTTACCCATTACTTCGACTACTACCAGGGGGTGCAGTAGGTAGGCCAGCGCGCGGCGGGCCGGCCAGCCGGCTCGGGGCAGCAGCCACAGCAGCAGCAGCGCCGTCCCTACATCGGCTAGCAGCAGCGCCAGACGCACCACCACCAGAAACCCAGTTTGGGAAGTAGGAAAAGCCTTTGCCGCCGCGCCATACAAGGCCTGGCACACGGGTGGATACACCGAATAGTACGCCGGTGAATTAAGCCGAGGCAGTAGGCGGCGCAGCTCGCGCAGCGGTAGGCTAGCCGAGTCGGTGGGTGGGGCAGCTAGCAATTGCCGGGGCGTTTCAGCAAAGGGATTGTGGCCGTGACTCACGAGGAGTCCATCCCAGCGAAAGCGGTAAAAGTCGTCGCTCAGCGCGGGCGTGGCTGGTAGCCACAGCAGCCGAAACAGTAGCGCAGCCGCTAGCCCCCAACGTAGCGACAGCCGCGTGTGCAACAGCCAGGCATAGGCCGCACCCGCGACCACAAACAGCCCGAGCAGCTGCCCAAAGTGCGGGCGCGGCGTAGCGTAGGCCAGCCCCCAATAGGAGGCTCCCATCAACAAAAGTGCCCCTAGGTGGCCAGCGCGCAGCCAGAAGGAAAGAGGAGACGAAGTAGGCACCGGAAGAACGTAGGAGGTTACCAGTACTTAAAAATGGTCCACAGGATTTTGTAGCCCGCCCCGAGCGTGCCGCGCACCGTGCCGGATACCTTACTTACGCCAATGCGGCGGCGGTAGCGCACAGGCACCTCGGCTACGCGCAAACCCAAGCGCGCGGCCTTAACCTGCATTTCCACCGTCCAGCCGTAGTTAGTGTCAACCATACCTAGGCGGACCAATGCCTCGGCCTGGATGGCACGGAAGGGTCCTAGGTCGGTGTGGGTGCCGCCGTAGCGCAGGCGCAACAAGCGCGACGCCAACCAATTGCCGAAACGCTGCTGCGGCAGCAGGGCGCCGCGCTCGCGCTGGCCCAGCGCCCGCGAGCCAATCACCATTTCCGCCGCTCCGTTTAAAATCGGGGCTAGCAGGGCGGGCATTTCCTCGGGGAAATCGGAATGGTCGCCGTCAAGAAACACGATGATTTCGGGCGTGCGCCCGGCCGGCTGGGCCGCGTAGTAGGCTAGCCCGGCTAGGCAGGCCCGGCCGTAGCCGGGACGGGGTTCCGCTATGACCGTCGCCCCGGCAGCGTGGGCGGCGGCGGCGGTGTTATCGGTTGAGGCATTGTCAACCACCACCACTTCCTGCACTAGGCCAGCCGGAATTTCGCCCAGCACCAGCCCGATGGAGCGGGCCTCGTTGTGGGCCGGAATGAGCACACCAATGCGCGGGAGAGTAGGCAAAGTGAATAACGGAGCAGGTTACGGATGTAAAAGAACGATTGGGGCGGCGCAATCGGCTGGCCGGGCTAGCTACGTACATGCGGGGGCGGCCTACCACCGCGCTTTAGCGTTCATTTGCAACTTATGCACTTCGTTATCATCGGCAATGGCATTACAGGGGTCACGGCAGCTATTACGGCGCGGCGGCTGGCGCCCGATGCCCGCATTACGCTGGTAGCGGCCGAAAGCGCCCACCACTACTCGCGCCCGGCCCTCATGTATTTGTATCTAGGCCACTTGCGCTACGCCGATGTAAAACCCTACGAAGACTGGTTTTGGGCGGAAAACCGCCTGGAGTTGGTGCACGCCGAAGCCACCGGCGTGGATACCACCGCCCGCACAGTGCAGCTGACTACTGGCCAGGCCTTGGACTATGATTACTTGCTGTTAGCCACGGGCTCGGTGGTGCGCACAGCCAGCTGGCCCGGCCAGCAGCTGGGCGGCGTACAGGGGTTCTACGGTTTGCCCGACCTGGAAAAGATGAGCCAGGCCACCCAGGGCATCCGGCAAGCCGTGGTGGTGGGCGGCGGCCTTATTGGCGTGGAGTTGGCTGAAATGCTCCATTCGCGCGGCATCCGCGTGATGTGGCTGGTGCGCGAGCCGCGCTATTGGCAGTCGGTGCTGCCACCCGAAGAATCGGCCCTGCTAGCGGCGCACATCCGCAGCTACGGCATTGATTTGCGGCTAGCTACCGAGCTGCGCGAAATACTGGGCGACGACCAGGGCCGCGTGCGGGCTGTTGTTACCACCGCCGGCCAAGAACTACCGGCCGAGTGGGTAGGCCTGGCCACCGGCGTGCAGCCCAACCTGGCCCTAGCCCGCGCCGCCGGCCTTGAAACCGACCTAGGCATCTTAGTTAACGAGTTACTCGAAACTAGCGCGCCCAACGTGTATGCGGCCGGCGACTGCGCCCAGCATCGCCAGCCCGCCCCTGGCGAAGTAGCCGTGGAGCAGCTCTGGTACACTGGCCGGATGCAGGGCGAAACTGTGGCCCACACCATCTGCGAACAGCCCACGCCCTACCGGCGCGGCCAGTGGTTCAACTCCGCCAAATTTTTCGCTCTCGAATATCAGACCTACGGCCGCGTGCCCGCCCAGCCGGCGGCCGATACCGCCAGCTTCTGCTGGCAGCACCCCACGCGCAAGCACTTATTGCGCATTAATTTCCGCCGGGCCGACCACGTCGTGACGGGCGTCAATGCCCTGGGGCTGCGCCAGCGCCAGCCGGTGTGGGAACGCTGGCTAGGCGAGCAAACTCCCATCGGCGTTGTGTTAGCCCAGCTAGCTGTGGCCAACTTCGACGCGGAGTTTTCGCGCCAGCACGAGCCAGCCATCCGGCGCGAGTTCGCCCGGCAGTTTCCGGACATTGTGCTGCCCGCGCCGCGCCGCAAAGGACTCTTGGGTGCCTGGTAGCGCGGGCGCGACAAGGCCATTAGTTGTTTTATAGACTATTCATGATGAATGACCTTTCTGCCCCCTCACTGGGCTTTTCGCCGCCGGCCGCCGCCACACCCCCCGGCGAAAAGCCAGTGCTGGCCGCCGTGGCCCTAGGCCTACTGGCGTTAGTAGCCGCTGCGGCCGATGCTGACGCGAGCCGCGCTCGCCTGACCTTATACCTCGCGGTGGCGCTGCTGAGTGGCGGCGCGCTGGGCTGGGCCTGGCTCACCTTTGGGCGCTCGGCGGCCGACTGGCACCCCCATGATTTGTGGCGGCGTTCCAGTACCAGCCGGGGAGCCGTGGCATGGGCTACTGGGGTGGCGCTCACGGGCTTTTACGTGGTGCTGTATTGGTTTCCGTGGCTGCTGGAAAACCTTATCCGTGCCCTCGACCCTGCTAGCCAGTGGCTGCGCCACCGGGTGGCCGACCAGTGGTTTCTCTACGGCACGTTCTATACGCTGGCGGTGCTGGTGCTGGGCGTTCGAGCCCTGTGGAAGTATCGGTTTTCGCGCTACCACTTGGCGCGTACCATGTCGGTGATGTTCTTTCAGCTGGGGTTCGGCTTTCTACTGCCGGGGCTGCTGCTGGCCTTGCAACGGCCCGAGTACTACTTCACTTACTTCTGGCCTTTGAAGTATGACTACCTGTTTCCAGGCACGGTAGCGCAACTACTGCATGGCGGCGGACTAGGAGTGTTCATGGTGTTTTGGGGCGTGGTAATGTCCTTCGTGGCCACGCCAGTGCTTACCTACTTCTTTGGCAAACGCTGGTACTGCGCCTGGGTGTGCGGCTGCGGGGGCCTGGCCGAAACCGCCGGCGACGCCTATCGCCACCTCTCAGATAAAAGCCGGCAGGCTTGGCGGTGGGAAGTGCGCCTCATTTACCCCATTTTAGGGCTGATAACGCTGCTCACGGCGCTACTATGGCTGGGGGCATCGGGGGCAGTACCGGCGCTGGGCGTGGTTACGGGCCCCTTAGGCCAGTTTTACGGCTTCGTGATTGGTAGCGTGTTTTCGGGTATCGTGGGAGTCGGTTTTTACCCCTTAATGGGCTCACGGGTGTGGTGCCGCTTCGGCTGCCCGATGGCCGCCTATCTCGGCCTGCTGCAAAAGCACTTCTCGCGCTTCCGCATCAGCACCAATGGCGGCCAGTGCATCTCGTGCGGCAATTGCTCAAATGCCTGCGAGATGGGCATTGATGTGAAGCAGTACGCCCAGCGCGGCGAACCCATTGTGCGGGCGGCCTGCGTGGGCTGCGGCCTCTGTGCCACCGCCTGCCCACGCGGCGTACTCAACCTGGAGAATGGCCCCCGCGCAGGTCGCCTGGCGGGCTCTACGTTCATCCACGCCGACTCGCTCCGCATTTTGTAGTGTACTCGGCGTGCTCCTTTCGCTTTAGTCTATCCTTTCATGCTTATTCTGGAAACCGGGCTGGTCGTCGTTTACGGCTTGTGTCTGGTGTTTATGCTGGGATTTAGCCTGACGCAGTGGCGACTCACCCGGCTAGCGCGCCGGGCACTGCTCCTCCCCCCGCCGCCTCCCCCTGCCGAGTGGCCCCTGGTGACGGTGCAGCTACCCCTCTACAATGAGCTACACGTAGTGGAACGCTTACTCGATGCAGCTGCCGCCCTAGATTACCCCGCTGGCCGGCTGCACATCCAAGTGCTCGACGACTCAACCGATGAGAGCGTGGCTCAAGCTGCCGCCCGCGTAGCGCATTACCAAGCGCGGGGCCACCGCATCACGCACGTGTGTCGTCCCAGCCGGCAAGGCTATAAGGCCGGCGCGCTAGCCCACGGCCTGACTGAAACCGACGGTGAGTTTATCGCCATCTTCGATGCTGACTTTCTGCCCGCGCCAGATTTTTTGCGGCGCGTTATTCCCTACTTCACGAGCCCCGCTATCGGGATGGTGCAAACCCGTTGGGGCCACCTCAACGAAGACACTTCCCTGCTCACCCGCCTCCAGGCGTTCGGGCTGGATGCGCATTTCCTGGTAGAGCAGGTGGGCCGGCAGGCGGGTGGGCACTTCCTTAACTTTAACGGCACTGGGGGCGTGTGGCGGCGCTCCTGCATTATGGATGCGGGCAACTGGCACGCCGACACGCTCACCGAAGACCTCGACCTGAGCTACCGCGCCCAGCTGCGCGGCTGGCACTTTCGCTACCTGCCGCAGGTGGTAGTCCCCGCCGAGTTGCCGGCTCACCTCGCCGCCCTGCGGTCGCAGCAGCACCGCTGGAACAAGGGAGCCGCCGAAACCGCCCGCAAGCACCTCAACCAAGTGTGGCGCACGCCCGCCCTCTCGCTGGCTACCAAAGTGCACGCTACCTTCCATTTGCTCAATAGCTCCGTGTTTGCCGTTATCCTGCTTATGGCTCTGCTGAGTGTGCCCCTTGTAGCCGTGCGCGCTCACCAGCCCGGCTTCAAGCTGGTGTTTCAGCTCGCCTCTGTTTTTGTCTTTACCCTGCTGCCGCTGACTACCTACTACTACACCGCTTGGCGGCGGGCGGGGCCGCGCACCGGCCAGTGGTTTGCGCCCACGTTCCTGCTCTTCCTGGCCATGTCGATGGGCCTGGCGCTGCATAACGCCCGCGCCGTGGTGCAGGGCTGGCTGCGCCGGGCCTCGCCCTTCGTGCGCACGCCTAAGCTGGGGACTGGCGGCACCGCTGGCCAAGTGGTTCACCCTACCGAAACACCTCCCTTGCCCTTGGCAGAGGGCGCGCTAACGCTCTATTTTTTGGCGGGCCTAGCGGCAGACTGTTACTACGACAGCTACGGCTTGCTGCCCTTTCACGTGCTGCTGATAGCGGGATTTGGTACGCTCACCAGCTACGCCTTGCGCCATCGGCTGACCTGGGGCAGCGGAAGCTAGCCAGCTAAGGATAGCTAACCGCTCGGCCTCCCGGCTACGTAGCTACTCGGCCAGGCCAGCCTAAGGCAGTCAGTATCCTCATTTCATCGGCAGTTTTATGACGCGCTTTTTTTCCTGGCTCGGGGTGCTGGCATTGCTGGGGTTTGTGTCTTGCCAGCACCGCCGGCCCGACACTCCCAGGACCACCAACCTCCTTTACTCGGCCATGCTCCACGGCCTACTCAAAGAGTCGGTGCCCTTCGTAAGCGTCGCCCAGCTACGGCAGCAGCCCGTGCCCATCTTACTCGATACCCGTGAGGCTCCGGAGTTTGCCGTCAGCCATTTGCGCGGGGCGCGGCTAGTGGGCTTCGATAAGTTTTCATTGGCGACCGTGGCGGACTTGCCCAAAAATGCGCCCCTAGTGGTGTACTGCTCAGTTGGGGCACGCAGCGAGAAAATCGGCGACCAGCTTCGGCGCGCTGGCTTCACCAACGTGCGCAACCTCTACGGCGGCATCTTCGAGTGGGTAAACGAGGGGCAGCCCGTCGTCACGGCAGCAAATCAGCCCACCAACCGGGTGCACGCCTATTCGCCCACCTGGGGCATCTGGCTTCGGCGCGGCCAGAAGGTATATTAACTCGTTATGAGTGGCCCGCTAAGCGTTCAAGCTACTCCGGCAGCAGACGGATGATGAAGTTCTTGAGTGGGTTCTTTTTGATAATCTTCACCAGTTGGCCATTGGCGTACTGGTACTCATCCTCGCGGCCGTCGCGCACGGCCTGCCAGCTACCCGCCTTGCCCCGGCTCAGCGCGAAATAATCACCAAAATATTCAGCAAACGCCCGCGCCTGACCCGCTGGTGGCTCGCCAAAAAATAGGTTGGTCACCGCGTAGCGGATGGGCTGCGTTTCAGTAGCCTTGTAATGGTGTTTATACTGGTCGGCTACGATGTCGTAGTGGTCACCCTTCCACTCGGCCCGCGAAGCAAAATCGCCTTGGTTGGTGTGGGCTTCCACCGTCGAGAGCAGCAACTGGCCGTTATGAAAACGGTTAATTACCTGGTAGTAAATCTTGAGGTGGTAAAGCAAAAAGTTAACCTTCACATCGCTTACCAGCGAGTAGGTTACGTCAGGTCCCACGGCGGCTTGCCGCGTGGCCGTCATGCTTCCGACCCGAATACCCGCCACCTCAATGCTATAATGGCGTACCTCGGCCGCAGCGAGCGGCGAAGCATCCCCAACCGAGGTACTCAACGGCAGGAAAGTTAGTAAAAGCAGATTGAGAGTAAGCATACTGGCCTGACCACCGAAATAGTAAAAAGGAACGTCATGCTGGACAAGGCGCAGCATGACGTTCCGAGAGGTATTCCAAGGACTACTTAGCAGCAGCCACCCCCATCGTAGTGGTAGGTTGAGGGCGAGATGAAGATGTCGTCGCGGCCTAAGCTAGCCAGTGCGCCGGCAGTTTTGTCGCATACAGCCAGGGGCTGGTTTTGCAGCAGCACGTGGCCTTTGTGGTCGTCAAAATACTCTTCGGCCCCGTAATAGATGGCGGTGCGGCCGGTGAAAATGCAAGGCCCATCGGCTGGCATGGGGTCCTTAATGGCGCACACCTCCACGCTCTCGATGAAAATCAGCTCATCGGTGGCGTAGTGCTGCGGCGAGAGCACCCGGTAGGCTCGCTTGGCGCGCACTTCCACCGTGCCGAAACCCACCTCAGTTATCATATTGAGGTACTCCTGCAAGGGCAGTGAGCCAGTAAGGCAAAGGGCACGCAGGCGCTCATCGGCCCGCAGTTCGTCACTCATAGGCTGCTCGCAGGTCGGGTCCGACATCACGAGGCGGCCGTGGGGCTTGAGCACCCGGTAGGTTTCCTGAAGGGCGCGGCGTAGGTCGTCGAGCTTGAAGATGTTGAATAAACAGTTTTGGGCCGCCACGTCTACGCTCTCGTCGGCTACCGGGAGGTGCAGGGCATCGCCAGCGCGCAGGTCCACAAATTCCGGCTGGAACCACTCGTTTTGTTCGGCGGCAGTTTGCATGTTTTCGCGCGAGGCGTCGAGCATTTCGTTCACCACGTCTACGCCAATCACAGCTCCCGGCCGACGGCTGAAGTAAGCAAATTGCAGCAACTCCATGCCGCCCCCTACGCCCACGTAGAGCACTGTGGGCGAGTTAGTCAAGTCGCGCGGGTTCACGGTGCTGCCGCAGCCGTAGTTCATACTCAGCATACGTTGCGGAATACTCAGACCGGGCAGCTGCCACACGGGGTTGGTAGTGCAGCAGAGGCCCACCTGGGGCTCCTGGGCCGCTTGGCGGTACACGTCGGCGGTGGTTTCGAGATAACTCATGAATAGGGAGAGAAGTAGCGTGGTGGACGAAGCTACGGCTGGGTTACTGCTTGTTCAGGTTCCAGTTATAGTCCAGGTAAGTAATCTTGGTGTTGTCGTCAATCTTGGTGGTCGAGTAGCGGTTGACCCACTTTACCACCGACTGGCCATTCTTCTGCCAATCGCCCTTGTACCAGTCAAAATATTTCGAGAGCTGCGCCTCCGACTTGCTGATTTTGTTCTTGGCCGGGTTGTTCAGAAAGTCGTGGCCCTGGTCATCGAGCTGCTTCTCCAGTTGCGCGGCCGTGTAAGCCTCGTTACGAAGACGCGGGCAGGAGATGGACGCGCATACCAACGTAAAGTGGATGCGCGGGTCGTCGTACTTCTTGCGCAAAATCCCGTGCTCGATGTTGTCGAGGCTCATCTGCTGGCCCCCAATGCTGAAGAACTTGGCCGCCCAGGGCGTGGTCACGAACGGAATCTTGATTTTCGAGCCAATATCCTTGATGCTCTGCACCGGGTAGTGATTGAGGATGAGGCGGATAGTGTAGGCGTTGTAGGCATTTATCCAATACGCCATCTGGTCGGCCTTACTCCAGTTGGCCGCTGGCGGGTTTTTGCTCAGCAGGGCCAGGTACTGATTAAAAGTCACCTCATCAGCCTTAAATCCTTGATAGTCAACTAGACCCTGAGCAGTTACGTGCTTTTTGAGCAGCTTGTCGTAGGCGCTGTGGTCAACCAACGCCCCGGTGGCGGCCACAGTGTAGGTGGGCTCCGATACAGGATTGAGGCCGGGCACCACTACGGCTAAGGCGGTAAGCGTGCCGGCCGCCAGCACCAGGGCGGCCAGAGTCGAGGTTTTCATGAGCTTATTCATTGAGGACTACATACGGAAAAGGGTCACCCTAAAGATTGCTGGGCGGCAATCTCCCCGCCACGGCAATTTCGTAGACGTTAGAAATTCTAATCTCTGCCGTGTTCCTGAACACCGTACTGCTGGCCCTAGCTGGGCTAACCCCCGCCGATACGGTGCACCCCAAGCGCCTGTCGCTAATTCCGGTGCCCCTGGTGTACTACACGCCCGAAACCCGGCTGGCATATGGCGTGGCCGCCACGGCTACTGTGCATTTCAGGCGCGACGATGGGTTTGCCGCAGCCCGCCCCTCGCAACTCACCCTAGCCCTAGCCTACACCCAAAATCACCAGCTGCTGCTCTACCTGCCCTTCCAGATTTTTTACGACCACAACCGCTACTACGCCTACGGCGAGGCCGGCTACTACCGCTACAACTACTACTTCTATGGCGTGGGCCAGCGCGAAGTGCCACGCGAGCTGTACGGCGTCAATTTTCCCCGCGTGCGGCTGAATGTCTTCCGGCGCGTGGGTGCGGGCACCGGCGCGGGCAAGCTCTACGCGGGCCTGCGCTTCCAGTACGAGGACTACAGTGTGAGCAGCGTCGAAGCCGGGGGCCTGCTAGCCAGCGGCACCGTGCCCGGTGGGCTGGGCAGCCGCCTCACCGGCGGCGGGCTGGGCCTGTTTTACGATTCGCGCGACAACGTTTTCTTTCCTAAAAAAGGCGTAGTAGCCGACCTCAGTGCCTTTGTGCGCAACCGGGCCGTGGGCGCGGGTCTAGCGGGTGAGACGACCTACTTCGACCGCTACGTGGCTGATGTGTCGGAGTACCATGCGCTAGGGCAACACACCGTATTGGCCGTTAATTACTATGGCAGCTTTATCGTGGGCACGGCCCCGTTTAATGCCCTGTCGCTGCTGGGCGGCTCGCGGCGGCTGCGGGGCTACTACGAGGGCCGCTACCGCGACCAGAACGCCGCCTTGGTGCAGTCGGAACTGCGGGTGGACGTGTACAAGCGCCTGGGCGCGGTGGTATTTGGGGGCGTGGGAGCCCTGGGTAGTGAGCAGGCGGTGCTGCGCCTAAGCGAGTTGAAAGGAGCCTACGGGGCGGGCCTGCGCTTCACCGCCAATCGGCGTGACCACCTCAATGTGCGCCTCGACTACGGCTTGGGGCAGCAATCAAGCGGCTTTTACCTCACAGTCGGGGAAGCCTTTTAACCTGACCAAACCTCGTCTTTACTAATTCATGCGGAAGTTGCGGCTCCGTAGCAGTTTTGCCTGTATGCTCAGCGTAATTATTCCGACTTATAACGAAGTTGCTAACATTGGTCGGCTGGTGGCTGACTTGCGCCGCTACGCTTCGCCGGGTTCCGTCGAAATTCTGGTAGTAGACGCCCGCAGTCCCGATGGCACGGCCGAGGCCGCCCGCGCCGCCGGCGCTACTGTGCTAGAAGCTCCCAAGCCGGGCCGCGCGGCCCAGTTGAATTACGGCGCCCAGCACGCGCGCGGTGACATCTTCTATTTTGTGCACGCCGATGTGGGTATTCACCCCGACTACGTGGCCACCGTGCAAGCGGCCGTGGCTCAGGGGCACGTAGCGGGCTGCTACCGCTTTCGTTTCGACTCGCCGCACCCGCTGCTGCGCCTCAACAGCTACGGCACTCGCTTTAAAGGTATAATGAGCCGGGGCGGCGACCAGACGTTGTTCATCACCCGCGAGCTATTTGAGCAGCTCGGTGGCTTCAACGAGCAGTTTGTCATCATGGAAGACTTCGAGATTATTCAGCGCATCCAGCGGGTGGCCAGCTTTTACATCGTGCCGCTCGACGTAATAGTATCGGCCCGTAAGTACGAGACTAATAGCTGGCTCCGCGTTCAACTAGCGAACCTAACGGCCTTTGCCATGTATTTGCTCAAGCAGCCCACCCCCCGCATTGCTCGCACTTACAAGCGGATGCTTAATTATCGTTAGCTGGTGTCGTTGCCCCTGCTCCCTCGTGTGCTCGTGACTGGTGCCAACGGCTTTTTGGGCCGCCACCTCGTAGCCGAACTGCTGCGCCGGGGCTATCCCGTGCGGGCTCTCGTGCGGCCGGGCAGCGTGACCCCGGCAGCCTTGCCTTCCTTAGAATCGATGCCCATTGAGGTGTGTGAACTAGACCTAGCACAGGTAGTGCGCAAAGCAGCCCTAGCCGAAGCTATTGGTGGTTGTGCGGCCATCATTCATGCCGCTGCGGTGGCTCAGGTAAATCCGGCCCGCAGCCGAGCCGTTCGGGACACCAATATTCATGGTACCGAGCAGGCCCTGCGATTGGCGCGTAAGGGAGGAGTTAGCCGCCTTGTGTACGTGGGTACAGCTAACGTCTTTGGCTTTGGCACCAAAGCCCGGCCCGGCGACGAAACCCGGCCCTACACCGGCCACCGCTACGGCCTCGACTACATGGACAGCAAGCGTGCCGCTACCGACCGCGTGCTAGCCGCCGTGGCCCGCGAGCAGTTGCCCGCCGTGCTTGTGCACCCCACCTTTATGCTGGGCCCCGGTGATGCCAAGCCTACTTCCGGCGCGCTGCTGCTTGAACTGCGGGAAGGCCGTCTACCCGGCTACCCGCTTGGTGGCAAAAACTACGTGCACGTACACGACGTGGCCGTGGCTACGGTCAATGCCCTCACGCAGGGCCGGGTGGGCGAATCCTACATTCTGGGCAATGAGAATCTGAGCTACCGCGAAGCCTTCGCCCTCATGGCCCGCGTGGCGGGCGTGGCGCCGCCGCGCTGGCCGGTGCTACCACTGCTGGCCAGCTTGTATGGGGCTGCTTGTGATTTAAAGGCCCGCCTCACAGGCCGCGCAACGCAGGTAAACTCCGCGATGGTGGCTGTGGCCAACGACGGCCACTACTTCACGCCGCAGAAAGCCCGCGCGGAATTGTCCCTACCCCAAACTTCTATTCACCAAGCGATTGGCGAAGCCTTCGACTGGTTTAAAACTCACGGCTATGTTTCGTAACCAGATGGCCCCCTTAGTTGGACGGGTTGCCTTGATTACGGGGTCCGAATCGGGCATTGGCCGCGAAACGGCCCGTGCCTTTTGCCGGCAGGGGGCCGCTGTGGTGCTTAACGGCCGCCAGTCTGAACGCCTTGAACACACCCGCCAAGTGCTGGCTGCCGAGGGTTACCAAGTGGCGGCCTGTGTGGCCGACATCACTGACTATGCCGCCTGCGAGCGCCTGGTAGCTACCGCAATTGCTCACTTCGGTCGGCTTGACATCTTAATTACTAACGCCAGCATTTCGCAAAGGGCTTACTTCGCCGACATGCAACCGGAGGTGTTTCGGCAGGTGCTCGACAGCAACGTGTACGGCTCGGTGTACCCACTCAAAGCGGCGCTGCCGCACCTCATCCGGGCTAGGGGCAGCGTCACGTTCATTTCCTCTATTTCCGCCCTCAACGGTATGCCGAGCGGCTCGGCCTACTGCGCGGGAAAGGCCGCGTTGGCTAATCTGGCCCACACACTACGCCTGGAACTGGCCGACACAGGCGTGCATTTCGGGGTGGTGCACATTGGCTTTACTCAGAACGACCCCGATAAGCGCGTGCTCGACGCGGCGGGCCAGCCCGTACCCATTGCGTACCGCCCTCCCCGTTGGCAAAAGTCGCAAGCCCAGGTAGCGGCTATCATCCTGAGCCACGTGCGAAGGCGGCGGCGACGTACGGTTATTTCGGCCCTGGGCCGCCTTATCTTGATGGTACATTCGCTGCTACCTCAGTTGGGCGATTGGGTAGTGCTAACTTCCCAGCGCCGGATGCGCAACCTCTACGAGTAGCTGACCGGCAATCTGGCCCCCTCCTTTTTTTCGTATTTTAATAAAACCTGCTTCATGGAAACATATTACAATCCCGCTGACCTCAAAAAATTTGGAAACATCGGTGAGTTTCAGAAAGAGTTTGCCGACAAGTTTTTCGCTTACTATGGGGCCGTTTTCGCGGAAGGCGCCCTCACGGCCCGCGAAAAATCGCTCATTGCCCTGGCCGTAGCCCACGCCGTGCAGTGCCCCTATTGCATCGACGCCTACTCGGCCGATACGCTTGAAAAAGGCTGCACCGAGCCTGAAATGATGGAGGCGGTGCACGTAGCCGCTGCCATTCGCGGCGGTGCGACCCTAGTGCACGGGGTGCAAATGATGAACAAGGTTAAAGAGTTATCCATGTAAAACACCTTGGCACGGGCTTACTAGGCTGCGCCACCGCGTTGTTACCTATTGTTCCTCGGGCGGGCTCAGTGAGTTCGCGCTACTTCTCTACATGACAAAATCTCTCAAAGCCACCGGCAGTCAACTTGCTGACTCGGCTTTTCAGCTCACCGTGCTACGCCAGGAAGTGGTAGACGTGCTACATCTCCCGCCTTTTCACCAGAAGATGCGGGAAACGGGCCTATTTCCGCTGCGGCCGGTGGCGCCGGCGGTGCTGCAAATCAACGTAGGCAAGATGTGCAACCAAGTGTGCAAGCACTGCCACGTCGATGCTGGCCCTGACCGCAAGGAAATCATGACCCGCGAAACGATGCAGCTTTGCCTCGATGCGCTAGCTCAGACTGACATTCCCACGGTGGACCTCACCGGCGGTGCCCCCGAGATGAACCCCGATTTCCGGTGGTTTGTGGAGCAGATTACGGCGCTGGGCCGCAAGGTGCTGGTACGATGCAACCTCACCATCATCGTGGCCAACAAGAAGTACCACGACCTGCCCGAGTTTTTCAAAAAGCACGGCGTGGAAGTGGTCAGCTCGCTGCCCTTCTATTCGGCCGACAAAACCGACCGCCAGCGCGGCGACGGCGTGTTCGACGATTCGATTAAAGCATTGAAAATGCTCAACGCCGTAGGCTATGGCCAGTCAGGTACAGGCCTGATATTGAACTTGGTGTACAACCCAGCTGGCGCCTTTATGCCCGGCCCGCAGACGGCACTAGAGCGGCAGTTCAAGCAAGCCTTGCTCAAAGACCACGGCATTGTATTTAACAGCCTGTTTGCCATCACCAACCTGCCTGTTAGTCGCTTTCTCGACTACTTGGTCGAATCGGGCAACTACGCGGGCTACATGGAGAAGCTGGTGAACGCTTTTAATCCCGCTGCGGCGGCGGGCGTGATGTGCCGCGACACTATCTCAGTGGGCTGGGACGGTAGCCTTTATGACTGTGACTTCAACCAGATGCTTGACCTACACGTGGCCAGTACCAGCCAGCACATCCGCGACTTCGACGCGGCAGCTTTGGCCCAGCGACCCATCGTGCTGAATCAGCACTGCTATGGCTGCACGGCCGGCGCGGGCTCCAGCTGCGGTGGCACGGTAGCGTAGGTAGCCTTTATCATTTCTTCTTCTAGGTCAGTCGCCCGCGCCCAGCGCGGGCGCTTATTTTTCAGGCCTTAAAACAGGGCAACTCTATGACGTTTACCCTCCGCCAATGCCTGCTTGCCGAAGTGCTCGGCACAGCCTTTTTGCTGACTTTCGGGACGGGCGCGGTGGTAGTGGACGAGCAGGCGCATAACCTGGGCCACGGCGGGGTGGCCGCTGCCTTCGGGCTCATCGTGCTTATCATTATTCAAGGCCTCGGGCACGTGAGTGGAGCGCACGTCAACCCGGCCGTGACCATCGGCTTCTGGGCCGCCGGGCGCTTTCCGGGCCGCCGGGTGCTACCCTACGTACTGGCGCAGTTGCTGGGGGCGCTCTTGGGCAGCGGGGCGGTGTGGCTGCTCGCCTCCCCCGGCTCGTCGCTGGGTGCTACGCTGCCCGCCCACAGCGCCACTCAGGCCTTTGGTGTAGAGGTGGGTCTAACCTTCTGGCTAATGCTCATCATCCTGCGCGTCACGTCAAGCTATTACGAGCAGGGACTGCTAGTAGGCCTTACCATCAGCGCCACTGTGGGGCTAGAGGCACTGGTAGGTGGACCGCTCAGCGGGGCATCCATGAACCCGGCTCGCTCGCTGGCCCCGGCCTTACTGAGCGGTCACCTAACCGCTGCTTGGGTATACATAGCCGCCCCGTTAGCTGGTGTATTTCTAGCCGTGCTGACCAATTATCTACTAGAGCCTAAGCCAAACCCTAGCGAAAATCTTGGTTGAAAATTAACCTCGCTAATAATTTACGCCTTTATTAAACAGCTAGTTAAGTGGATTTACTGGATAGTTTATCTTGTCCAACTAGAGACGATTCTAACCACTAACCCCCCATGACACTACTCCTGTGGGGTGATGCCAGGCGCATCTATTAGGTCGCGCAGGGGTACTTGCAATACCTGCGCCAGGGAAAGCAACACTTCCAGGGTGGGGGCAGCTTGGCCCTTTTCCATGCGCTGTACAGTGGGGCGGGAAATTTCTGCATAATCCGCCAACGCCTCCTGGGTGAGCTTTCGCGCCCTGCGCAGCCGTCGCAAATGGTGGCCAAAAGCCAAAATTCCGGCCGCGTGTTTCACGGCGGCAAGCTCCATCGCGACCCGACGGCAAAAAGCATCCCTGGTGATGCATTTCGGATTTGCCGCCTTATTTTTGGGCGTTACTCTGCCAGCTCATGAAAAAATACTTACTTACCCTACTCCTACTTCTAGTGCTTCGCTCGCAGGCTAGTCCGCCTGAAATTACCGAACCCATTGGTCAACGCTTCGGCCTGCCCTTACTCGAAGTGCTAGATAGTCTACACAAAGAGGGGGTCTACCAGTATGAAGGCTACTACCGCAAGCCAGGCACCCCTACCGATGAAGTACAGGTCCATTTTCAGGATGGCGACGGTAGCCGTTCCCTCACTTACTACTTTACCAAGGGCAAGTGTAGTCTAGCCACGCTGTCGTCACCGCTAACCGAATTGGATGCCGTCGTGCGTCTCTACAACCGGCAGTTTACCAGCATTGGCGAACAATTGTGGCGGACTCCTAGTGGGGAGCGCATCAGTGTGTCGGTTCTCATTGGGGCCGAGTCTGAGCGCCGTGACGGTAAAGCACATATACGGACCATTTTCAGCCCTCAGTAGTAGTACTATGCTTGACTCTCAATTGTCTTATCAGCTAAACCCAAACCTGAGGTTATTTCTGCATTGGTCGGCACGCACGCCAGCTTTTACGAAGGAGTGGCAACTCCGTCTCCAGACTGCCGAACAAGACAGTATAAAAGCGGAAGAGCACGTAGCTGAAGCCGCCTCGATGGTGCTAAGTACCATTGAGCAGTTGGATGACCGTACGGCTCAAGTCCTGACCGACCTCTATCGCCTTAGCGGCCAAGTGCCCGCACCAATGGACAAGTTCTTGGTGGGCCCCTTAGAATTGCGGGTGGAAGAGCGGCAGTTCGCAGTAAGCCATCAGGGGAGCAACGAGCAGGTTGTTATCACCTACTGCTTAGACATCGTGCGGTACCGCTATGAGGCGATGCGGTCCACTTCTGCAATCACTGACTTTTCAGTAGCGTCATGATTCGTACACAAGGCGACTATTTGCGTATCGCGCCCGACCTAGATGTGTGGGTCACTTGGAGCACACGCATGAGCGAGGCGGTGCACAAACGCTACCACAGCGTGATGCTTGGGCAGCTAGATGGCAGTGAACGCCTGAGCAAAGGCTACGCGCGCTGGTGCCGGGCACATGACGCGGCGCTCGACCAAATCCACCGCTTTTACAAACTAACCAACAGTTTACCCGTGGCTGGTGACCGTCTTACGCACGCCGATAGCCCGGGAGGCGAGGAGCTATATATTGAACAGCGGGAATTGTTTACAACTTCTGATTCGTCCCCCATGTTGCTTGTCTACCATTTGTGTGCCGCCTATATAGAGGATTTGGAAGAGTATCAGGAAGGGGATTACGTTGAGGAGGATAACGAATGAGTGAACTACGCCGAAGTAGGAACCGCTCTAAGAGTAGTTGCGTGCCATTAGTGGGGTACCACGCCCGCACGGGAGTATAGCCGCTAGTAGTGACGAGCAGTATGTCATGGGTTAAGCTCAGTGGAGATGCATGGCTAGGGCAAAATTTGTGTATCTAAATTATAACTGAGGATTAATCTCAACCGGGACTTCCCTTTGGTTTCTTGCGCTGGCATTGCGTTTTTCGCAGTGTATGTACCTACTGCTACCCGCCACACTCGATTTGGATAAGCATCTGCTGCTGCATCCTCCACACCAAGTCCCCGACTTTAAGCGGGCTGCGCTAGCCCACCTACTCAGCTTGGTAACTGAGTTGCCTGCCCACAACCGGAAGCTAGCTCGGCGGGTGCGGGAATGGAATGGATTCGTGCCTATGAGTGCGAAGCGGATGCAACGGACCGTCCGCGACTACCACCTGTACCTGAAATACGCCGTGAAGACGGGCTTGCTTGAAACCGATGACCACTACCGGCCTGCTTCGCCCAACCGCCGGGGTAAGTGCACTGGCTACCGTTTTCCAGCAGCTTATTGCGAGCAGTCGCTAGGAGGTGGGCCAACCGCCCGTAGCCACCCCCGCGTGCAACTGGTGGCCGTAGGAGATGATAAATTTGCGGCTAAGGTTCGACTAAGTCGCCAGCACCAGCAGCGCGACCTATCGGGCAAAGAGCGGATGCGCTACCGGGAGCACCGACACCTGTTGGGCTGGCTTGAGCCAGGTGCCACGCCCTTTCGCATTGACGAACGAGCAGCATTACAGGCCGCTGCTGAAGAGTTGGCTCGCCAGCAGGTCAACCCCAGCTTGCGGCGGCGCAAGAGCGCGGGCTGGAAGCGTCGGTGGGCGCACGCTCAGGATGTGGAGCAGTTCGTAGACCCCGTGGAACAGTACAACCAACGGGTGAATACTGTCGTCCGGCTGGCGGGGCAGGAATTGAACCCTTTGTTGGACCAAGCTGGAGGGCGACTGCACACCACACTCACCAACATGAGCAGCGTGTTGCGCCCCTACCTATACGCCGAAGGCCAAGGCCAACTCGTCTCGCTAGATTTGGCCAATAGCCAGCCATTTTTGCTCAACCTGCTACTGGACCCCATATTTTACAACCCAGCGTTGCAGAAGCACGCGGGCGTCCGCGGGCGCTTGAGGTGGAAGGAGGTGGGGAAGGAGATAAGGGAGAGGAATAAGGAGAGAGGAGGGGATATTGACATTATGTTAGTAAATACCCTACATGAAGCTGAGCAGCAAGAGCTTGATAAATTTCGCGAGTGGACAAGCTCCGGGCAGTTTTACCAGCGGCTGCGGGAGGCTATGGCTGAGTTGGGCGAAGAAGAGGCCAACCTGGCAGCAACGCTGGGCGCCGTGAAGGAACTCATCTTTCTGGTGCTCTTTAGTAAGAACAACTACTCCACGCCCGGAAAGCGAGCTTTCACCAAGATATTTCCAACCGTGGATAAAGTCGTGCGCCTCTTGAAAAAGGGAGACCATACCGCTTTGCCCCGCTTGCTGCAAACACTTGAGGCTAGGCTACTACTGCTACGGATTGGGCGCCAAGTCGCTAAGGCGCTGCCGCAGGTGCCGATGCTGACGGTTCACGACTCGTTGGTCGTACCCCTCCCCCACGCCGACCAGGTACAACGCCTGATGGAGACGGAGCTAGCTGCGCAAGTGGGGGTGGCACCCTGTATTAAGCGAGAGCTATGGGGCCAGTACGTGTCGGCACGTCAGTACGAGGAGGCCTAGTAAAATCAGGTAGTTCACCTCATCGGTAGGCCAAGCAAACGGCGTGTTACGGCAAGGGGCTATCACCCCAACCATAACACGCCGGTCGGCAGTCAAGGATTGAAAGAGGCTTTATTTTTCCTTACGGTTGCCCACTTTAACCCAAGCCAGTAAGTCGGCCCGATTAAAATACAGCTTATTGCCCCGTTTACTGTGCGGGATGCCTCGCTGCTGCACGAGAGCATAGATGCGCGACTTGCTAAGGCGCGTGATTTCTACTGCAAGGTCAATACCGCCAACCGCCTCCGTAGACGCAGCGTGGGGGGTTTGCAGAAGGGCGGCGAGTTCCTGCCGCACGATGTTGCGGAACTCATCCAGGATGTGGGCGAAGCCCACGTTGAGAGTAAGGGAGGGTGCGATAAGTAATTAGGGTTAGTTGGAAAACTCACTCGGCAGCTACTGATAGGTGCTACTAAGTATCCGTAAAATTGCAACGGAACCCACCGCATATTTTTATGACATTTACGGCTCGGTCAAAGTTTTTTTGGGCTTACGCAACAACCCTTCTAAGGCTAAATCGACCTGCGCGGAAGCGAAGTCATCAAGATAGGTAGCGGTCACGGCTGCCGTCTTATGACCCATCAATTGCGAAACTATTCCAATATTGTCAATTTCCTGATGCAGGTTGGTAGCGAAGGAGTGACGGGCCACGTAGGTCGTGAGAGAAATCGAGATGCCAACCTCCTCGGCCACCACCTTCAAGTCCTTGTTAACCATGCCCATCACTTTATGCAAGCGGTTATCAATCTGAGTTGGGCTCATATGGCGCCCCGAATCTAAAATAGGAAATACATAGCTTTTCGCGGAAGCCCGCGTCAACGGCTCGTAGGCCATCAGGATAGCAGCGGCAGGCTCCAACAGCCGGAAGGCGAACTTACCGCCAGTTTTCTGGCGCGCGTAATGGAGTCGCTCGGGCTGGCCGTTTGCGTTGAAGCTCACATCCTGCCAGCGTAGCTGAGCTAGGTCCACGAAGTTGATGCCCCCCACATAAAAGGAAAAAAGGAATACCTCCTTCGCCAGGCGCTGCCGGTCGGTAACTGGCTCGAAGTCCTCAATGCGCTCCACGGCCTCGCGAGGAAGCGCCCGCTTAGCAGTACTCACGTCGAACTTGCCGATGCTGAACTTGTGCTTCTCGGCCACAGTGCGGGCGAAGGGATAATGCTCAGGCTTAGCAGCGCCGGTCGCGATGGCTTTATTAAACACAGCTCGCAGGGTGCGGAAGCGATTGGAAAGCGTCGTATCAGCGGCCCCAGTGGCACGCAACGCATTTTCCCATTCTTGGCAAAAGGCTACGTTGATGCGCTCAAAGGGCAGGTCAGCTACCTCGTATTCCATTTTGATGAACTTCCGAAGCTGGCTAGCTAAATCACGATGCACGCTGGCGTTTTTCAATTTTTTCGCCAGCACCATACTCTGAGCTAACTCTTCGATATAGGCCAGCAATAGCACGCGGCGCGTAGCCTTGCGACTCTCCACTGCCTTAGCGGCAACGGCAGGCGCATCGTGTTGCTCGTCGGCCCTGGCAAGCTCCGTGGCCGCCTTGCTGTACTTCCGCTCCTCCTTCTCTAGGTCCGTCAGTAAGTCTTCGCGGTGGGGCTCGGGATAGCTCTTGCGGATGGCGTCGCGGTAGTTGCTCTTCTCGGCGTTCCAGTATTTAGGCAGCAGCGAGAGGCCGGTCGCTAGATACTTGCGTTTGCGGTCCTTGGTGATGCACACCATGAAAGGGTGACTGCCATCAGCCAGGGTTTTGCTTGTGTAATAGACAATACGGACCGTAGCCCGTCCCTCTTTGTACTCAGTGGTTTTGCTCATGGTGTAAACCGCGTTGGTTTACACGTCGGTTTACACAAATGTAGTGAAAATACCAGTAATAATCACTAGACCTAATTAACCAATATGCCCTTTAAGGCTGTTTTAAGCAATATTTAAGCTGCATCAGTTAACAACAACCACTACCATACCTCTGCCTTACAAGCAGAGGGTCACTGGTTCGAACCCAGTATCTCCCACGTTGATAAACACCCACTTAGCTGCAAAGCTGAGTGGGTGTTTTGCTTTTTAATTACACAAGTCTGTTGAAACTACCAGCTGGGTCTTACTTGTGGCCTCACCAAGGGCCGCAAGTTTAGGAGCAACCGAACGTTTTGGACGTTGAGACAAGGGGTTCGTGCATCTTGTCGTCGGCTGCGCTTATTTTTAGCGCTGCCGCTTGTGGCTTTATTTGGACCCATGTGCCAGCTTATGGCTGCTCCCGACGCCTCTACCGTTTTCCCGCTGGCGGGCTACGACCGGCTTTGCTTTCTACAAAACCTGGTGCAACACCCGCAAATTAGCGTGGGCGCTTATACCTATTACGATGATGCCGAGACGGTTGACAACTTTTTGCGGCAGGTACGCTACCTCTTCGACTTTACCGGCGACCGGCTGCGCATTGGCAAGTTTTGCATGGTAGCTTCGGGCGTCGAGTTTATTATGAACGGTGCCAACCACCTTACCCACGCGGTTACGGCCTACCCCTTCGCCGTGTTTGGCCACGACTGGCAGGGGGCGATGGCCGGCAAAGCCTACCCCCGCAAAGGCGACACGGTAATTGGCAACGACGTGTGGCTGGGCTACCGCGCCGCCATTTTGCCCGGCGTTCATATCGGCGACGGTGCAATCGTGGGGGCTTACTCGGTGGTAACGAAAGATGTGCCGCCGTACAGCATCGTGGGTGGCAACCCCGCCCAGCAGCTGCGCCCGCGTTTCGACGCAGCCACCGTGCAGCGCCTGCTGGCCCTGCGCTGGTGGGACTGGCCCATCGAAAAAATCACGCAGCACGTAGGGTTGCTGACCGGAGACGTGCAAGCGTTTCTGACCGTAGCGGAAGCTGCCGAATAGCGTAGCGCTGCTTAGCTGATTAAAGCGCCGGGCACTGTCACTGGCTTCGCTAGCTGCTTAAGCCAGCGGCGCCTGACAATCAGCCCAGCCAGCCGCTTAGCGGGCGGGCACGGCGGAGGCAGCCGGCAACGGGCTTTCGCGGCCCGCCAGGTACTGATGACGCCACAGCACCCAGGCCAGGCCAATGGCAGCCGTTACGAGTAGCAAGGTGTACACAATCCGGTTTTGGCGTGTCAGAATGTCGGAGCGTCTCATGCTAATTTCAGTAAAGAGAAGGCGTTTCCTCAACGCAGCGGGCGGGCCCAGGGTTTTGCCAGCAGCGCAGGGCCGCTACCTTTGCCCAATGCCTTTGCTTGAAGTTAATTCTGCTACCCGGCAGCGGCAGTTTTGCGCGCTGCCTCACCGCCTGCACCGCCACGAGCCCGCCTACATCGGCCCGCTCGATAATGAAGTAGAGGCCGTATTCGACCCCACTAAAAACCAGCTTTTCGCGGCGGGTGGCCAGGCGCAGCGCTGGCTGCTCACCAATGAGCGGGGCGAGGTTATCGGGCGCATCGCGGCCTTTGTTAATGCCCTTACGGCCACTGCTACCGATGCCACCCTGCCCACCGGAGGTATAGGTTTTTTTGAATGTATCAACGACCAGGCCGCCGCTAATCAGCTCTTTGAAGTGGCCTGCGCGTGGCTGCGCGGCCGGGGTATGCTGGCCGTGGATGGGCCTATTAATTTTGGCGACCGCGACCGGTTCTGGGGCGTGCTCATCGAGGGCTTCGACCGCGAGCCCAACTACGGCATGTTCTGGCACCCGGCCTACTACCAGAAGCTATTTGAGAACTACGGGTTTCAGCTCTACTTTAAGCAGTACACCTGCCACCGGCCGGTAGAAATGCCCCTGCACCCGAGCTTTCACCAGAAGCTGGCCGGCTTTGAGGCCACTGGCGAGTACCGCTTTACCCATGCCCGCCAGGCCGAGCCCGAAAAGCTGGCCCAGGATTTTCACCACGTGTATAACCTGGCCTGGGGCCGCCACGCCGGCGTAAAGCCCATGACGATGGCGCAGGCCCGCAACCTCGTACGCGAGATGAAGCCCGTGCTCGATGAGCGCCTGCTGGCCTTCGCTTACCACCACGACCAGCCGGTGGCATTCTTCCTGAGCCTGCCCGAGCTGAACCAGATTTTTAAGCACATCGGCCACCGCCTCAACCTGCCCGGCAAGCTGCGCTTTCTGTGGCAGCGCTGGCGCTACATGCAGCGGCGCGATAAGAAGCTGCTCGGCATTATCTACGGCGTAATACCTGACTATCAGGGCAAGGGCGTGGACCAGGCATTGCTTACCTGGGAGCAGCAGCGGTTCATCGAGGCCGGCTACCAGACTATCGAAATGAACTGGATTGGCGATTTTAACCCCCGCATGCTCGTTACCACGCGCAGCATCGGGGCCAAAATCGTAAAAACCCACGCCACCTACCGCAAGCTGTTCGTGGACCGCCCCTTTGAGCGCTACCCGATTATCCGATGACCTGGCAATAAGTAATGGGTAGTAGGTAATGTTGGTCAAGAATGTAGAACGACATTACCTACTACCCATTACTTATTGCCCATTCTAAAGCCGGCGTCCAGGGCCAGCACCTGGGGCAGCACCAGCTGCGAGTCGTCGTTATAGACTACGTAATCGGCCCGAGCCAGCTTTTCCTCTTCGCTGAGCTGCTTGCCCATGATGGCCTGTACGTCGGCGGCCGTGCGGTGGGCATCGCGGCGCAACACCCGGGCCGCCCGCACGTCGGCGGGTGCAAACACCGTAATAATTCCGTCGAGGGTGCGGTAGGCGCCCGACTCGTAGAGCAGGGCAGCTTCTTTGAGAATGTATGCATAGCCAGCGGCTTGCTGCGCGGCCGTCCAGGCCGCAAAGTCTGCTCCCACCCGCGGGTGCACCAGCGCATTGAGCCGCGCCAGCTGGGCTGCATCGTGGAAGGCTACTTTGGCCAGATAAGGCCGGTTTAGCTGCCCGTCGCCATCATAGGCCTCGACTCCAAAGGCGGCTTGCAGCTGCTCGCGCAGCACCAGGTCGGTAGCCATTACCCACTTGGCCCGGCTGTCAGAATCGTACACCGGCACGCCCAGCGTGGCAAACAGCCGCGCCACCACGCTCTTGCCCGAGCCTATTCCGCCAGTGATGCCGATGCGTAGCAATGCGTTTGAGTTAAAAGCTTAAGCGTGAAAATATAAGCGCTAGCGAAGGCTTCAGCCAGCTTTCACCTCTCACAACGAGTCGCCGCCCGGCACCAGGTAGTAAGTAGCCGAGTCGTTGGGCAGTGTCAGCAGCCGTACGGTGCCCAGGGCGCGGCGCAACGGGGGGCGCAGCGGCGAGCGAAAGGGCGGCGTGCCGGGCAAGCGCAGGCGCACATCGGCCGGCTGCATATGCAGGCCCATTGCCCGGCTCAGCAGGCGCCAGCCATTGCCTCGCACTTCGATGGGCACGGTGGCAGGCAGGGGCCGGGCCGGGTGATAGCGCTGCGGATTATAGTGCCAGCTCACCGGATAGTTGATGGGAGCTGTGTAGCTGTTGCTGAGCGCCCGCAGCATCCAGAGGGTACTGGCTATCAGAAAGCAGGCGATTACCGCCCGGTAAAAGCTGGGCTCTTTGCCAGCCAGCGGCCGCAGCAGGCGGCGCAGCACCTGGCTGGCCCGGCCGCCAGGTGCGGGGGGCAGCGCCGGCCTCATGCTAGCTGATGGCCGCCGTGGTACTCTCCGCAGCCGACGAGCCCGCTACCCGCGCCACGGCGCTACGGTCGAAGCGCAGGCGCTGGCCACGCTCTACTTCGAGCAGCACGGTTTCGGGGCCTACTTCTACCAGCAGGCCATGCAGGCCCCCAATGGTGACCACGCGCGTTCCTTTTACCAGCGACTCGCGGAAGGCTTTGGCATCGGCCGTTTTGCGCTGCTGCGGCCGAATCATAAAAAAATACAGCACCAGGCCAATAGCAACCGGAAAAACAAGCTGCATAATGCCGCTGCTCGCGGGAGCCTGAAGCAAAAGAGTAAGAAAAGTCATAGTCTAAAAATGGGGAAATGTGTTGAATGTGGAAATGTGGAAAAGAGGGGAGATGCGAAAAAGTGTTTTCAATGGGAACAGGTTTTTTACATCTGCATCCTGTCTTATTGCTAACCCATTTTTTACGTTTTCACATCTTTCACATTTCAATTCATTAGTTCGTCAGCACGTTACCTTTTATATATAAGGTAGTCATGTTGGGCTGCGTATTGGCCCGCACGTTTACCTGCTTGCTGATAAGGCCCTGCTTGCCGTGGCTATCGAACTGCACCTGCAGCTCGCCGGTAGCGCCGGGGGCAATGGCTTCCTTGGTCCAGCTGGGGGTGGTGCAGCCGCAGCTGGCCGTCGCATCGGCAATAAGCAGCGGCGTTTTGCCGGTGTTGGTGAACTTAAAGGTATGCTGCACCTTGCTATCGGGCCGGATATCGCCAAAATCAAACTGCTTTTCGGCAAAGGTCAGCACCGGTGCATCAGGGTTGGGAGCCTCCACATCGCTGGCTACGTTGGGGTTGTCGATGGTCGGGTTGGCTTTGGCATCGGTGGCGGCCTCTTCGGCAGCAGCATTCATGCCCTGGGTACCAGCCTCGGAGGCTTTGTCGCGATTGCAGCCCACTAACAAGGCGGCGGCAAGCAGAAAAGGGTAAGCGGCGTGGCGTAGCATAAAAGGAAGGGCAGGTAGCGCCACAACCGGACTTTCTGTTCTGGCGAAAGCGCGGTGCCGGTTCTACCTGCCCGTAAACTTACAGTTTTTCAATAACGAAGCGGGCAAACTCCTGGGTGGAAGCCCGGCCGCCCAGGTCGCCGGTGCACTGCTCTTTTAGCTTGAGCGTTTCATTGAGCGCGTGCTCGATGCGAGCAGCGTGCTCCTTTTCGCCGAGGTGCTCCAGCATGAGCAGCGCCGAGCGCAGCAGGGCAGTGGGGTTGGCCTTGCCCTGGCCGGCAATGTCGGGGGCGGAGCCGTGCACCGCCTCAAAAATGGCCATATCGTCGCCGATGTTGGCGCCGGCTACCACGCCCAGGCCGCCTACCAGCCCGGCACAGAGGTCGGAGAGAATATCGCCAAACAGGTTGGTGGTTACAATCACGTCGAACTGCTGGGGCTTGTTTACCAGCTGCATGCACATGTTGTCGATGATGCGGTCATCGTAGAATGTTACCGCCGGAAACTCGGCGGCAGCTTCTTTGCAGGCGTCGAGCATCAGCTTGCCAGCCATTTTCAGGATATTGCCCTTGTGGGCCAGCGTTACGTGCTTGCGCCCGTGCTTGGCCGCGTAGGCAAAGGCCGCGCGGCAGATTTTGCGGCAGCCCAGCACCGTGTTGCGGCTTACCGAATCGGCAATGCCCAGGCGCTCGTCCCACATTTCCAGGCCCGAATAGAGCCCTTCGGTATTTTCCCGAAACAGCACCAAATCAATTCCTTTGAAAGGGGTATTGATGCCTTCGGTGGTTTTGGCCGGGCGCAGGTTCTGATAGAGGTCGTACTTCTGGCGCAGCGTGATATTTACGCTACGAAATCCTTTGCCCACCGGCGTTGTGATGGGGCCTTTCAGGCCTACGCGGGTACGCTCCAGCGAGTCGAACAGGGCCTGGGGCAGCAGCGCGCCCTCGCTTTCGAGCGTAGTAATGCCGGCGTTGTGCTCTTCCCACCGAACCGGCACCTTGGCGGCGGCAAAAATGTCGAGAACGGCCCGGGTTATCTCCGGCCCGATACCGTCGCCAGGGGTTAACGTTACAAGATGCATAGTGCAGAAAAAAAGGTAATAAGTGCGAACCGGCTCCGGGCGGGTGCCCTTAGGTTGCTGTGCTCACAACGACACCCGCCTTAAAAAGCCGACAACTCAGAGCGCGCGCCGCGAGTTAATCTGATTGATGAGCTGGTCTACATCGCCGAGCAGCTGTTCCGCTTTGCTTTTGGCATCCTGAATCACGCGCTGGCCCTCGCTCTTGGCCGATGACGGGGCATTGTCGCGGCTCGTTACCAGGCTTTCGGTGAGGTCGGCCAGCACCGAGCGGTACTTCTCCAGCTGGTAGCTGAGCCAGGAGCGGGTTTCGCGCCCGGTTTCGGGCGCGTAGAGGAGGCCGATGGCGGCTCCTGCCAGAGCGCCGCCCGTGAAGCACAACAATCCGGTGGTGGTTTTGCTAGCCATGTTTTTTGAGTGGTTAATTGATTAATGGTTAATGGTTAGTCTTATCGTGGTCAGTTGCCAACGCCGCCCGAACTCTGAACGGTATTAACCATTGACCATTACTTGATTAACCATTGAGCTTACTGGTTATCCAGCAGGCCCCGGCCCGACTTGCGGATTTCGCCGCTGGCAGCTAAATCCTGGGCCAGCTTATCCAGAATGCCGTTTACGAATTGTTTGCTCTTTGGGGTGCTATAAATCTTGCTAATCTCGATGTACTCGTTGATGGTCACCTTCACGGGAATGCCGCGAAAAAGCTGCATCTCGCACAGGGCCATCTTCAGAATGATTTTGTCGAGCAAAGCTACCCGCTCCACGTCCCAGTTCTGCGTCGATTCGGCAATGAGCTTTTCCGACTTGGCATCGTCGGCCAGGGTCTGGTTATAGAGCGTTTCGGCAAAGTCGCGGTCGTCCTGCCAGTTGGCGCTCAGGTTCATCAGCTCCTGCTTCTCATCGGCGCCGTAGGGCAGCATTTTCAGGGTTTTAAGCACCAGGTTACGCACGATGGGCCGGTTTTCCTCCCAGTTCAGGTCGTTGCTTTCGAGGTAGCGGGGCAGCTCTTCGCCCTTGAATACGAAGTCTTTGTAGAGATGCCGCAGCAGCTCCATATCGGCTTCGTAGTCGGTTTCGACCAGGCCGGTATTCTTGCCGGCGAGGTACGCCTGCACCGCCTCGTCGGGCTTCATCTCCCGCTGCCAGGCCGCGCGCAGCGCTTCCAGCTCGTCGCTATCGGTCCATTGCAGCTTACGCTTAATGGTAGCTTGCACCAGCTGCTCGTTTTCGCGCAGCTTGGCAAAGGCCGCGTTCTCAAACAGCCGGGCCGTACCCTCCGCCTCGAAGCGCGGGCCGGTAAAGCGGCGGGCCTCGCGCTCGTTGTCTTCGGTAATCACCTGGAGCAGCGCCTGCGGCATATTCAGCAGGTGCAGGTATTGGTCGTGAATGCTCTCGGCCCCGTGCAGCAGCTGCCCGCCATAAAACGCGCCTTCCTTCTGCACCAGCTTCTGGTAATAGTCGATGGCGGCCTTCACGGCGGCGGCTACTTCCTTATCATCGGAGCCCGACTCGGGCACGTCGCCGGTGCGGTGCCATTCGCGCAGCTGCGCTTCGCCCAGCTTGCGCTGGCCTTCGAGCAGGCGGCGGTCGGGCGCTTCAGCGGCACTCAGGTCGGGCTCAAAAGCCGCCGCAATGCGGTCCTGGGCCAAGAGCAAATCGGCGGCAACCGCTTGCTGGTAGGCATAAAGGGCCTGCATGACTTTGATGCGGAGAAGACGGCGGTTTAGCATGGGTTAGTTGTCAGTTGTCAGTTGTTAGTTGTCAGTTGTCAGTTGCTTGTTGTTGGTCGTCAGTAGTTCTTTATGAGACTAACGACTGACAACGAGCAACTGACAACCAACCTTTTAGTACGTCGATTTTACGCGGCCCACGCGCTCGATGCGCTCCTGGGCCTGGCGGATGGCGGCCGCCTGGGGGTGGCTATTTTCCTGCTCGGCTTTGTCGAGCACTTGCAGGGTGTAGTCGTAGATTTTTTCGGTCTGGGCCAGCGCGCCCTGGCGGCTGCTGCCGCTTACTTCGGAATACACATTTATAAGGCCACCGGCATTTATCAGAAAATCGGGGGCGTACACGATGCCGCGGCGCACCAGCTCGGGGCCGTGCTCGTTTTCCTTTTCCAGCTGGTTATTAGCCGAACCGGCAATAACGCGGCACTTCAGGCGGCCGATGGTGTCGTCGTTGATGGTAGCGCCGAGCGCGCAGGGCGAGTAGATATCCACGTCCTGGTCGTAAATCTCGTCGAGCCCCACGGCCCGCGCCCCGAAGCGGCTGGCGGCCTCGTAGGCACGCTCCTCGTAATAGTCAGTAAGCACTATATTTGCTCCCTCCTTCTGCAGGTGCTCCAGCAGGTAAGTACCCACGTGGCCTACGCCCTGCACCGCAATGCGCTTGCCGGCGAGGCTATCCGAGCCGAAGGCTTTCTTGGCGGCGGCCTTCATGCCCATGTAGGTGCCGTAGGCCGTAACGGGCGAAGGGTCGCCCGAGCCGCCCATGCTCTCGGGCAGGCCGGCTACGTGCTTGGTTTCCATGCGGATATACTCCATGTCCTTGGTGGTCATGTTCACATCCTCGGCCGTGATATACTTGCCGTTCAGGTTATTTACGAAGCGGCCAAACTTGCGCAGCAGCGCCTCGTTTTTCAGCTGCTTGGCATCGCCGATAATCACGGCTTTGCCGCCACCCAGGTTCAGGCCCGAGATGGCAGCCTTGTAGGTCATGCCCCGGCTCAGGCGCAGCACGTCGTGCAGGGCTTCGGCCTCGGTGGCGTAGTGCCACATGCGGGTGCCCCCCAATGCGGGCCCCAGGACGGTGTTGTGGATGCCGATAATGGCCTTGAGGCCGGTTTCGTGGTCGTGGCAGTACACCACCTGCTCGTGCTGAAATTCGGCTACCTGCTCAAAAATAGGAGCGGGCACCTGGGTTGGCGCGTCGAGTACCATAGGGTTAAAAAGGAAAAATGGGTGGGATGGGGAGGGAAGAGTGGGGCGTAACTTTGTTTAGGCAGCTGTAGCTGGCCCAAACGCCGTTGCGGCCACAAAAGTACCCGTTTTTTTTCGGTTGAGGCCCGGTTTTTCAGCCTTAGCCCCTCCCTTCCCCATGCCCACCCGCGCTCTAGCCGCCGTCAATCCGCATATTTTTCGCTATAAATGGCATTTCCTCGGCGGGGTGCTCTTTGTAATTCTGAGTACGCTGCTGACTATTTTTCCAGCCCAGCTCGTGCGCTACTCCTTCGATTTGGTAAACGAGGGCATCGACCTCTACCACCTTTACGCCGGCACGCAGGCGCAGGCGGGCGTGTACCAGCTGTTTGGGCGCAACGTGCTGTTCTACGGCATGGTCATCATCGCGCTGGCCCTGCTGCGCGGTATCTTTTTGTTTTTTATGCGCCAGACGCTCATTGTGATGTCGCGCCGCATCGAAAACGACCAGAAAAACCAGATTTTCCAGCACTACCAGTCGCTGCCGCTGGCTTTTTACCGCCGCCACAGCACCGGCGACCTCATGTCGCGCATTTCCGAAGACGTGGGCCGGGTGCGCATGTACCTCGGGCCGGGCATCATGTACTTTTTGCAGCTCGTGCTGCTGTTTGTGCTCGTGGTGCCGCTCATGCTGCTCGTCAACGTGAAGCTAACGGTGCTCACGCTGCTGCCGCTGCCCATTCTGTCGGTCAGCATCTTTTACGTTAACAACCTGATTGAGAAGAAGTCGGACGACATTCAAAAAGCGCTGGCGGCCATGACTACCTTCACCCAGGAAGCATTTTCGGGTATCCGGGTGCTCAAGTCGTTTGTGCGCCAGCAAGACTCGTACGAGCAGTTTCAGGTATCGACCAACGAGTACAAAGACAAGTCCTTGAGCCTGAACTTCGTCAACTCGCTGTTCTTCCCGCTCATTATGTTTCTGGTGGGTATCAGCACCATTGTCACGGTCTGGATTGGCGGCCAGGAAGTTATTCGTGGCACCATCACCACCGGCAGCATCGCCGAGTTTATCATCTATGTGAATCTGCTGACGTGGCCCGTCACGGCGCTGGGCTGGACCTCGTCGCTGGTGCAGCGCGCTGAGGCCTCGCAGGCCCGCATCAACGAGTTTCTGGATGAGAAGACCGATATTATCTCGCGCCGGAACGTGGTGCGCGAGATTGCCGGCGATATTGTGTTCGACCACGTTACGTTTACTTATCCCGACACCGGCATCCGGGCGCTGCGCGACGTGAGCTTCCGCATCCGGCCGGGCCAGACGCTGGCCGTGATTGGCAACACGGGCTCGGGCAAAAGCACCATCGCGGCCCTGCTCTGCCGGCTGTATGACGTGACCAGCGGCGATATTCAGGTCGATGGCGTGGACGTGCGCGACTACGCGCTGACTTCGCTGCGCGAGCAAATTGGCTACGTGCCGCAGGACGTGTTTCTGTTTTCGGACAGCATTCGCCACAATATTAACTTCGGCCTCGACCAGCCCGACGAGGTACGCATGGCCCAGGCCGCCCGCGATGCCGACGTGTACGAAAACATCATTCGCTTTCCCGAGGGCTTCGATACCAAAGTAGGCGAGCGCGGCATTACGCTCTCGGGCGGCCAGAAGCAGCGCGTGAGCATGGCCCGCGCCCTGGTGAAGGAGCCCAAAATCCTGATTCTGGACGACTCGCTCTCGGCCGTCGATACCAAGACCGAGAACGCCATTCTCGATAGCCTCCAGCGAGTGATGAAGAACCGCACCAGTCTCATCATCTCGCACCGCGTAAGCTCGGTGAAGCTGGCCGACGAGATACTGGTGCTCGACGACGGGCAGATAGTGCAGCACGGCACCCACGCTGCCCTCATGGCCGATGCCGCCGGCCTCTACCGCGCCCTCTACGAGCGCCAGCTCCAGACGGAGGCAGCAACAACGTAGAATATTTACTATATATTAGAAATACAATACCCGGCCCCGGTGCGAATAATTTCGCATCGGGGCCGGGTATTGTCAGCTTTGGCGGGCGGCTGGCTAGTTGCCGAGCTGCACCAGGCGGGTACCTTTCTTCTCGCCGGCCGTGCACCGCACCACATAGGGCCCGGCCGGCAGCGACGCTACATTCAGCACGACCGGCGTAGTGCCAACCATCACCGTTTTGGTGAGTACCGGGTGCCCTTCCTTGTCGTTTATTTCGAATCGTGTGGGGCCGGGCGCGTCGCAGCGCACGGTGAGCGTGTGGGAAATGGGGTTTTGCTCCGCTTTGATTTTAAGCGCGTTGGGGTCGGGGGCCGGCGTTACCGGGGCCAGCGCAATGGGGGCCGGCGCAGCTGCCGCCGTGGCGCCAGTGGCCCCCGGTGGCGTGGTTTGGGCCAGCAGGCTAAGGGGGGCCAGCAACAAGCTTCCCGCTAAAGTGGAGATTGATTTCATAAAGCCAGGCAAAGTAAAGCGAATGAGCTGATTCCGTCAAGTTGCTCGGGTAAAGATAGTGCGGCGGGCAGCTTGCAGCTTCCTTCTGCCAGTTAACGATTTTTAGCCCCTGCCAATGATAGAGTTAGCTATTTTTTCCGGAGTAACGAGCAAAAATAGCCGCCTGATGTTGCGGAAACGAATTTTGTTTGCCTACCTTTGCAGCTCCAATTCCCTCGGGGTGTAGCGTAGCCTGGTATCGCGCCAGCATGGGGTGCTGGAGGTCGTAGGTTCGAATCCTGCCACTCCGACCGAGGGACAAGTTGCCCCCGAAAAAACCCCCGGCCTTCGGGCTGGGGGTTTTTTTAGGCATTCTTGACTTAGCATTGGAATTCCCGACGCGGAGCCGCCCCATCGGCCCGCCAAGTTTTCGGGGTGTAGCGCAGCCCGGTAGCGCGCGTCGTTCGGGACGACGAGGTCGTAGGTTCGAATCCTGCCACCCCGACTTTAAAAAAGCCCGGCCCTTCTTGAAGAAGGGCCGGGCTTTTTTGCATACTTAATAGAGAAATTAAAGAAAGGCAGCATACATTTGCTTGACCTTTCACTTCTCCTTCATTGTATGCAAAAGCATTTCCTGCTACTTATTATCTGCTGTGCCTCGGTGCAAGCAAGCCAGGCCCAAACTGCACTTAAAGCTGGTACCGTGGCCTTGAGTGGCAGTATCAATTTCACTCAAAATAAGGAGGATACAAGCAGCCCTTATTATAACGGCGGCAATACTTATACTTATACCGATAAAATTTTCAACTTCAACCCCGGCATTAGCTACTTTGTGGCAGACAACCTAGCTATTGGTGCCGACGCTACCTGGAGTATTGAGGAGATTTCTGCTAAGTCGAATAGCAGCTCGTCAACTCCCTATTACCGCACTACTACTAGCCTGCGCGTAGGGCCTTTTGCACGGCGTTACTATATGCTGACTGACCAATTTGGCTTTACAGGCACACTGGGGGCCGGCTATGAGCACGATTCGCAGCCCGCTGGCAATAATGGCTCGTCGAACCAGACAGCGAGCGGATTTTACGCGGGTCTGACACCAGGCATTATTTTTATGCCGATTCCGCGCATAGGCTTAGGAGCTTCGATTGGAGGACTGACCTATGACCGGCTTAATGTGAAGTCTGACAACAGCAGTTCCAACGTCTCCGACGATACAGTGTCGACTCTTGGCGCAAGCTTTGGCCTGGCCCAACTCACGTTCAGCGGCACGTATTTCTTTGGGCGATAAGTAACCCTAAAGCAGAAAGCCCGGCCTACCTGCTGTAAGGTAAGCCGGGCTTTCTGCTTTAGGGTTATTATGCTGGAAGCTTCGCTTTCTATTGAGTAAGCTATTGCTCATCAAACTACCGGGCTGAGCGGCTATGCTTCTTCGGAGCGCTTTTGCGGGAGAGCACGAACACGGCCGCCGTGGTGACGAGCGCCGCGGCGGCGATTTTCTCCAGCATGCCGACGCGGTCGTATTTCCATTGGGCTTTGTAGCCTTTCTCGGCCCAGATGTTGGGCACCTTGCCGTGCGCCAGGTCTTCCACAATGCCTTCGACTACGTTGACGCGGTCGGCGAAGAGCAGGGGCAGCCAGTGCAGGTAGCTGTTTTCGCTGTAGTTGAAAGCGAAGCGCCGAATTATGCCGCTGAGGCCGCTGGGAGGTGAAGAAGTGCCGAATACCGCCGATACGTTGGGCCGCTCGTTGGAGTGCAGCACCTCGACGGTAATGGGCTGCTGGGTGGGGCGCACCCAGCTATAGCCGTCGTGGTCTTCGGGAGTACGCTGCCGCATGGGGTACGTCGGGTCGTTGTCGGGGTCGGCATCGATACCCCAGCCGGGCAGCAGGTTCGGGTCTCTGGTTATGGTTTGCATGGTCGTGGGGCGTTAGATACCGGCAGAGGGCGAGATGAGTACCGGCTTGATACAATTGTCCAGCTTCGCAGAGAAAATACGGTAGCCATCGGCTACTTCTTCGAGCGGGATGCGGTGCGTAATCAACCCCTTCGGGTTAAGCACGCCGTTCTGCACGTGCTCGATAAGGCGGGGCAGCAGGCGTTTTACCGAAGCCTGGTTGGCCCGAATGGTCAGGCCCTTGTTCAGCACATTGCCGATGGGCACGAGGTTGTCGGTAGGGCCATACACGCCCACGATGGACACGACCCCACCCTTGCGCACGGCATTAATGGCCCAGTGCACGGCCGTAGCCGAGCCCGCCTGCAAGAGCAGCTTACGGCCGGTAATGGTTTGCATGGCATTGCCCGCGGCTTCGGCCCCTACGGCGTCGATGCACACGTCGGCCCCTATCCAGTCGGTGGTTTTCTTGATAAAGAGCACCGGGTCTTCCAGCTCGCGGAAGTTGTAGGCCTCGCAATTGGCGTAGTTGCGGGCAAACTCCAGGCGGTAGTCGATGTGGTCGATGATGATGACGCGGCCGGCCCCAAACAGCCAGGCGCAGCGGGCCGCCATGATACCCACCGGTCCGGCCCCGAATACCACTACCGTATCGCCTTTTTGAATACCCGCCATTTCGGCGGCCTGGTAGCCCGTGGGCACTACGTCGGTGAGCAGCACGGCATCGTCGGGGTCCATGCCGGGCGGAATAACCGTGGGGCCCACGTTGGCATAGGGTACGCGGGCGTATTCGGCCTGGCCACCGTTGTGACCGCCGGCGGTGTGCGAGTAGCCAAAAATGCCGCCTACGGCCGTGGCTTCGGGGTTCGACTCGTGGCAGTTGCCAAACAGGCCCTGCTTACAGAAGATGCACTTGCCGCAGGCAATATTGAAGGGCACCAGCACATGGTCGCCGACTTTCAGCTTGGTGACCTCCGAGCCGATTTCCTCCACAATACCCGTAAACTCGTGGCCGAAGGTCATGCCCACGCGGGTATCGGGCACGTTGCCGTTGTAGAGGTGCAGGTCGGAACCGCAGATGCACGTACGCGTGACCCGCACAATCGCATCCTCCGGATGCTTGATTTCGGGCATTGGTTTTTGGCTGGCGCGAACCCTTTTCGGCCCCCGGAAATCCATAGCTAGCATAAGAATCCTCCTTTACAGTTAGCGTGAAACAGCAGCGGCACCACCAGGCAGCGCGCCGCTAGGCTGTACTCGCTCTTTCTGCTGAAGGTTAACGAATACCGATTTAAATGAATAAATTACGTGCTAATACCCAGGTAGCAGGGTGCCTGCTACGTATAAACACTTACTTCCTGGGCTTTGCTGAGATGGGGGCTGGGCTGGTGCTCGGGGTGGGCTACTTCACTCCTACCCGCAGCTCGTCGGTTTCGTTGGGGCCAAACTGCTCGAGGTAAAAGGGCTGCTTGGTGAGCTGCCGGCTCTTGCTAAACTCTTCGGCTGCGGCGTAGAGCTTGCCCGGCGCCAGCAGGAAGCTCACCCCGCGCACGCGGGCCACTACCACGCGCTGCCCAGCGGGCACCACGCGGTAGCGCCAGCCGGCCGGCAGCCGGGCAGCGGTGTCGGGCACCAGCACGCCGATAAAAGCGCGCACCGAGTCGTGGGCCGACTCCGGGTTATTATAGTAAAGATTGGCCAGGGGCAGCGCCGGACTGGCATCCTGGCGCGATTTGGCGGCGCGAAACAGCTCCCCGAAACGCTCGTCCTGCACCTTGCCGTGGAAGGGCTGCCCGGCCAGCAGCACCGGCGCGGCCGTGGTTTCGAGGGCAACGGCGGGCGTGCGCAGCCCGCCCAGATAGGCATAGATACCCAGGCCGATGGCCGTAAAAAGCAGGACGAGGGGAAAGAAGAAACGCATTAGGTAGTGAGTACTGATTAGTGGTTAAGCAAGCGAAGAACCCGCCTGGCTGCTAGCCATTAACCATTGACCTCCGCGCCTTTATACTGCATGCGGTAGAGCTGAGCGTAGTAGCCGCCGAGGCGCAGCAGCTCGTCGTGGGTGCCGGTTTCCTTGATTTCGCCGCGGTCGAGCACGATGATGCGGTCGGCTTTCTGGATGGTGCTGAGGCGGTGGGCAATAACGAGCGAGGTGCGGCCTTCCATGAGCTTGTCGATGGCGTGCTGAATGAGCTCTTCCGTCTCCGAATCGACGGAGGAAGTGGCCTCGTCGAGCACAATCACGCGGGGCTGGTACACCAGCGCCCGCACGAAGCTGATGAGCTGGCGCTGGCCCACCGAGAGCGTAGCGCCGCGCTCCATCACGGGGTAGTCGAGGCCGCCGGGCAGGCGGCCGATAAAGCGCTCGGCCCCGACCAGCGCGGCGGCTTCCCAAATCTGCGTGTCGCTTATCTGGCGGTTGCCCAGGGTAATATTATCGCGGATAGAGCCGGCAAACAGAAAGACATCCTGCAGCACCACGCCAATCTGGCGGCGCAGCTGGCTCAGGTCGTACTCGCGCAGGTCGTGGCCATCGACCCGGATATGCCCCTGCTGAATATCGTAAAAACGCGATAAAAGATTGATGATGCTCGTTTTGCCCGCGCCGGTAGCGCCCACAAATGCCACCGTCTGGCCGGGCTGCACGTGGAAGCTGATATCCCTGAGCACCCATTCGGGCTCATCTGTTTCGCCTTCCTGCTGGTTGTAGGCAAACCAGACGTGGTCGAACTCTACCTCGCCTTGCAGCTGGGGCACCGGCGCGGTGCCGGAAGTGGCTACCAGGTCTTTACTGTCGAGCAGCTTGAGCAGGCGCTCGGTACTCACCAGGCCCAGCTGGAGGGTATTGAAGCGGTCGGCAATCTGGCGGATAGGCCGGAAAAACAGCGCATTATACATGATAAAGGCGATGAGTGCGCCCTTTGAGATACTCCCCTCAATCTGACCCTGGGCGGCGTACCACACCAGCAGGCCCACGCCGATGGCGCCCAGCACCTCAGCCACCGGGAAGTAGATGCTATAATATAGTACAGACTTAATATTTGCCCGCGTGTGCTCCTGGTTTATTGCCTCAAACTTGCGGTACTCGCGCTCCTCGTTGTTGAAGATTTGCACCACGTTCATGCCCGTAAGGTGCTCCTGCACGAACGAGTTGAGCTTGGCCACGGCGTTGCGCACTTCCTGAAAGCTGCCTTTTACCTTCTCCTTAAAAACGTAGGTGCTGAAAAGCAGCGGCGGAATAACCGAGAGGCTGATTAGCGCCAGCTGCCAGTTGGTCCAGAACATGAAAATCATGAGAAAGACAATCTGGAGCAGGTCGCCGACCATGGCGGCCAGGCCCTCGCTAAACACGTCGGCCAGGGTTTCGACGTCGGATATATTGCGCGTGACGAGCACGCCGATGGGCGTGCGGTCGAAGAAGCTGAGCTTGAGGCTGAGCAGGTGGCGGTAGAGGTCGGCCCGGATATCGCGCACAATGTACTGGCCTAGCCAGCCGCCGTAGTAGGTCTGGAGGTAGCTCACCAGCGTATGCACCAGCAGCAGCCCGAGCAGCCACAGCGTGGAGCGGTTGAGGCCGGCCCAGTCGTTGTTGGTAATGTCGACATCGACCATGCGCTGGATGAGGGCCGGGCGCACTGTACCGAGCACGGCCGTGGCCACCGTGAGGATAATAAGGCTGATGAACGTGCCCCGGTAGGGCGTCACGTAATTGAGCAGGCGGCGCAGCACCTGCCAGTCGAATACCTGACCGGTTTTGGTAGCGGAAGTTGGGTCCATAAAAGTAGCTTGCTAACAAAGGTCGGTCAGGTTCGTTGCGTGGCGGCGAAGAAAGGCGTTTGGCGCCGGCGCTCAGCCGCTTTGAGCCGACCTACTCCAAGCAGCTGATTTAGACTTTTTTGTACTGACTCCTTATGCACTGGAACCTAACAGGCTATTTTGTGCCCGAAATCAGGCTGGCTCTCGCACATCTGCGGCTGGCACTATTCCGGCCGGATACTCTACCCTGCTCAGATACAGCCCTTTGGCCGGGGCAGCTCCGCTGGCTGCTATGCGCTGCTGCCGGTGCAGCACCTGCTGAAACTCCAGCGGCGTGAGCTTGCCCCGACCCACGTCGAGCAGCGTACCTACCACGAGCCGCACCATGCCCCGCACAAAGCGGTTGGCCCGGATGCGAAATACCAGCCCCTCGGCTGTTTCGTGCCAGCCAGCCTCGTAGAGGCAGCAGATGTAGTGGGTTTCGGCCCCTTTCACCTTCGAGAAGGCCGTGAAGTCGAACTGGCCAACCAAATAGGAAGCGGCCACATTCATGGCGCCTACGTCGGGCCGGCCCCGGTCGAGGTACAGCGCCTGGTCGCGCCGGAAGGGGTCGGGCCGCAGGCGCACGAAATACTCGTAGGTGCGGGCCTCAGCTGAGAAGCGGGCGTTGGCGCGCTCATCGACCTCATGAATGCGAAACACCTGCACATCGGGCGGCAAGGCGCGGTTGAGGCGGTAGCGCAGCAGGTCGAGCGTCATCTCGGGCGGAAAGTCGGCTTCGAAATGAGCTACCTGGTGGCTGGCGTGCACCCCGGCATCGGTGCGCCCGCTGCCCTGGGTGCGTACGGACTGGCGCAGCACGTTGCTTAACGCGGTGTTGAGGGCTTCCTGCACGGTAGGTACGCCCGGCTGCACCTGCCAGCCACTGTAGGCCGTGCCGTCGTAGGCCAGATGAATGAAATAACGCATATTTCCTCAAAAGTACCGCCCCTGGCGCGCAAAAGCCCCCGCTGCCAGGTAGCAGCGGGGGCTTGAGGGGTAGAGCGAAGCTATTGGCTCGCTTTAGCGAGCGCGGCGCTGGCGCAGGCGCTTGAGGCCGTAGGCCACGCCCGAGGCCAGCAGCAGCGAGGCCCCGCCGTCGAGCGGCACGGACGTCACGGCCTGCGGCGTGGGGCCCGTCGAGCCTGGGGCCTGCGCCTGGGCCAGGCCAGTGAGCGCCAGCAGCAGGGCCATTGTTAGCAGTAGTTTCATAAGAGAGAAGTTAGCGCCGGCCCCACGGGCGAGGCCGGCTAAAGTTGGAAAAAAGCTATTGAATAACCACGCGCTTGGCCAGGACAGTGGCGCCCGCCGTCAGGCGCAGCGTGTACACCCCAGCGGCCAGGTTAGCCGTTTCGACCGTGAGCGTGGTGCCGGCCGCCGGCAGCGCGGCCGATTGGCGGCGCACTGCCTGGCCCAGCGTGTTAAGCAACTCCGCCTGAACCGAGGTGGCTTGCGCCACACCCGGCACCAGCACAGCAAACGAGCCGTGAGCCGGGTTGGGGTACACGCTCACCAGCTCGGCCGTGAGCACCGGCACCGTGGCCAGGGCCGTCTGTGGGCCGAAGCGCAAGCTAAAGCGGCCGGTCAGCAAGCTCGTGGCCTGGGCCGCCGTCACGCTGAAGCGGTAGCTCGTACCCGGGCTCAGCTGGGTAGTCTGGCCGGTCTGGGCATCAGTGAGGAAGCCCGCCAGACCCGCCGGCAGGTTGGCCATGGTAGTTGCCGACAAGCTATAGGTGCCGGCCGCCGGCACGCCTACCGCCAGGGGCAGCACCAGGCCCGCCGTGAAGGCGGGGCGCCCATCGATGGCCAGGTTATCGGTCGCCGTCGCGCTGGCCAGGTTCAGCCCCGTTGAGTTAGGCAGCTTGACTGCGTCGTACCTGGTATCAAAGCCCGCCGTGGCCCCGTCCTGGGCGTAGGCGGTAAAGGCATCAGCCAGGCCGTTGCCGGCCAGGTCAAGCTGCACCTGGGGGCGCAGGTCAGCCGTGGTGCGCTGAAAGGCCGTGGCATTCACTGCCGTCAGGCGCTGCGCGTTGTGAAAGGTGAGCGAGCCGCTGGTCTGGCCCGCGCTCACCCGTACAAAGAAGCCCTGCGCGGTCGGCAGCACCGGGTTGCCCCCGATGCCATTCACGTACGAGCGGTAGGAGCCCATATACTGCCCGCTGCTCTGCACCACGTAGACGGCTGCATCAAGGTTGGAGCGGTCAGCGTTAGCTACCAGGGAGTAGTCGAGCGGAGCCGGGTAAGGGTTGGCCAGCAGCGCCCAGCCCGCGTTGGCATCGGTGCCCCGGCTCAGGCTCTTGGTCAGGTCGCCCGTAAAAGCTGTGCCCGTGAAGCTCACCGTCTGCCCGGCGGCGATGTTGACGGCGTAGCCCTGGCCGTTGGCCAGGGTCGTGGTGGTAGCAGCGGGCACGACAAACCCTTTGTCAAAGGCGCTCAGGTTGTTGGTGGTCGTGGCCAGGCGTGTTTCATCGTACGCGAATACGTTGGGGAAGGGCGTGGTGGTGCCCGGTGTGGCGCTCGTGTTATAGGCCGGCGTGAGCACCGGCGTGAAGCCGCTGGTGGCCGTGCCCAGCGAGGCCACCGTGGCGCCGCTTACGGGCGCCCCGAAGTGGCGGTAGCCCAGCCCGGCGTTCAGGCTGCCGTCGATATAGCGCTGCGCCGTGGTTGCCCCGTTTATTACGCCCGTGCCGCTGTTCACAACCAGGGCCGTACCGGCGCTGCTGCTGAGCAGAGTCAGCGCCTTGCCGCCGGTGGTCAGGTTGCCAGCCCCGCTCAGGGTCAGCACCTGGGTCACAGCCAGCGGATTGGTGAGGCTGAGGTCGGTGCTGGTAGCCACTAAGAAGTTGCGTACCTGACCGGGCAGGCCATCGCCGGTGTCCTGGCTCTGGCCGCCGCTGTAGCTGTAGCTGGCGTCGCTGCTGTAGGTGCGGGCACCCAGCACGCGCACGGCCCCGATGTTGCCCAGGGCAGTGCCCGGCCCGCTCAGAATGCCCCGCGGCCGGCAGATATCGAGAGTGCCGCCCGCGTTCAGGGTAAAGCTGCCGCTGCCCGTAAACAGGTTACAGCCGTCGGCCAGCCGGCCGCCGCTGTTCACCACGATGGGGCCGCTCACCATCACGTCGCCGGCCAGCGTGCCGTTGCCCCCACTCTGCACCGTGAGGCTGCTGTAGCTGTCGGCCGGAATGCTCTGCGTCGTCGTCACCACCAGGTCGTTGACCAGCGTAAATACCGGCCCGGTGTAGGCCGTGAGCGTAGCCGAGGCCAAGCTCACCGGCCCCGTCGTTACATACTGCGGGGCCGTGAGAACGGCCGTCAGGTCGCTGCCAGGAGTAGTGAAGGGCGTTACGGCCGTGCCGTTGAAGGCAAAGCTGGTGGCATCCGTCAGGTTAGTGCCCGTTACAGTCACGCCCGTGCCCGACTTTCCACTCGTGGGCGAAATGCCCGTGATAGTGGGGAAGCTACGCACCCAGTTGCTGGTGGTGCCAGTCAGGGCAAAGTTGGTCAGCGTGCCAGTATGGCCGTTGCTGGTCTGGTCGGGGAGGCTGGTAAAGCCCGCGTTGTTGCCGCCGGCCGTGCCCTGGTCGAAATTATAATAAGCTACCTGGCTGCCGGGCACTGAAGCATTCGTGCTGAACATATCGGCCTGGATATTGGCCGCCGTCAGGGCCGCACTGTACACCCGTACCTCGTCGTAGCGCCCTGTGAAGAAGCGCTGCGGACTGCCGCTCAGCCACGCACCCAGACTATAGGTCTGGCTGGCTACAGCAATGCCGCCGGGGTAAGACAGGGTGCCTCCAGTCAGCGTGCCGTTGAGATAGAATTGCAGGGTTTGGCTCGTGGCAGAATATACCACTGCCACGTGCGACCAGCGGCCAAGCGGAACGGTGAAGGGACTGTCCATGTCAGTCATACCACTAATGGTAAACCGCAGCTGGCCGTTGTTAAGAAACTGGCAATGGACCGTGCCCGTTGGGAAGTTGTCGCCATTGAGCAGCACGTTAAAGCCGTTGTTGAGGGAAGTTGGGTTCACCCAGCCTTCCAGCGTAAACAGGCTGGTGGCCGGCAAGGCCGTGCTGACGTGTACGTAGGCACCTACCCCATCAAAGGCCAGCGCGTTGTTGGTGGGTGGGTTCACCGTGAAGGCCACTCCACTGCTGGTACCATTGGGCGTGGTCAGGGTTACGTTGCCGGTGGTGGCCCCCGTGGGCACGGTGGCCGTCACGGTCGTGGCGTTTACCACGGCAAAGGTGGTGGCAGCCGTGCCGTTAAAGCTCACGCCCGAGGTCCCCGTCAGGTTGCTGCCCGTGAGCGTGACACTAGTGCCCACCGGCCCGCTGCTGGGGCTGATGTTGGTAAGAGAGGGGGGAATGACCGTTGTAATAGCCAACGTGCCGTTGGCGAGGCCCCCACCAGGCTATAGGCGATATTGCTGCTACCCGTGGGCAGCACGAACGACGACCCGCCGCCGCCGCCATTAACGCCAACAGGGTATTGGCTGCCGTCATAGCCGCCGCCGCCGCCGCCGTAGTAGCCCCCGCCGCCTGCGGCGTTAAAGTTGTTGGGGTAGCCATTGCCCCCCGTGCCATTAGAGCCTGGGTAGCCGCCACCGAGCGCGGTGGTTGTGGCCCCCTGGCCAGCCGGGCCGCCCTGGCCACTTACGCCGTTGCCGCCATTAGGAGTGCCCCCGGCTCCGCCAGCAGCGGAGCCAAAGTCGCCGGCCCCGCCGCCACCGGCCACCAGCAGCGCGTTACGGCTGGTGAGGTAATCACCGGTGCTGCCGTTGGCGGTCAGTCGGCGCAGGTCGGTGGCTCCGCCGCCGCCGCCGCCCGTGTAGGCGCCGTTGCCCCCGCCGTTGTAGCCGCCCGCACCGCCGACACTACTGCTGCCGTTGCTGTTGCTGTCCGTGCCCTGGCCGCCTACCACCACGGTGAGTACCTCCCCAGGCACTACCGTTACCGTGGCCTGCACCTGTGCCCCCACGCCTCCTTTGTTATTGCCCCTATTGCCGCCACCGCCGCCGCCCGTGGCTACTACGTTAAGCTTGGTCACACCGGCCGGCACGGTGTAGGTCTGGGTACCTCCGGTATAGGTAAAATTAGTGGTTGTTTGGGCCTGAACTGCGCCGGCCGTGGCCAGCAGTCCCAGCGCCGCCAGGAGAAGGGTAGCGCCCCGCGCCAGGCGGGTTACGGAGGAGAATTCTGTCATACAGGAAAAAATTTGAGAGTAAAGAAGTTAAATCTTGACGTTTACTGACTATAGCCAGGGATTTCGCAGCATTCGCCACGCCACAAAGGACGGCGCTGACCTGCTGCACTGGTATCGCATAAAGGGCTGAAACTGCGAAACCAAGATGGCTGAACTGTTTTACTTAGTGGCTGGCCAGTCTGGGTGGGCGAGCGGCGTAGCAGCGGCCTGTACAAAAGCCCCGGCAGGCAACCAGCGAGGCGCCATGCCAGACGGCCAACAAAGACCAGGTAATAAGGCTGAGGCCAGCTTACAGCCCGGCGTTCGTAGTCGCGAGTCCGGCGTTTGTAGCGGGCGGCGCCCAAACCCATGCAGGGCGTAGGCAGACCTGCTTCTTCGTTACCGCTGGGCTGCCCCACTGCTACACCGAGTAACGTGGGGCTACTGTCCAAAGCAAGCAACCCCCATGTCTCAACCTCGTTCTCAGCACGAAAAAGCCCCCGCGGCCGGGTGGCCGCGGGGGCTTGAAGTATGGTGCGCCGGCTCTTAACGCTGGCGGCGCTTGCGCAGGCGCTTGAGGCCATAGGCCACACCCGAGGCCAGCAGCAAGGATGCGCCCCCATCGAGGGGCACGGACGTCACGGCCTGCGGCGTGGGGCCCGTCGAGCCCGGGGCCTGCGCCTGGGCCAGGCCGGTGAGCGCCAGCAGCAGGGCCATTGTTAGCAGTAGTTTCATAAAAGAGAAGTTAGCGCCGGCCCCGCGGGCGAGGCCGGCTGAAGTTGGAAAAAGCTATTGAATAACCACGCGTTTGGCCAGCGTGCTGGTGCCCGCCTGCAAACGCAGCGTGTACACCCCAGTAGCCAGACCGGTCGTCTCCACGGTGAGCGTGGTGCCGGCCGCCGGTAGCGCGGCCACCTGGTGCCCAACTACCTGGCCCAGCGTATTGAGTAATTCAACCTGCACCGAAGTAGCCTGGGCAATACCCGGCACCTCTACCGCAAAGCGGCCATGGGCCGGGTTCGGATACACATTTACGGCAGTGGCCGTGAGGGCGGGCAGCGTGGCCAGGGCCGTTTGCGAGCCGAAGCGCAGAGCAAAGCGGCCGGTCAGCAACGCCGTAGACTGAGCTGCGGAAACATCGAAGCTATATATAGTACCTACGCTCAGTTTCACTACCTGACCATTCTGGGTGTCGGTCAGGTAGGCATCGAGGCCGGCGGGCAGGTTGCTGAAAGCAGCGGCCGTCAGGGTGTAGGTGCCGGCGGCCGGCACCCCTACCGCCAGCGGCAGCACCAGGCCCGGCGCGAAGGCGGGGCGACCGTCGATGGCCAGACGCTCACCGGCGGCTGTTGCGCTGCTCAGGTTCAGCCCCGTCGAATTAGGCAGCTTGCCAGCGTCGAACTCGCGGTCGAAGCCCGCCGTGGCGACAGCTTCAGCATAGGTTACCCAGGCATCGGCCAGGCCGTGACCGGCCAGCTCCAGGCGCAGAGCAGGGCGCGGGTCGGCGCTGGTGCGCTGGAAAGTAGCCTGGCTGCTGTAGCTCGTGGCCCGCTGGGCATTGCGGAAGGTGAGCGAACCGGCGGTTTGCCCGCTGCTTACCCGCACAAAGAAGCCCTGGCTGCTGGCAATGAGCGGATTATTGCTGGCGCTGGTGCTCTGGCCATTCACGTAAGCGCGGTAGCCGCCGGCATAGGGGCCGGTGCTTTGCACTACATACACGGCCGCATCCAGGTTGGGGCGGTCGGCGGGAGCCACCTGCGAGTAGTCGAGCGGAGCCGGGTAGGGGTTGCCCACCAGTGCCCAGCCCGCATCGGCCGCCGTGGTGCCGCTGTTGCGACTCAGGTTTACGGTCAGGTTGCCATTACCGAGCGTGCCCACGAAGTCAACGAGCTGCGCCGCCCCGATTTCCACGGCGTAGCCCTGGCCAGGCGTAAGGGCCGTGCTCAGGCTGGCCGGCACAAAGAAGCCCTTATCAAAAGGCGCGTAGTTGTTGGTAAGCGTCAGGCGGCTCTGGTCGTAGCCAAAAACGTTGGGGAAAGGCGTGGTGGTACCCGGCGTGGCCGAGCTGTTATACACACTGGCCTGGCTCACTTCGGGCGTGAAGCCCGTGGTAGCTAAGTCGGCCACGGTGGTGTTGGTCACCGGGGCAGCGTAGTGGCGGTAGCCCGCACCGCTGTTCAGGCTGGGGTCGATGTAGCGCTGCACGATGGCGTTGCCCGTTACCACGCCCGTGCCGCTGTTCACTACCAGGGCCGTGCCGGCGGCACTGCTCAGCAATGTCAGGGGATGGGTAGGCCCGAAGAAGCCCAGGTCCAGGTTGCCGGCTGCGCCCACTGTCACTACCTGGGTCACGCTGGTGGCGGCGCTCAGGGTAACGGTATTGGCATTGGTAGTCGTGAGGTTGCGCACCTGCGCCGGCAGGCCGTTGCCGGTGCTCTGGGCAACCGTGCCGTTATACACGTAGCTGGCATCGGTCGAGAAAGAGCGGGCGCCCGTGTTCTGGATAGCGCCGCTGCCACCGCTGGCCGTGATGCCCTGAGCCGAGCAAATGCCCAGTGTGCCACCCGCCGCCAGTATAAAGCTGCCCGCACCGCTGAGCACGTTGCAGCCGTCGTTGAGGGTGCCGCCCGCATTCACCGTTGTGCTGCCGCTCACCGTGACGGGGCCGGCCAGGGTACCATTGCCGGGGCTGTTAACGGTAATGCTGCTGTACGAGCCCGCCGCAATGGGCATAGTTGTAGTTACCACCAGGTCGCCGGTAAAGGTGAAAGTCGGTCCCTTATACTGATTCAGCGTAGCTGAGCTAACGCTGACCGGGCCAGTGCTGGCCGTGGCCGGCACGGTGATAGTGGCCGAGTAATCGCTGCCAGGCGTTGTGAAGGGCGACACGGCCCCGCCGTTAAAGGCAAAGCCCGTCGCGTCGAGCAGGTTGGTACCCGTCACGGCTACGCTCGTGCCCTGTGCGCCGCTGCTGGGCGAAATGCCCGTAATGGTGGGGAAGCTGCGTACCCAGTTGCTGGTGGTGCCGGTCAGGGCGAAGTTATTCAGCGTACCGGTATTACCCCTGCCGGTTTGGTCGGTAAGACTGGTTACACCCGCGTTGTTGCCGCCGGCTACGCCCTGGTCAAAGTTGGCGTAGTAAACCTGGCTGCCGGGCAGGGCCGAGCTGGTGCTGAACATATCGGCCTGCACCTGGGCCTGGGTCAGGCCCGTGTTGTAGATGCGCACTTCGTCGAGGCTGCCGGGGAAATATTCGCCGTTATTTGTGGAGCCGATGCGTAAGTTGCTAGCATCGGGCACGTTGTGGCCGCTGGGCTTATCACTGGCCTTAAGCACTCCGTCGAGGTAAATGCTGCGCGTGGTGCCGTCGAAGGTGGCCGCCACGTGGTGCCACTTGCCACTAATATCGCCCACGTTAGCTGCCAGGTCGTTAGCCCACCAGTAATTATATATCACGCCAGACGGGTCCAGCCGCAGGGCGTTCACCTGACTGGTTGTACCGTAGTTGCCCCAGCCGACAATGCCGTAGACCCCCATGCTGGTAGGCTTTATCCACGCCTCAATGGTGTAGGCGCTGTTGCCCACGGGAACTGGGGTGCTGCTGGGCAGGGATACATAGTTGCTTGCTGAGTTGTTAAAAGCCAGCGCGTTGTTGGTCGTCACGGTAAAGGCAGTGCTCACCGACTGGCCGCAGGGCAGCGTCACCACCGCGTTGCCGGCGGGCGTAGCGCCCGCCGGCACCTTAAACGTGAGGGACGAAGCCGTAGCGCTGATAATGGTAGCGGCCACGCCATTGATAGTAAGGCCGGTGGCTCCGCTCAGGTTAGTGCCCGTCAGGGTGGCAGTCTGGCCTACCATGCCCGTACCCGAGCCGGTGAGGGTCGCAGTGGGCGGGGCTAGCACCGTTACCTGGGCAGTAGCGGTGCTGGTATTTGTACCGTCGCTGGCCGTTAGCAGTACATAATTGGGGCCAGCCACGTCGGCGCAGGTGTAGGGTTGCGTGGCGGCGTCGGCTGAGTAGGCCGCCTGCACCGCCAGGTTTTTGGGGGTGCCGTAGCAGGGGTCGCCAAACGTAGTATTGTTGACCGGGATACTACCCGTATTGTTGTTGAGCAGGGCGCCGCTCACTACCGACTTGCTGGTGGCTGCATTGCAAGTGTTGGTGTAGTTACCGTTGTTACCCGACGAGTTACCATAGCTGGCATAGGGTATCGCCGTAAAAAGCGCTCCGGTGGGCGTAGTAAGTGTAAGGGTACCGCCCTCCGCTACCTGGCCATATACAATTTTCTGAATAGTGTAGGTGAGAGTACCGCTTCCCCCGCTGCTGCCATTATTGACGCTGGTGGCGGCCAGCGTGGCCGTGCCGTTGGCCGCGAGCTGCACCGTCACGTTTTGGGCGTTGGCTGTCAGTATACTAATCAAAGGACTCGGGACTGATTTTAGTCGCGTCGCCCGCGCTGGGCGGGCAGCCTGGTTGTGGGCCCAGGTGGGGCTGGCCAGGGGCAGAGTAACCAGTACCCCTGCCACTAAGGGCAGCCAGCCTCGCCCCTGCCGCAGTACAGAGTGAAGAAGTTTAGTCATATAAAAGGGATAGGGTAAGTAACACGGAATCAGCGAGCCGCCTCCGTGTTGGTGATTACCACAAAGGAAGGCGAATTACTGATGCAATGGTATAGCATAAAGATGCTAGATGCCCCTTGGCTAGCTGAGTGGCTGGTTTTCCTTAGCGGATGGCTTATTCATGACAAAATCCTGCTAATTATCCTGCCGGGCACTAAAATTTATTGATTATATATAATTTTTAATATATTATAAATTACCGCCCGGTCAGGCGGCCTACGCATGCGCTAGCAGCTCCGGCACCCTGCTCGCAGCTGTAGGCTATTTTCCCTGGTCGCCCCTGTTGCGGGTAAGCCAACGGCCAGCAGGCAACCTTTGGCCAACAAAAAAGCGCCGGAACCCCAGGGTTCCGGCGCTTTCGCACGCAGTGGCATTTACCAGCGTTTAGCGGCTCGCCGCCAAGGCCTCGGCCCCACCCACGATTTCGAGAATCTCGGTGGTAATGGCCGCCTGGCGGGTACGGTTATAGGTTAGCTTCAAGGCTTTCAGCAATTCGCCGGCGTTGTCAGTAGCTTTATCCATCGCCGTCATCCGCGCGCCATGCTCTGAGGCATTGCTTTCCAGCACAGCCTTGTAAAGCTGGATTTTCAAGCTCTGCGGAATCAGCGTCTGAATGATATCCTCTTTGCTGGGCTCGAAAATATAGTCGATGCTGTTTTCCGGAGCGCTGGTACCGGGCGTACCGGCAGACACTTCGGCCGGCAGCAAGGGCAGTAGCTGCTCGGTCTGAATAACCTGGGTAGCCACGTTTTTGAATTCGTTGTACACCATTACTACCTGGTCGTAGCTGCCTTCGGCAAAGCCGCGCATAGCCGCTTCGGCGGCCACCCGCACCGTATCGAACGAGAGCTGGGCGAATACGTGGGTATAGTCGCCTACCCGGGCAAAGCTGCGCCGGCCATAGTAGTCGTGCGCCTTCTTGCCGATAGCCATCACCGAAATATTGCTTTGCGGCAGGGTAGCGTAGCGCTCCGCAATCAGGGCATTCACTCCCTTAAATACGTTGGCGTTGAACGCCCCCGCCAGGCCCCGGTCGGAGGTAATGGCAATAATGAGCACCCGGCGCACGTCGCGCACCTGGCCGTACTCGCTCACTACCTCATCGGTCGTCGTGCGGGTCAGGTTGGCCAGAATGCTGGTAAGCCGCTGGGCGTAGGGACGCATGCGAATGATGTTGTCCTGGGCCCGGCGCAGCTTAGCCGCCGCCACCATTTTCATAGCTTTGGTGATTTGCTGCGTGCTCGAAACCGACTGAATGCGCGAGCGAACTTCTTTTAAAGAGGCCATAACTTATACGAAAGGCTAAAGAATCATTTATTATAGTGAGCGCAACGAGGTGGTGCGCAGCAATCGCACCACCTCGTTGCGCTCACTATGACAAACGGCGCTTGTTATTTACTGCTTAAGCGGCGTAGCCGGCGGCCACATCTTTGGCGGTCTGGCGCAGGGCTCCCGTTACGGAATCATCGAGCTTGCCGGCTTTCAGTGCCTTGAGGGCGTCGGGGTGGCGGGCATTCATTACCTGCGTAAACTCCTTCTCAAACTCCCGCACACGGTTAACCGGGACGGTGTCGAGCAAGCCATTGGTAGCGGCGTAGATGATAGCCACCTGGTCTTCCACCTTCACGGGCGAGAACTGGGGCTGCTTCAGAATCTCCAGGTTGCGGCGGCCACGCTCAATAGTAAGCTTGGTCGAGGCATCGAGGTCGGAGCCGAACTTGGCAAAGGCTTCCAGCTCGCGGAACTGTGCCTGGTCGAGCTTCAGCGTGCCGGCTACCTTCTTCATGCTCTTAATCTGGGCGTTGCCACCCACCCGGCTTACTGAGATACCTACGTTGATGGCAGGACGCACACCGGAGTTGAAGAGGTTAGTTTCGAGGAAAATCTGACCATCCGTAATCGAGATTACGTTGGTCGGAATGTACGCCGATACGTCACCTGCCTGGGTTTCGATGAGCGGCAAAGCCGTTAGCGAGCCACCGCCTTTCACCAGCGGCTTCAGGCTTTCGGGCAGGTCGTTCATGTTGCGCGCAATCTCATCCGAGGCGTTGATTTTCGCGGCGCGCTCCAGCAGGCGGCTGTGCAGATAGAATACGTCGCCGGGATACGCCTCGCGGCCCGGAGGACGACGCAGCAGCAGCGACACCTCGCGGTAGGCTACGGCCTGCTTCGACAAGTCGTCGTATACTACCAGCGCCGGCCGGCCCGTATCGCGGAAGTATTCGCCGATAGCGGCCCCCGTAAAGGGCGCATAAAACTGCATCGGCGCGGGGTCCGAGGCCGAAGCCGATACCACCACGGTATAGTCCATGGCCCCGCCCTTGGTCAGGGCCTGCACCACTTGCGCTACCGTCGAAGCCTTCTGGCCGATGGCCACGTAGATGCAGAATACGGGCTCGCCGCGGTCGAAGAACTCGCGCTGGTTCAGGATGGCATCAAGCGCTACGGTCGACTTGCCGGTCTGGCGGTCGCCGATAATCAGCTCGCGCTGGCCACGGCCAATCGGAATCATGGCGTCGATAGCCTTGATGCCGGTTTGCAGCGGCTCGGTTACCGGCTGCCGGAAGATTACACCCGGCGCCTTCCGCTCCAGGGGCATCTCGTAGGTCTGGCCCTGAATGGGGCCCCGACCGTCGATGGGCTGACCCAGGGTGTTTACCACGCGGCCTACAATGCCCTCGCCTACCTGAATAGCGGCAATCTTGTTGGTGCGGCGTACGGTAGCGCCCTCTTTGATATCGCCGTAGTCACCGAGCATTACGGCCCCTACGTTGTCTTCTTCGAGGTTAAGCACCAACGCTTGCAGGCCGTTTTCGAACTCAATCAGCTCGCCCGACTGGGCGTGCGAGAGGCCGTAGATGCGCGCCACGCCGTCGCCGACCTGGAGCACGGTGCCGACTTCTTCCAGCTCGGCAGCCGATTTAAAATTGGACAGCTGCTGCCGCAGGATGGCGGATACTTCGTCCGGGCGTACTTCAGCCATGATAATAGTTAGTTTAAGCTATGTTGATAAGTATTGTCGGTCAGGGAAGTACGCAGACGGCGCAGGTTGCCTTTTACCGAGTCGTCAATCTGCCGGTCGCCGACGCGCAGCACGAAGCCGCCAATCAGCGAGGGGTCCACCTTCTCGGTGAGCGAAACATCGGGCAGGCCCGTCTGCTGCTTCACCAGCTTCTCTACTTCGGCGCGGGTGGCCGGCGTGAGCGGGGAGGCCGACGTTACCTCCGCCACCTGCACGCCCAGCAGGGCATTGTACTGCGAGCGGAACTCGGTGCCAATGTGCTCCAGCGCGGCCTCGCGGTTTTTGCTGGTCAGAATCTGAAAAAAGCGCATCAGCGTATCCGACACCTTACCCTGAAAAATGGCGGTGAGGATACTGAGCTTTTTGTCGTGCTTAACAATCGGGTTGCGCAGCAGCAGGCGCAGGTCACGGCTGCCAGCCATCGTGTTGGCCAGCAAGTCCATATCCTGCTTCATCGTTGCCAGGGTGCCCATTTCCTGCGCCAGGTCCAGCAAGGACTTGGCATAGCGGGCAGCTACTCGTTGGTCGGCCATTGGTAGGTTGGTTGTCGGTCGTTAGTTATCAGTTGTTTGATGATGCGGCCCCTTGCGAAAGCCTGGCAACTGACAACTGACACCTAGTTAAGCTTTACGTCTTTCAGGTACTCATCTACCAGCTTTTGCTGGGCAGCGGGGTCGGCCAGCTCGCGGCGCAGCACGCGCTCGGCAATATCGACACTCAGCTGAGCAGCGGTATTCTTTACTTCGGCCAGCGCCTGGTTTTTTTCCTGCTGAATAGCTTCGCGGGCCTGCTGCGAAATCCGATTGGCTTCTTCGACAGCCGTAGTTTTTGCTTGCTCGATGAGCTTGTTGGCAATCGTCTGGCCTTCTTTCAGCATCTGGTCGCGCTCGTGGCGCGCATCAGCCAGCAGCTTCTCGTTGCCGGCCTTCAGGCTCTGCATTTCCAGCTTCGCCTGCTGGGCCATTTTCAGGGCCTCGTCGATGCTGTCTTCGCGCTCCTTGAGCGAGCCCAGAATGGGCTTCCAGGCAAACTTGGCCAGCAAAGCCAGCAGAATAAGGAAAATCAGGGTTTGCCAGAACAGCAAACCAAACTCGGGGGTGATAAGCGACATAAGGACAGCAAGTATCGGGGTGGCGGTGAGCCGGCTAAGGCGCACCAATGAACATCCGGCAGCGGCAGGTAAGTTGCCAAAACCGTGGGCTTAGCCTGTTTTCCAGACCGTACCAGGTTTCAGCCGAACGAAAACCCGGCACGGCCGGCCTCCGCAGAAGGAAGCCAGCCGGCCGGGCTATACCGACGCGATTACTGCAATTTCAGGGCGATGAGCAGGCAGACTACTACTGCGAACAAAGCTGCACCTTCAACCAGGGCGGCCACGATGAGCATAGCCGTCTGGATTTTGCCCGAAGCCTCCGGCTGACGGCCGATGGCTTCCATAGCGCTACCGCCGATGCGGCCAATGCCCAGGCCAGCGCCCAGGATAGCCAGACCAGCGCCGATGCCGGCACCCATTACAGCCAGACCAACCGAATTAACAACTTGCAGCAACAACGAAAGAAGCATGGTAAAAAGAAAAATGTGTGTAGGGAAAAAACTTGGAGGAAATACGACCCGGCCGCCCGCTGGCAGGCAGCCCGGCTAACTTAGTGAGCCGCTACGTCGGGCCTGGTGAGGTGAGCAATGTCAGAGCCACCGTCACGCTCATCGGCGGTACCGAAATTTTCGTCGTGCCCGTGGCTTTCATCATGGTGGTGCTCCTCCAGCGCTCCGCCGATGTACATAGCGGTAAGCAGGGTGAAGATATAGGCTTGCAGTACCGATACCAATAGCTCCAGCACACTGATAAACAGACCGAAGGGAACCGACAGGAAGCCGGTAAGCGCCGAGCGGAAAATGAAAATGAGGCTGATGAAACTCAGGATAATGATGTGGCCGGCCGTAATGTTGGCAAACAGACGCACCATGAGCGAGAAAGGTTTGGTAATCACCCCAATCAGCTCGACCGGAATCATGATGATGCGCAGGGGCAGCGGCACACCCGGCGTCCAGAATATATGCTCCCAGTAATATTTGTTGCTGCTGAACAGGGTGACAATCAGCGTCAGCACGGCCAGCATCATGGTCACGGCAATGTTGCCGGTGAGGTTGGCGGCGCCGGGCGTGAGGCCCAGCAGGTTATTAAACCAGATAAAGAAAAACACCGTGAGCAGGTAGGGCATGTAGCGCTCGTACTTGGGGCCGATGCTTTTCTTGGCTACCTCATCGCGGATGAAAATAACAAACGGCTCCAGAAAGCCTTGCAGGCCCGACGGGGCCCGGCCAACCCGCTGCCGGTAGGACCGGGCCACCGACGTAAATACCAGGAACAGTAGCAGGCTGCTTACGGCCAGCGCGGCCACGTTTTTGGTGATGGAGAAGTCGTAGACCTTGCTGCCGTCGAGGGTCGTCAGCTTTTCTTCTTCCAGCTTGAAGTTCTGGTAGGTTTTTCCCTCGGCTACTTTCTCCGAGGAGAACACCGACAGGCCCTTCCCCGGCTGATACGCAATTATAGGAAAATAGCTGACAAAGCTGCCGTTATCGGTGCTGAACCAGTGCCACTCGTGCGAGTCGGCTACGTGATGCAAAATAACTTCGCCGGGATTGAAGGCTTCCCCCTTTTTGCCCGCTTCGGTGGGTTCGGCTGCAAAGCCGGCGAACGTGCACAAGCAAAGAAAGAGAGTGAGTAACCGCTTCATTAATATTGAGTAAAATCCAGACCCGAAGGTAAATTATTCGCTTTTCGGGAGTTGTTTCGCTGAAAACGGGCGCAAGTTACTAAAAATAGCCCATATTTCAAACCCGGCACATAGAAAATAGCCCAGGAAGAAGGCCCCGAGGAAGGTTAGCAAGCCGTGGTCGTCGTTGATTCCGCCGGTGTAGAAATAGGCTAGCACCATCCCGATTCCGAGCACCAGGCGCAGCCCTACCCCGCCGAAATAAGCCGCCAGAAAGTTGTCGGGCGAGCGGCGGGTAGTGCGCGCCGTAAACCAATAAGTAAGCAGGGTAAGGGCCAGCAGCGCGCCCAGCACGTAGGGCGCCAGCGGATGAACAACCGCCGCGCCGAACCCCGCCCGCAGGCCGAACAGTACGGCAAAGCTGACCAGTGCAAAAGCACTAAAATGGGTTAGAAAGCGAGTGCTCATAAATCAACCAGCCCGGGCCGGAGAACAAAGGTCGGCACAGACGAGCCAATATCCACGCTTTCTTCACTCATCAGGGTATTAGTCGGGCCGCATGGCAGAACGAATAACCTGGAACAGCGCCAGAAATATCCCACTGAGCGTGAGGCCAATGGTGTACCAGGGAGTTTTTGTCTGAAAATGGCCATCGAGCCATACGCCGGCCCAGGTGCTGAGACCGATAATGGCTACCATCTGCACGGCAATGCCGGAATATTTGGCCAGGGCCGAGTTGTTACGAGCCGATGCGTCGCTTTCGGGGGTGGGTGGCAGTGCACTCATAAGTAGGAGAGCATCAAAAAGTGTGGGGCAGTCGGGATGGACACTTAATCAGTAGCCAGCGTATAGTCTTTTCGTGACTCTCAGGGTGGACCCGCCTGCCAGCGGCTCAACCCAACTGCCCTACACTTTCTGATGCTCTCCGTTTTAGACATGAAAACGTTTAGCGCTCAATGCGGAGCTGCTGGCGGCCTATCACGGTGCCTTTGCGCACCAGGTGGACGAAATAGAGACCGGCCGGCAGCTGGCGGGTGCTCAGGCGCAGCACGGCCTCGCCGTGGCTGGTTTGCTCGGCCCTGGGTTGGCCGTAGGCATCGAAGAGGCGGGCCGTGAGGGGCGAGGCTGTGGCGCTGGTCGTGGTGGCGGCCGTCAGGTGTACCTCCACGGCGTCGGTAGCTGGGTTGGGATAGAGGGCGGCAAAGCTGGCCCCGTCGTTGAGGCACAAGCTCCCGTCGGGGCTGCGCGTGTAGTAGCTCTGGCTGAGCTGCTGGGTGAGGTCGGCGGCCCCGGCGCAGGTGGCCGGCGCGCTCACCTGCACTTGCAGGGTGTAGGCCTGGAAGGGCAGGCCCGAGACGGTAATCTGGCTCGTGCCCTGGCCAGAGTCGATGGAGCCCTGGCTTACCTGCCAGGTGTAGGGGCCCTGGGTGCCCTGGCTGGCGCTGATGCTGAATACGGCGCTGGTGGGGGCGCACGTAGCCGCCGGGGTACTGCCGTCGTTGATGGTGAGGTAGCCCTGGGTCAGGCACTGCTGGCAGGCCAGGCCGGTCAGGTGCAGGGCGGGGTTGGCAAAAAAGTTGGCCTGTTGGCTCAGGTTCAGCTGCCCGGTGGGGCCGGTTACGAGGTTGGCCGGGTTCTCGATGCACACGTAGCCGCCGGCATCTACCACCAGCAGGCCGTTCAGGTTCAGGGTCGTGCCGGCGCGCAGCACCAGGGTAGCCCCGGCCGCGATGCGCAGCATCGAGCCCGGCCCGATGTCGAGGCGGCTGCCGGCCTGCAGGTCGAGCAGGCTGTTGGCCGCCATGAGCAGAGTAGCTGAGTAGGTCGAACTGGTTCCTACCAGAACTTGCCCGCCAGTATTGACCTGTACCACTGTTGCGCAGTTGCAGGTGTACACATCAAATTTGCCTTGTGTTGGAGCAGACTGTGTAGCAGCAGTCCCACCGCTAGCTGGAAGTGTGCCGTTGTTGAGGTAAAGCTGACCACCCGCATTGACCTGCACGGAAGGTAGAAGGTGACGATAGGGACTGCCATAGTTATAAGCTCCGGTCAGGATTGGCGGCATATGGTGTGACGATTCGCGCAACTCGTTCTGAATCCAGTCACCATTATCGGTCGTGTATGAGGTATTGCCGTTGGGTGAGGCTTGCCCATTGGTTATCTGCACGTGTGGCTCGTTGACGTTATCGGCCGTAAAATAAGCGTCGAAGGCATATTTGGCTCGATTTGGGAGGTTATTCTTAGGAATCTGCTGTTGGACATTGTATGTAAAATCCGGTCGGTTAAACCCGCCGGCATCCTGAATATCGAGGGCGCTGATAGTGGACATGAAGGTGTTGGTTTTCCAGTCGGCGACCAGGGTGCTACTCTCATCATTAGCATCTTTAGCTGTGGTTTCGGAAGAGCCGGGGCTAGTATCGTAGTTGCTCCAGTTGGGGTCAGCGTAGCTGTAGTGCCAGCGGTTGAATAAAGAGATAGCGGTTCGGTACCGGAACACGACGTTGGTGTGGCCCCGCTCCGTCGAGCCGGGTAAGGCAAAGGCATAATTAGGACCTGTGAACAGCCCGGCCCCGGACGTGTGCAGCATCCGCATACCCGGAAACATCCCATCCTGCGGCACTGCTCGCCCGCTGCCGTTGGCGATGGCGACTTTACGAAGTAGGGAAGGGTAGCTACCTGACGACGTCTGCCAAGCCTGCCACTGGGTACGGAAGGGTATGGCACCATCGGCGAAGTGAAACAGGGTCATTTGCATGGAGGCCTCCCGCATCAATTTGTCGCGTACGACAGTTTGCGCACTATAAGAGCGAACCAACACGGCTTGCAGCCGGTCGAACATGTATTGGATACCCAATGGCACGTTAGCTCCCCGGTGCGGAGAGTCGAAGGAGACGTAGAGCTTACTATTGTGGCACAGGCCCTGCTGCTCCATCCACGCTAAGCCAAAGCGGGCTACCTGTCCGCCCATGCTGGCTGCTATCACCAACGTTTCTTCCGCGTCCGTGGTCCGGTTTGCGGGCTGATTTATCCACTGAAGCAACTCGGCGAATACCATTGCGTTCTGCTGAATCAGGGTAGCTCCATCAGAAAAGTCGAGGTATATAAGGTCGTAGTCCCCTCCACCTGCTCCATTCGGAAAACTCTGACTGGCTGGTGCCTGTAATTGGGCCCGCAGCGTAGGGAATTGTTCTAAGCTTTTATAGTCGCTATTGTAATCCACCATTTCGTTCCAGCCGGCGGAGCCATTGCGAAAGCCGCCGCGTTGGGCAATGCTGCCAGAGGTGAAATTAGCCAAGTCAATAGGCCCGGTATGATCCACACTGTAGTTGAAATAAGTGCCCGCGCCGGATTTGTCGTTTCCACCACGAGCATCTTCAAAATCAATGCCTTCTACAAATACCAAGGGACGGCGAAGTCTGCGAGTGCCATCGGGAAGTGGTTTATTATCATCCGCATACTTTATCCATGCGATAGCCGTGGCGTGCCCATTCGGCCCGTACACGCCTCGGGTGGGCGTGAAGCCTGGCCAGGCTCGGCTGGCGAGTACGCCCAGGGCGACATTGGGGGGAATGGTCGTCGGGGTAGTCGCGCCTAAAGTAGTGGCGCCCGTGAGGCCAGTAGTTGGGTTTGTTACCCGTAGCGTTCCGCCCCCCGCAATGCGGGGAGGAGGAATCATAAGAGGAGGGTCGACTTCCATAGCGGGTTTAGAGGTAGCGGGTTTTAGGGTGGCTTGCTCGGTCCCTGCCGTGGTTACCTGGACCTGAATCGTAGTGCCCATCGCGATAGTTCGGCCTCCCCAGCCATCCCCAAAATCAATTGTGACCGAGTTGGGAGCCGGGGTATTACCGAGCCAGAACTCCGGTCCTACATATACACTCAGTACGCTGCCTGTCGCCGTGACTGGCAGCACAACCGAGAAGAACTGGCCAGTAGTGTAGGGACTACGACTCATATCCGGCCCATCATAAACCCGCTCGTTGGTGGAGTCGAGGGTGACGAGTTGATCGCGAGCGGCCGTAACTGCCAACTCATTGTAGCTGTAGTGCAGCATAAGTAAAGGTACTACATCCTGCTGTACCCGTTCGGCAATACTGGCACGAAGCGTGGCAAGGGTGGTAAGCCGGGTGCTGTCGAGGGCTGCGTGATAAAACTCCCAGTATTGCTGCTCGAAACCTTTGTAGGAGACTGAAGTATCACCCAGACCAGCAAAGCGGTGGGGATTTGTGAGAAAGAGCATGCGGTCGAGTAGCACGCCTGTCGAGATGCGACCGGGGGCGAGGCTGCCAAAAGTCACCTGACGCTCTTTCAAAGGATTTCCGACGCCGTCCGATGGTGCGGCCTGGCCCCAGCCACTGTTGCTGGCCCCGGCCAGTAGTGCAAGCAGGAAGAGAAGATGGAGTAGCTGTTTTTTCATACGGAAAAGGAAAAGATGGCAGTGTGTAGAATCAGAAGGCAATGTGTACCGTAATCGTATCCAAAGCAGCTAATTTGATGTCCTGAGAGTATTGTCTTTCAGGACCATCTTTGGGTGTTATCACCCAAATAATTTTGGTCGGAAATCCAGCTTGACAAGGTCTGATGAGGGTAGTATCCCGTGGATAATTTAATTGATCGCCTGGTCCGTCATAGCCAGAGATATGTATTAGGACCTGGCTTTTTGGGGGTTCGTCGACAAGCTGAAGGCGAACCCAGGCCGGGGAGAGCAGGGGAATTACTAAGCCTTCGTTGCTGCGTCCCGCTGTTAAGTAAGGGGCAGCCGCCCAGTCGGTAAAGTAGCCGAGGGGCGCGCTCGCCCGCACTAAGTAACCGGTTTTGCTGTCGGCGTCGAAAGAAAATGAAAAGTGCCCTTGCTTGTCGGCCGCATAGCCAGTGCCGACCGGCACGTACCCTCCCCCACTGCTCGCATGATATACCTGTACCGTAGCCCCGCTAACGGGCTTGAGCGTTTGGCTTTCCACGACCTGCCCAGCAACTAGGGTGGTGCCGGTTGTTGGGTCGTTACTCCGACAACTGCTCAATGGACCGCTACTACCAACGACCAAGAGCCCGCATAGAACTATGAAGAAGGAGCGCATCGAAAAAGCTGAAAAAGAACAGCCGCTTTCTGCCCTAATATCAGGCAGTTGCGGAATAGTTGTAAACGTAAGCTTTTCAGACTCAGTAAGCAACTTCCTGTTCAACATACTCTGACGCTATAAAAAGAGCATTCTTATAGTAAATATCTGACTACAAATAGGTTATGTCTATAATAAACGGACTTTAGGATTGTTATTAAATGAAGTTATTTTTTTATACTGAGTTAATAGAAGTAAACGAGAGCATCAAAAAGTGTGAGGCAGTCGGGGTGGACACTTAATCAGCAGCCAGCGTATAGACTTTCTGTGACTCTCAGGGTGGACCCGCCTGCCAGCGGCTCAACCCAACTGCCCCACACTTTCTGATGCTCTCCATAAGTAGCTGGAGCCGCAGGATGCTAAGGGTTAGATGAAGGTTTCGGGTACGTTGGGCGTAATTTTACGGGTTGCCGGCCGTTAGAGCCGATAGGGCTGAACATTTTGGAAGGCTCCGGGCGTTGCGACTTACTTACCAGACCAGCTTTTAACGTTGAAAATCGCTATTTCCTTGAAATACTATCGGTTTTGGCTGCTGGCCTTGCTGGGCTTGAGCGTGGCGGCCTGCGCCTCGGATAAGTCGCTCGTGAGCCATGCGCTCAATAACGTGGCGGCTCGTGATAACGGCTTCTTTCTGGCTCGTGAGAAGCTGTGGGCCACCGAGGCTACCCTGTATAAAGGCCGGGGCGATGACTACAACCGGGTACTGCCCCTCTACCCTACCCTCGACAGCACGACGGTGCGGGCTACCCGGCCCGACCTCAACGATATTATTAAGAAGGCTTCGCTGCCCATTCAGCACCGCGCCGGCTCTGACTGGACCGATGATGCTTACCTGCTCGTGGGCTGGGCGCGGTTTTATAAGATGGAGTTCGACGACGCGGCCCTGACGTTTAAGTACGTAAACAGCACCAGCCACGACCCGTTTGCCAAGCACGAGGCCCTGATTGGGTTGATGCGCACCTTCCTGATAACCAAGCAGCTCGACAATGCCAAAGCGGTATCGGACCTGCTCGACAAGGAAGTAGGCCTGCCCAAGGATGCGCGCGAGCTGTTTTTGGCCCGTGCCGATTATTATTTGCAGAGTGAGGAGCCGCAGCAGGCCATTGCGCAGCTACAGCGGGCCGTGCCCTTCATTCCGGCCAAGAATGAGCGCTCACGCACGCGCTTTATACTGGCGCAGCTCTACCAGGCGCAGGGCCAGAATAAGGAAGCCACGGCGCAGCTCAACAATATTCTGAAGCATAACCCACCCTACGAGCTCGATTTTCAGGCCAAGCTGCTGCTGGGCCAGGTTTCTGACCTCGACAAGCAAAGCAAGGAGCGGCTCGATAAATACTTTGCGCAGCTGCTGAAAGACCCTAAAAACAAAGAGTACCGCGATAAGATTTATTATGAGATGGCCCGGCTGGCTTATCGGCAGCAGAAGTACGGCGATGCGCTGGCCTTGCTGCGCACGGCGGCCAAAGTGCCATCGCCCAGTAAATCGCAAAAAGGCTATACTTACCTGCTGGCCGGGCGTATCTACTACGAAAACCTGCAGAAGTATCGCCTGGCGGCCGCCTACTACGACAGCACGGTGCAGGCCATGCCCAAGACCAATCCGCTGTTTGCGGCCACGGAAGAACGGGCCGGTATTTTAAAAGAATTTGCCAGGCAGTATACTATCATTGAAACGCAGGACAGCCTGCAGGCGCTGGCTAAGCTGCCGGCCGCCGACCTCGACCAGCGCCTGAATACCTACGCTGCCGCCGAGCTGGAAGCCCGCCGCAAAGCCGAAGCTAAGGCGCTGGCGGCCCAGAAAGCGCTGGCTCAGAAGCAGCAGGCTGATGCCAGCCGCATTACCTCCTCGCCCAGCGCCCTGAGCGGCAGCCAGCGCGACATCAGCAACCCCAACGCCTTTGACCCGACTGCCACGGCGGCCACGGGCGCCCAGTGGTATTTTGATAACCCCAGTACCCTGGGAACGGCCCGAGGCGACTTTATTCGCAGCTGGGGCGACCGCAAGCTGCAGGATAACTGGCGTACCACCAACACGCCGAGCAACTCGCCCAATACTCCACAGAATGGCGGCACCCCGGTGAGCCTCACCGGCAACGACCAGACGCGCGTAAACGGCGGCGCGGCAGGCAGCGCCCCGGCTGCCAAGCCGGTAGTTGACCCGCAGGCCGAGCAGAGCGCGCTTGTGGCTAAGTATCGGCAAAGCATTCCGAGCACCCCGGCCATGCTGCAAGCATCGGACAAGCAGATAGAAGGGGCTATGTATGAGCTGGGCGGCATCTATAAAGAGCTGCTGAAGGAAAAGCAGCGCGGCTACGAAACCTACGCCGGCGAAGTAGCCCGCTACCCGCGCGGCGAGCACGCGCCCGATGCCGATTACCTGCTTTACCTCTATTACAAAGACCTGCCCGACCCGGTTAAGGCTGCGCAGTACGCCGCTGCCCTGCAGCGCGAGTTTCCTAGCTCAACGTACGCGAAGCTTATCGCTGACCCGCTGTACCGCGAGCACGAGCGCGCTCTGCACAATGCCGTGGCGACCCGCCTGGACTCGGCCTTTTCGCTCTATAAGGACCAGTATTTTACCAGGGCGAAAGCCGCCGTTGCCCGGCTCGAGCAGCAGTATCCGAAGAGTGACCTGACCGACCACGTGGCTTACCTGAAGCTGCTGCTGGCCATCCGGACGCAGCCGCCGGCGGCGGTGCGGGCTTCGGTGGCCCAATTCGCCAAGGACTATCCCGATAGCAAGCTGGTGCCCCAGGCCCAGGCCCTGGCTGGCGCGTTTCAGAAGGCAGAGGCCGGGCAGCTGACCGGAGCGCTGGCATCGACCGAAAAGCCGGTTATCTCTCAGTTCAGGCCCGGCGAGGTTGAAAACCGGATGCGTATTCTGTACGGCGACGATGAGTCGCCGGCCGCGCCAGCACCGGCCGAGGCTGTTCCGGTTGCTCCGCCAACGCCTTTAAAAGCCTCCGCGCTGCAGCTGGCTACTCCGGTTGCTAACCCCGATAAAGACTTGCCTGTTAAAGCAGCATTAACCAGTACCCCCAACGCTAAAGAAGCGCCGGGGCTGAAACCCGCGCCGGCCCCTACTCAGCCGACCGCAGCGCCGGGGCAGCCAGCTACCGCACCACCAGTAGCACCTACACCAGCACCAGCGGCACCGGTGGCAGCGCCAGAAGTAGCGTATGCCACACAGCTCAGCGCGGCCCATGCGATAGTGCTGGTGTACCCCAAGGGCAGTGCGCCTACCGCCGACCTGGCCGCCCAGCTTACCGCGTACAACGGCAAGTTTTTCCGGGCCAACAACCTCACGGTGCTGCCGGCCCAACCCCTGGGTGCCGACCAGGAGATGGTAGTGGTCCGGTCTTTGCCAGGCTCCAAAGTGGCCCAGAGCTACGCCACCAAGCTGCGGGGGCCGCAATCACCGCTGTCGCGCCTGCGTGGGCAGGGCTACCAGGCCATTGTCATCAGCCTGGCCAACCTGACGCTGCTGCAGCAGGCCGGTGGCGACCTGGCCGGCTACCAGCAGTTTTACCAGAAAGTTTACCAATAGCACGGACGAGGCATTAAGCGGGAAGAACCAGGACATGCCGCGTGCTTCCGGGTTGCTTATCCTTCCTTATTCCGCCCGCCCAACTCAACAAAATGCCTACATCTTACCCCTCCCCGGCCCGCCCCACCCCTCCAGTTCGCCGGGGTTCACCGCCGCCGGCCCGTAAGGGGCGCTTTCAGGCGTTTATACGCACGATGTGGATGCTGTTTGCGGGTGGTGTGCTGGGCGCGCTGCTCTACATAGGGGCAGTCAGCATCAATTTCATGAATCTGTTTGGGCGCATGCCCAATCTGCACACGCTCGAAAACCCCAAAAGTGAGCTGGCATCAGAGATATACTCGGCCGATGGCGTGCTGCTGGGCAAGTACTTCCGCGAAAACCGTACGCCCGTTGAGTATAAAGACCTGCCCCAGAATGTCATCGACGCGCTCATCGCCACCGAGGACGTGCGCTTCGAGCAGCATTCGGGTATCGACTTTAAGAGCATTATGCGGGCCGTGGCAGGGCTGGGCCGTAGCGGGGGCGGCTCTACCCTCAGCCAGCAGGTAGCCAAGGTGCTGTTTAAAACGCGCCCTGGTGAGGAAAGCAACCTCAACAATGGCACCCTTAATGGCCCCGGCAAGCTGGGCTTGCTCATCACCAAAACCAAGGAATGGCTGCTGGCCATCCGGCTCGAGCGCAACTACACCAAGCGCGAAATCATCCGGATGTACCTCAACACCGTCGATTACGGCTCCAATGCGTTCGGTATCAACACGGCGGCCAAAACGTTTTTCAACAAAAGCCCCAAGCAGCTCACTACGCCCGAGGCGGCCGTGCTGGTCGGCATCGTGAACGCGCCCTCGCGCTTCAGCCCGGCCCTACACCCGGTGCGCTCGAAGCGCCGCCGCAACTGGGTGTTGCGGCAGATGGTTAATGCCAACTACCTCAGCGCCGCTGAGATGGTGCGTGATACGGCCCAGCCCATCAAGCTGCACTACAGCGTGGAAAGCCCGGTGCAGGGCCTGGCGCCCTACTTCCGCACCGAGGTAGCCAAGTACCTGCAAGCCTGGGCCAAGGAAACCGACCACGACCTGTATGCTGACGGCCTGAAAATCTACACCACTCTCGACTCACGCATGCAGACCTACGCCGAGAAGGCCGTGGCCGAGCACCTGGCGTTGCAGCAGAAATGGTTTTCGGCGCACTGGCAGGGCCAGCTGCCCTGGCGCGACGAGAACGGCCAGGTTATCCCGAACTTCCTGGAAACCTCCATGCGCCGCACCCAGCGCTATAAGTCGCTGATGGAGCGCTTCGACGGCCGCAAAGACTCGGTGAACTACTACCTGCACAAGAAGTACAAGATGACGGTGTTTTCGTGGCAGGGTGAGAAGGAAATGCTGATGTCGCCGATGGACTCGCTGGCCTACTACAAGCGCTACCTGCAAGCTGGTTTCATGGCCGTCAATCCGCTCAACGGCTACATCAAAGCCTGGGTGGGCGGGCCCAACTACAAGTTCTTCAAGTTTGACCACGTGCGCCAGGGCAAGCGCCAGCCGGGCTCCACGTTCAAGCCCATCGTATACACGGCGGCCATCGACCAGGGCTACTCGCCGTGCTTCCCCCGGCCCGACGTGGCCACTACTTTCCCCGGCGCGGCGGGCCGCCCACCTTACACGCCCAAAAACTTCGAGGGCGGCTACTCGGGCCGCACCTTTACGCTACGCCAGGCGCTGGCCCGCTCCATGAACTCCATCACCGCCTGGCTGGTGTACAAGCTGGGGCCCGAAACGGTGGTGGCCTACGCCAAGCGCCTGGGCATTACGTCGCCCATCGACCCGGTGCCGGCCGTAGGCTTCGGGGCTTCCGATTGCAGCATCTACGAGCTGTGCGGGGCTTACGGTACGTTTGTGAATAAAGGCGTCTGGACCGGCCCCATTATGGTAACGCGCATCGAGGACAAGAACGGCAACGAGCTTCGCCGCTTCGTGGCTCCCACCAAGGAGGCGCTGAGCGAGGAAACCGCCTACGTGATGACCAACATGCTGCAAGCCAGCACGACCGAGCCCGGCGGCACCAGCACGATTTTGCACACGGGCTTCAATTTTCCGTACCAGATTGGGGCCAAAACCGGCACCACCTCCAACTATTCCGATGCCTGGTTTATGGGCATCACGCCCAATCTGGTGTGCGGCATGTGGGTGGGCGGCGAAGACCGCAGCATTCACTTCCGCACCGGGGCCTACGGCCAGGGCGCCCGCCTGGCGCTGCCGCTCTACGGCATTTTTATGAAGAAAGTGTACGCCGATAAGTCGCTCGATGTAGACCGGGGGCCCTTCCCCGCGCCCGCCGCCCCACTCACCATCGAGCTGGACTGCTCCAAATACTACGGGGGCCAGCGCGATACTATCCCGAGCGACCAGAAACTGGCCCCACCCGTCCTTGACCCACTCGACAAGAAGGACATTTAGCCGGGGCTAGCTACCAGCTTATAGAAATGGCCGGCGCTTTTCGTCGGCCATTTCTGTTAGGATAACTCCTGCGCGTACCTCCGCGTTTTCACTGCGTACCCCTGCGGCAACCTCCCGCCCAACCCGCCCGACTATGGCAGCCAAACCCGAACTACAAGAGCAAATCAACCACCTGCCGCACCAGCCCGGCGTGTACCGCTACTACGACGACGAGGGGATTATCTACGTGGGCAAGGCCGTAGACCTGCGCAAGCGCGTGAGCAGCTATTTTACCAAGCAGGACCATAACAAGAAAACCCAGCAGCTCGTCAAGAATATCAAGCGTATTGAATTTACGATAGTTAACTCCGAGTCAGATGCGTTTTTGCTGGAGAATAACCTCATCAAGCAGCACCAGCCCAAGTACAACATCCTGCTCAAGGACGGCAAAACGTACCCTTACCTGCTGCTAACCAACGAGCGCTTCCCGCGCCTCCTTCCTACGCGCAACAAGCAGCCCGGCGACGGCCAGTACTTCGGCCCCTACGCCAACCAGGGCGGCCTCAATGTGCTGCTTGAGCTTATCCGGGCCTTGTACCCGCTGCGCACCTGTACCTACAACCTGAGCCCCGAAAACGTAGCCGCCGGCAAGTTCAAGGTGTGCCTCGAATACCACATCGGCAACTGCAAAGGGCCGTGTGAGGCGAAGGAAGATGAAATATCTTATAATTTATATATTAATCAAATACGCCAGATTCTCAACGGCGACCTGCGCCTGCCCAAGCAGTACTTCCGCGAGAAGATGACTGCCGCGGCGCAGGAAATGCAGTACGAGCTGGCGCATCAGTTTAAGCAGAAGCTCGACAAGCTCGACGAGTTTCAGGCCAAAAGCACCATTGTCAATGCTTCCCTCACCAATATCGACGTCTTCAGTATCGCCTCCAATGAGAAGGCGGCGTTCGTCAACTATTTCAAGGTGATGAATGGCAGTATCATTCTGACCCAAAACCTGGAATTGACCAAAAAGCTCGACGAGACGGATGCCGAAATTCTGGCCCCCCTCATTATGCAGCTGCGCCAGGAATACGAGAGTGAGGCCAAGGAAATCCTTACCAACGTGCCCGTTGGCGAGCTGCCGCTGCCCGGCGTAGCCGTAGCGCAGCCCCAAATAGGTGACAAGCGCAAGCTGCTGGAGCTAAGTATTAAGAATGTACTATATCTCCGCAAGGAGAAGGAAAGCATGAACGAGAAGAGCAAGGATGTAAACGAGGTGCGCATTATGGAGCAAATCAAAAAAGACCTGCGCCTGACGGAGCTGCCCAAACATATCGAGTGCTTCGACAACTCTAACTTTCAGGGCGACAACCCGGTATCGGCCATGGTGTGCTTCCGCAATGCCCGGCCCAGCAAGAAAGACTACCGCCACTACCACGTCAAAACGGTGGTGGGCCCCAACGACTTCGATACCATGTACGAAGTCATTACGCGCCGCTACCGCCGCCTGGTTGACGAAGGCGCCAGCCTGCCCCAACTGGTGATAGTAGACGGCGGCAAAGGCCAGCTCAGCATGGCCGTGAAAGCCTTGAAAGACCTCAACCTCTGGGGGCAAATCCCGGTTATCGGCATCGCCAAGCGCCTCGAAGAAATCTACGTTCCCAACGACCCGCTGCCGCTCTACATCGATAAAAAGAGCGAAAGCCTGCGCCTCTTCCAGCGTATGCGCGACGAAGTGCACCGCTTCGGTATCACCTTTCACCGCGCCACCCGCGACGCGGCCACGCTCAAAACGGAGCTCACCGATGTTAAAGGCCTCGGCCCTGTCACGGCCGATAAGCTGCTCAGCAAGTTCAAGTCCGTCAAGAAAATCAAAGAGCTAACCGAAGCCGAGCTGGTAGCCGAAGTCGGGAAAGCCAAGGCCAAGGTGCTGCTCAACTACTTCGAGCAATCGGAAAAGCTTACCCCGCTTACTGAACAGTAAAAACCGAACACAAAAAAGGCCCGTGCTGGTAGCACGGGCCTTTTTGTATTCAGTTATGCAGGACAGTCAGCGCAGGCTGAGTTTCTAGAAGCTCCACAGGCTGTACTCGTACTCTACGAGGTCAGCAGCCGTTTGCTGTGAAGCCAGCAAGCCTTCGCGCTCGCTGCCGTACTGCGTAGCCAGGTCGTCGCCCGAGGGATTCGATACTTTTACGATGTACGAGTTGAACAGCCACAGCTCAAACGCATCGGCCAGGTTCTTGTGCTGCGCATCGTTTTGCGAGTTGAACCAAATGGCGCTCTGCGGATTGTTGCGGAATACCTTAACGAGGTCCGAATATTTAAACGTGGCAATGTTCTTTTCCAGGCCAGCCGCGTTGCCGGGCAGCGTAGAAGGCAGCTTCAGCGACACCGTCTTAATCTGGTGGTACATCCGCGAGCGCTTCTTATCAAATATCATCTCCTCGGTCAGCTCCATCTGGTAGAGGTCCTTGTAGCGATACTCAGCAGTGGTAGCAGGTGGGGGCGGCGGAGCAGCCGCTACGGTTGAAGTTTTCACGGTTTTGTACACGTACTTACCGTTCTTCTTCACCGGCTTGCCTTTGCTATCCAGCACCTTTACCTTTTTAGTGGTAGAAGCCGGCGTAGAAGAGGCTACCGGGGCTCCCCAGCCATCATTGGCCGGGGCAACTGCTTTCTTAGCGCCTTTGCCCTTGGCTGCCGGAGCGCCCCAGTCGCCGCCATCCGCATCGGGGCTGATGGGAGCTTCCAGCGCATACGACATGTTGCTCTTAACCTCGGCGGGCGAGAACGTCGACGTTACCGAGTCGTTCTTATAGGCTTGCAGCTCGCCGCGCTTTACGGCCTCCATGATGACCTTGCTGATTTCCTTGCCATCCGAAAACATCGGGCGGTTTTGCTTCTCGCGCAGGTCGATAGCCCGCCAGATGGTTTTGCGAAACATCTGGTCGGAAACCGGAATCTGCCGGATGGCCCCCGTCGTAGCGGTCGAGGTGGCCTGCTCCTGCGCCCGGCCCACCAGCGCGACCATCAGGGCCGCCGCGGTGAAAGGCAATGCTTTGAAATAGCGGGTCATAATAGAATTTTTAAGCTAACGAAATACCTAATTATCTTATTGCAGCGGAATGTTGAACGTACGGGTCATGTTCACATCTTCGGTCTGGTTCTGGAAGTTCATGCGCTGCACGCCCTGAACCTCGATAAACAGACGGTCGCCTTCTTTATAGGCGTTTACCATGTCGCTGAAATCACCCTGCGGACCGTTGATGGTCTTGGGGCCGATTACCGGGCGCTTGCCGCGGGCCAGCACGGCCTGGAAGCGCGATACCCGATAGCGGGCATCTTCGGGCAGGAAAGTGGCAAAGCCGGGGTCGGGAATAGCGCGTAGCGTTACAGACCGAATCTGGTTGCCGGGAGTTCCCTGCTTTTCATTGGCTTCGCTGCCGCCGGTGTAGCACTTAATTGTAGGGTTCGGAATTGGTCGAACCTTGAAGGTCTGCGAGCCAATGGCGTTGCCGCCGCTGCTTACGTTCAGCGTTACCTCGCGGGCATTGGGTACCAGCGTCACGTCACCTTTCTGGCCGTTGATAACCGAAGCACCCGAAGCCGAGAAGCTGGGCTGATACTGCGCTCCCAGGGCTGGCACCTGCACGCTCAGCTTGTTGCCGCACTTGTAATACAGTGCCTGCACCGAAGCCGACTGAATCTGCATTACCGGCTTGGTAATGGTATAAGGTACCGTGACGGCAAAGGTGGTATCGCGGCCGTTCTGGTTGATGCGAACCGTGCCTTTCCAGGAAGCCTTGGCATTACCGTCCTTGTCAAAATTACCGGGGCGGGCCGTAAACTCGACTTTGCCATGCTTGGTAACAGGGTCCAGGGGCAGCGGGCTGCCATTTAAGGTCATGGTCGGCGTCAGGTTGCTGGCCGAGGCGGTCAGGAAAAGCTCCGCCTTATACTTGGTGCCGGCAGCTACTGTGTTCGATTCAGCCGAAGCAAAAGCACCCAGCTTATCGAATACGAGAGTTTTAGCTCCTACTTTGGCAGCCTGAGCCTGTAGGGCATCTGCTTCATACTTCAGCACCTCCGTTTCCTTCTGGCTGAGTACGGCCAGCGCAGCAGCTAAAGGTGTGTTTTCAAAGTTAAGCTCAGCGAAGTCTTTTCCCTTCTGGCCGCTTATATGCTCGTCTTTCGAGTTTTTGATGCGCGCATCCTGGTCCGCATCCAGTGCTAGGGGAGCAGCGCCTGGCACATATTGCTTAATGTAATCCGAATACTTATTCAGCTCACTTTTCAGCGGGTAGGCAAGTCCATTTTTCTTGCCTCCAATCATTATTGGCATTACTTTATTGTTCGCGTCCAAATCCTTGTATTCGGTCGCGCCAGCTGGGTTGCCAGTTCCTACAATAAGCTTTTCCCGCACTCCCCGGAGGTATTCAATCATACTCTTGGTATGGGCACGAATATCTTCGCTTTCCTTAAGTACAGTCAGGTCCTGCGCCTGATTGCGGTTTTTAACCACCGCTGCCTGAATACCTTTTACCGTATTATCAGCTGCCGCGCTTGTTTTACTGCTCACATCAAGCAAGCTATCATCAATAAACTTAAATTTCAGCAGAATTGCTGAGTTAACCTGAAGCGCCAGCAGAGCGGTCAGCACGAGATACATCATGCCAATCATCTTCTGCCGCGGTGTTTCTTTTCCGCCTGCCATCTGCTAGAGATATTACGTAATTGTGGTAGAATAAGCGAATAGGATACTATAGCTCGCTTAGCTAGCGGCACCAGCCCGCATGGCGTTCAGCATATTGCCGTACACGCGGTTGAGCGACGACAGGTTGCCGGTCAGGTCGGCTACCTGGTGCTGGAGGCTTTCGGTGTCTTTGCCAGCCTGCATCATGTTCTCCATGGCTTTGCCCAGCGTACCGTAAAACTGGTTCATCGACTTGAGGTGGGTGTTGGCATCCTGTAGCTCCATCTCGTACACTGCGTTCAGGGCGCCCAGGTTCTTGGTTACGTTCTGCACCTGCAGGTGATACTCTTTGGCATCGCCGGTAGCGTTGGCTAGCGAAGTGATGGCATCTACCGTGTTAGAATAAGCCTTGTTAATACCGTCGAGCGACTGGGCCGCCGTGCGCACTTTCTGGGTGTACTCATCAGTAGCGTTGGTAGCCTCACCGAGCTGGCTCATCTGAGCAGTCGTAGCGCTGAGGCGGTTCAGGCCCTGGCCCAGGTTGGTAAGCGCCTCGGGCGTAACGTTTGCGTTCTTCAGCATATCGTCCAGCTTGCCGGTCAGGCCATTGGGCTGTAGCTGCTTGTTGCGGAAACCGTTCTCGTTGGTCGAGGGGTCGTAGCCTTCGCTTAGCTCAGGGTATACCAACGACCAGTCAGTTTCAGCTTGGTGCGGCTGGAAGGCACTGCAAAGAAAGATGAAGGCTTCAGTAGACAGACCAGCAATAAGCATGGTGTCGGCTCCCTGCCAGTGCTCAATCTTAAATAGTGCTCCGACAATTACAACTGCTGCACCAACGCCGTATATAAACGGCATTACTTTGTCGAAGAAGGGGTTACCTTTAGCTGCCATGATAATTCCTAAAGTAGGGAGTGTGAACTTGGTGAATTGAGGAAGTGGTGTTGAGATGGTTAGTTCAGACCGCGGTTGGTACCCATGCCAATCTGAATCATGGAGCAGCGGAAGCCGATGTAGGAGCGGGCCGAATCCTGGTACTCGAAGTTACGGGTGCCGGTTTCGAGGAAGTACTGAATGTCTTTCCATGAGCCGCCTCGCACTACTTTACGGGGCTCGTTATCATCGGGGTTGGTAGGGTTAAGGTCCCACACTACCGGCACCGAGGCTTCCATATACGCATCATCGCACCATTCCGAAACGTTGCCGGCCATATCATAGAGGCCGAAATCGTTGGGGAAGTAGGAGCCGACCTCCGAGGTATAGGCATAGCCATCGGAAGCATAGTCGCCCCGGCCCGGCTTAAAGTTGGCCAGCATGCAGCCCTTGGTATTGCGGATGTAAGGCCCGCCCCAGGGGAAGGTAGCCCCTTCGCGGCCACCGCGGGCGGCGTACTCCCACTCGGCCTCGGAAGGCAGGCGGAAGTTCGGGTACGGCGCGTCGCCGCGCTCCTCGTTGGTAGTGTTTTTATACTTGGTGCGCCAGTTGCAGAAATAGCGGGCCGCAAACCAATCAACGCCCACTACCGGATAATCGTCGAATGCCGGGTGCGAGTAGTAGTATTCCAGCAGAGGGTCACCCATGTGGTAGGTAAAGTCACGCACCCATACAGTAGTATCAGGATATAGCTCCGTTTTGATATAATCCTCCCCCAGCGCTTCTACCGAGTCTTGCATAATAGCGTTCACGAACTGCCGGTATTCGTTGTTCGTGATTTCGGTTTCGTCCATGTAGAAGCCGGCGATAGTCACCTGCTTATTCATGTTTACCATCGAAGCCGAGATATCCTGGTCGGTCTGGCCCATGTGAAAAGTTCCACCTGGGCAGGGTACCATTCCGAAGGGCACTTCCTGCGGGTTAAAGATGGGCCGGTCGTCAGTGCCCACCAAGTCGCCCTGGTAGTTCTTCGTAAAACAGCCACCTAGAAATACCCCCGATAAGGCTAATAGGGGTAATACCAGAAATTTTTTCATAATAGAGAGAAAGAACTAATTTATAATCAGGCTGCGATTGTGGCAAGTTGTGTAATTACTGGCAAATCTACGTTATTCCAAGTGGTTGCGCAATACGGCACAGACGCGTTCACGTTGTTATTCGTTCAGCGGCGTGAAAAAGGCGCTTAACGACCCTAAAATACAATTTAACAGCCCCAAAATTTTCTACTTATTACCGCCGGCTGCTAGCCGGTATCGCTTCTGACAAGCCTGACTAGAAGCTATAGCGGGGGGTTCGGATGGCAGGACGGGTAAAGAGCACGGCTTTGGGCAAACGAAGCGAAAGTAGTATTTCGTGTGAGCTGAAAGCGCGGGCCGCCTGGTCGAAGGCAATGAAGTCGAAAGCGTAGCCGATACGGTAGCGGTTGTCGGCGCCAAAAGCGTAGCCCAGCAGGCCCGATATTGACTCCTGCTGGCGGTAGTTAAGACCAGCCCAGAACTGGTCGTTGAGCGTAGCCCGCACCCCCGCTTCCACGGAGTAGTTGTGCTGGTTGTCGTACTTGGTGGCAGCATCGTAGTTGCCTGGCAATACGGCTTTTACTAATACCGTAGGGGTCACCGTAACGCTGGAGGAGGCCTCGATATTGTATCCGGCCGTCAGGTATGCGTGATTCTCGCCGAGTACCTGAGAGGTATTCTGGTACCCAATAATTTTACCGCTGGCATCGCGAATAGCACTTTGCAGGGTATACGTCTGCCGGAACAGGTTATTGGCGCTGAGACCCGCGTAAAATTTGGGCGACTCATACCAAAGCCCGGCGCCCGCATCAAACTTATGGTCGGAGCCGCTTTCGGGCACGAAGGGGTCGGTCGGGTCATTTGGCCGGTAGCTGCCCTTGCTTAAAAACGTAAAAATCCCCTGCACGCCAATACCCAGCTGCCCGGCTCCCAGCTTTACGTGCTGCGAGTAGGAAAGCGTAGCATTCGTCATCTTCGTAACGGCTATCTGGTCGTAGTATACTGCCAGGCCCACGCCGCCATTAAGCGCAAGCACCGGCACTGAAGCCGATACCATGCCCGTGCGCGGCGAGCCGTTTTCGTCGTTAAACGAGTTGCCCAGGTTCAGGTATTGGTAGCGCCCGATAACGTTTACTTCCGTCTGCCCTTTGATACCGGCGTAAGCCGGATTGAGGTACATGCCATTGAGGCCGTAGTGCGTAAACTGTGGCTGTTGCTGGGCCAGGGCGGGCACAGCTGCTGCGCTTAACAGCGTAGCAAGTAAGTATCCTTTCATGGGGCTACGAAGAAAGGGAGCTGGAAGGGAGATACAGGGAGGCAACAGGCATAACAACCTACGTTCAAATGTAACTACTAATTTAGCCCCTTACGCTACCTCCCGGCAAAAGAAATGACCGGCCACGGCGGGCAGTCGCTCCTTGCCAAACCGGTCTCCGGCGCTAGCTACCCGACCGGTCTGTGCCGGCAGTTATACCGGCCTCAACGGCGTGCTTTCGAATATACGCCTCAATAGCGCCCGTCATGGACGGGGCATTGGGCATAGGAGCCTCAATATCAAGGATAAGGTTGGCATCGCGCACCGCTTTGGCCGTAGTAGGGCCAAAGGCAGCAATACGCGTACCGCCCTGCACAAAGTCGGGAAAGTTTACAAACAGCGAGCTGATGCCGGAAGGACTAAAAAATGCCAGGCAATCGTACTTCACGTCCGACAGGTCGGATAAGTCGCTGGCCACCGTGCGGTAAATAACGGCCTCCGTAAACTTGAGGTTGTTGGCGCGCATAAACTCGGGCAGGTCGTCCTTGCGAATGTCGGAGCAGGGGTAAAGGAATTTCTCACCCTTGTGCTTTTTAATGACTTCGAAGAGGTCGGCGGCGGTGCGCAGGCCCACAAACAGCTTACGCTTACGCAGCACAATGTATTTCTGCAGGTAGTTGGCCGTCTGGTCTGAAATACAGAAATATTTCATTTCAGCCGGCATTTCCAGCTTCGCCTCCTGGCAGATGCGAAAGAAATGGTCTACGGCATTCCGGCTGGTAAAGATGACCGCCGTATGCTCGGCGATGTTGACCTTATCCTTACGAAACTCTTTGTAAGGAACCCCCTGCACATCGATAAACTCCCGAAAATCGACGCGAATGCCATACCGCTCGGCCAGCAAGGAATAGGGAGAAACGTCGTTGGCCGGTTTGGGCTGGGTAACCAGAATGCTGCGAATGGGCTGGGCGTGCCGGTCCAGACCCGGCTGTACTGCGCTCTCGGCCATAGAAAGAAGAAAAGGTAACGCTAGAACTATAGAAAAAAGAGGGCCTGGCCAGTACGGAACGCCGGTCAGGCAGGATACGTAAACACAATGACTTTCAATAATACTACCAGGGGCAGTACTTCGGTAGCACAAAGGTACGCGAACAAATGAAGATTAAGCAGCGAGGTATGCTGGTGCAGCGTACGCCCCACCCGCAGCACGGTTGCGCTGAGCAGCAGCAGCACGCAGCCATTGGCTACCCAAACAATAGCGGGCCAGCGGACGTTCAGTGCCAGGTACAGAAGCAGTACAAAGGGCACCAGCAGGCCCAGCAGCAGGGTTGTGCGCAAAAATTCGCGGTAGTGCAGCGTTACGAGGCCCCGCAGGTCAAAAATATAGCTAAGCAGCTCTACCAAAACATATTTACCTAACACAAAGGCGAGTATCAGCCCGGTGTAGAGGGAGATGCGGGCCGCCAGGGCCGACTCGGGTACCTTGAGTACCTGCTGGAGCAGGGGCAGGCTGGTAAGGTCGGTATGCAGGGCCGTGAGGAGCAGCGACAGGGAAAGCGCAAAGAGAAAAATCAGCCCCAGATTGAGCCAGGTAAAGGCTGGCCTTACCAGAAAGCTCTGCGAATCAATCGTGCTGCTAAAGAAATCTTCTACCTGCAGCAGCCTGGCCAGGCCGGCCGGATACGTGGCCCGCACGATTCCGTAGAGCAGCGCCACGGCCATTAATAGTAAAATCAGTATGTTCTGACTGGCCACCAGCGGCAGACGTAGCAGCACCTGGCCGGGGGCTACCAGCGCGGCAACCGGGGCAGCCGCAGGCGGGGCCGGGTCGGCCGTAAAAGTGCTCAGGGCCGGATAACCTTCGGGCTGCCATACGGCGAGTAGGTGCGGGCCGGGCCGGGCAGCCCGCGGCGCCTGCGCTAAATCAATGGTATAGCGCCCGGCGGAGGGCGCCGTAAAAATCAGCTGGTTATCGAGAAACAGGCTGAGGCCGGGCGCGGCGGCAAAAGACAGCGGGAAAGGCCGCCGGGGCGACAGCCGCAGCCACTGGTAGTAGGCATGAGCCGGCGCATGGTAGCCGGGCAGGTACAGGATGAGCCGGTTGCCGGCCGCATCGTAGAGCAGCCAGTTGTCGGCGGCTAGGCTGGTGGGGGCGGCCGGGGGCAAGGGCCGGTACTCGGCGGCCGCCAGGGGCCGCACGAAGTGCCCGACGAGCAGGAAGCTCATCAGTAGCAAGCCGGCCCGGTACCGGCAGCGGATAGAGAAGCCAGCAGCCACGGTAAAAGAAGGTCAGGTAGAAGCTACCTGCCGGCGGGCGGCCCGGCTTTGATATACGCCCAGGAAGACGCTCAGCACCACGGAAAAGGCGACCAGGATGCCAATAAGCGGCAAGTTGCCGAGGGTATAAAAATTAATTACAAATAGTATAACGGTTATATTAAGCAACCCTAGCAGAAGCACCGTGCTAATCTGCGAAAAGCCCATTGCCAGGATGCGGTGATGGATGTGGTTTTTATCGGGCGCAAAAGGGGAGCGGCCAGCGGCCATGCGCAGAATAAAGACGCGCAGGGTATCGAAAAGCGGCACAAACAGCACGCCAAACGTGACGGCCGGTGCTACATTGTCGAACGGCTGCCCGGTATGGCTGCCCAGCTCGATAAACTGAATGGCCAGAATGGAAACGATAAAGCCGCAGACCAGCGAGCCCGTATCGCCCATGAAAATACTGGCCCTGTGAAAGTTATACCGCAGAAAGCCCAGCATTCCACCAATGAGGCAAACCGATACAAAAGCGTAGTTGCTAAAGGCCGGGCCACCGTAGCGGTAGAAGTAATACCCAAAGGTGCCGCTGAGAATGAGCACAATAGTGCCCGCCAGGCCATCAAGGCCATCGATAAGGTTGATGGCGTTGGTGATACCCACAATCATGACGAAGGTAAAGGCATAGCTAACCCCCACCGGGAGCGTATAGATGCCCAGAATACCCTGAAAACTGGTTACGCGCACATCAGCCATTATCATCACAACCCCCGTAGCCAGGAGCTGGCCCACAAATTTTTTCGCCACCGAGATGGTAACCAGGTCGTCTTTCAGGCCAACGAAGAAGAGAATAACGCAGCCGGCCAGCAGCTCCTTCACCCCATTAGCAAGCGGCGCAAAAATGGTGAGGGCCGACATAAAGCCGGCAAACACCGCTACTCCGCCCAGGCGCGGGGTCAGGGATTGATGCACGGTACGGCCATTGGGCGTATCGAGCAGGTTTTTGAGGTGGGCAATGTGCACGATGGAAGGCACCGCGAACATGGCAACCAACAAGGCCCACAGGCCGGCCAGCCCCAGGTAAATACTAAAATGATTCATTGAGCGGATAAAGCGCAGCGTAAGCTGCCTGAGCGAGATAGAGTTAGCCGTGCAGCACGCCGCTGCGGCCGGGTAGCAAGTCGAGCCGGCTCAGGTTAGCTGCCATGATAGAATCGGGAACGAAGACAAATTTCTTATCAAAAATCCGGCTGCCCTGGTAATAGCTCAGCCAATACTGGTTGGTGAGGTGAAATACGGCGGGGTCAATCAGCTCGACCGGGGTAGCCGAATGGGGGCCAACGCAAGCAAAATGGTAGCGCAGCGTAGACGTGCGCACGGCCTCGCCGGTGGGCTGGGTGCCGTAGCCGTCTGAGCTGATGAGGACATTTTCGAGCGTAAAGCCATTGTTATTAAGCAGGTAGACCGTCCAGGTTGGCTCACCAGTCGTGCCAAAGGCCGCCTCATCGTCGGGCACAATGGCAATGGATACACCTTCTACGGGGTCAAAAGGAATATCTTGTTTCATAAGCTGAAGACGAGTAAGTAGATGGGCATCTGGGTGCTAAAGCGCTTCTACTGCCGCAAACTGCTGCAACAATCCGGCCAGCAGGCGCTCCTGCACCTCGGCCAACGGCACGGCGTAGCCCAGCTCGGCTTGCAGCGAGGTAACGGCTTTGTCGGTAATGCCGCAGGGCACAATGTAGCCGAAATAGCGCAGGTCAGTATTCACATTAAGGGCCAGGCCGTGGAGCGTAACCCAGCGGCTGCACCGCACGCCCATGGCGCAGATTTTGCGCGGGTTGGCGGCACCCGCTTCCCAGTCGAGCCACACGCCCGTGAGCCCGGCAATGCGGCCGGCGCGTAGCCCATAGGCTGCCAGCGTCTGGATTACCGCTTCTTCCAGTGCCCGCAGATACCAGTGGATATCGGGGCGGAAGTTTTCGAGGTCGAGCACAGGGTAGGCAACCAGCTGGCCCGGCCCATGAAAGGTAATGTCGCCCCCCCGGTTGATGCGGTGAAACGAGGCTCCGTGGGTTAGCAGGGCCGCCTCATCAAGCAGCAGATGCTCGGGCTTGCCGCTTTTACCCAGCGTATAAGTGGGCGGATGCTGGCAGAACAGCAGGTGATTGGGCGTAGGCTGAGGCAACTCGCCGCGCGCCTCGGCCTGGCGATTGGCTGCTTTAATGGCGAGGGTATCGGCTAGCAGCTGCTCCTGCAGCTCCCAGGTGGGCACGTAGGGCACCAGGCCCAGGCGCTGCACCCGAATGAGGCGCTGCCGGCCCGGCACCGGGCTGGGTGGGGCAGCGGCCGTCGGCGGCGAGTCGACTGGCGCAGTGTTTATACAATCCGAATATATATTCATAATTCAACGACGAATAAGCATCATTTAGCGGGGCAAAGTTACTTCGCGCCAACTAGTTTAACTTACGCACCAGATTGAACCGGGACTGTACTTAGTACCTGCACTCGCGCCTAGGACGCCTTCACTATATAGCTAATCAAGTGCTTATGTCGACTGCTGCGCAGGTGCTGGGGCAGGCCGGGGAGGCGGCGGCGGCCGAGTTTTACCGGGGGGCCGGCTACGAAGTAATTGCGCAAGGCTACCGGCATAGCCGGGCCGAAGTAGACCTGATAGTGCGCCAGGGCACGGCGCTCCTGGTATTTGTAGAGGTAAAAACCCGTTCGGGCGGGCAGTACGGCTCACCCGAAACCTTCGTATCGGCGCGCAAGAAAGAGCTGTTTCGCCTGGCGGCCACGCACTTGCAGGAAGAGCTGAGCTGGCCGGGAGATATTCGCTTCGATATTCTGGCCCTCACGCCGCTGCGCAGCGGCTTCCGAATCGAGCTGTTTGAGGACGCTTTTTACTAGCTTGCGCGGTGCGCATCAGGGCGTGGTTGTGCCGGCTGGGGCGGCCGAGCCGGGCGGCGTGGGCGAAACGGGCGGCGGCGTGGCCGCCGGGTGGTAGCCGGGGCGGCGGTCCTGGGTTTTGCGCACGGGCGGGCGGGGCGCGGGTACGCCGCGGCTGCCGGGGCGGCGGGGGTCTTTGGCAGGGGTAGCGTCGGGGTCGGCCTCGTTGCGCTTATCGATATTTTTTTCCTTGTCGTAGATAACCGAGCCGCCGTGGCTGTATTCCCGAATCAGCTCGGGCTCTTCTACTTCGGGCTCGTAGCCCGAATCCCCGTACTGGTACACGTAGTGCCGGTAGTTCTTGTAGTCCCAGTAATTGGTCCACTCCCCTACCCGGCGGCCATTCTCAAACTGGCCGGTCCACTCGCGCTGGCCGTCGTTGCGATATTTTACGTAATCACCTTCCAGCTTGCCATTTACGTAAGGCACTACCTCCTTGAGCATGGTATTGCCGGCGTCGTAGTAGCTGATGTTAGCATCGCGCGGAAAGCCCATCTCGTAGTGGGTTTTGGCCAGCAGATTGCCTTTGCTATCAAATTTTTCCCAGCGCAGGTGGCGGGTGCCGTTGGCAAAGTAGCCGGTTTCGAGCACCTTGTTGTTCTGCATTTTCTTGTATGGGCCGTGCAGCACTTTGTCGGTGGCGGGGTTCAGTTCGCCAACTGCTTTAAAGATGCGGTGCTTTTTGGCGCTATAGTAGTAGCGCGCCGGCGCCATCGGGTCGGGCTGCTTGAAGGTTTTGAGAAAGTAGAAAATCTCGATAATCTGGTTGCGCCCCTTTGGACCCGACTTCACATAGGCTTTCTTGATACGCTCGCCCAGGAATATTTTCTTCTTGATGGGCTTTTTGCGCTGAGTTGCTTTTTCGGCATCCTTGGCCGCTTTTTCTTCAGCTTTGGTCAGCACGGCTTTCTTACCCGCAATGCTCAGCTTGGGCGCTCCCTTGCGGGTGGTAGTAGTGAGGGTGTCGCCGGGGGCGATGAGCGCCCTCACGCTGTCATCGCCGGGCCGCGAGTTGAACGACACCGTTTTGCGGGTGCAGGCCACCACGAGCAGACCCAGCAGGCCGAGCAGCCAGAAGCGAGAAAAAAGCAAATACATGGAATACAAGTTTATCCGGCAGTCCAACGCAAAAGTATTGGTTTTTGGTGCCCTGGGGCAGGGCAGCACGCAACCCGAACGTATTCACCGGGCGGAGCCAGAGCCGGGCGGCCGCGAAAGGGGCAGTGACTTACTCTTCACTGGTTGCTATTCAGCGCAATAGTGTCGCCGGCAACCAGCAGGCTAACCTGAAAACCCTGGCCGCCAATGGGCTGGCCCGGTGGGCGGCCGTGATAGTTGGTGGCCGTGAGATGCCGCCCATCGACGAGCACTACTACCTCATCACCAAACACTTCGGGCGGCTGGCCGGGCCGGAAGATTATGCCGGTCTCCTCGCTCAGGCCCAGGCCCAGCAGCTGCGGGTGGGCCAGCACGGCGTGCAGCAGGCGCGGGTAGCGCGCCCGCTCAACAAAGTGCTGGTCAATCAGCAAACCGGGCAAAATAGCCAGGGCCGGAATCACTTCTATGCCCCCCGCCAGCAGGCTGCGCCAGCCCCGGCCGCCTACAATCATATGCGCCCCCAGCGCGGAGGCGCCCGCGCTGGTACCCGCCAGAATGAAGCCCGCCTCGTGCCGGCAGCGCTGGCGCAGCACCGCTAAAAACTCGGTGCCGAGCAGCAGCTCCGTCAGGCGCTCCTGGTCGCCGCCCGTCACAAATACAAGTGCCGCGGCGCGCAGACGAGCCAGGGTGGCCGGCGCATCGGCAGGATGGTCTTCGTCGACCTGCAGGTGGCCGGCCTGGGGGCAGCCCAGCTCGGCCAGCACCCTGGCATAGGCCGCGTGCGTGCGGGCCGGCTTTTCTACGGTAGCGGTGGTAAGGATTTCGATAGCCGCCGTGCGGGTGGGCAGCAGCCCGGCCAGCAGCGCCAGCGTGGGGTCGTCGTAGCCGCCACCCAGCACGACAATAGTGCCCTGGGGCGTAGTGGCAGGGGCAGGCAAGGGAGCAGCGGGAGTCAAAACAGCAAACAAAAGCAGATACAGCAGCGAAGTACGCCAAAAATGCCGGTCGGGCTGCCAGCACAGCGCCGGTTCGGGCGTAATTTTGCCCGGCCACCCCCTCTTGCCTAGCGAAACAACGACCCGCCCAGCCCTTCATTCGATTTTTCAGCCCTGCCTATGACTGCGCCCGAAACCGTGGACCACATCACGACACTGATTCAGGAGGGCGAGTTTTTTAAGCTAAAAAAGCTTTTACGCGACTTTCAGCCCAACGAGCTGGTCGAGCTGATTGAGAATGAGAAAGAACGGGAGCAGCTCATTATCTTCCGGCTGCTGCCCTTGGGGCTCGCCACTGAAGTATTTGAATATCTTGATTTAGAAGTACAGCGCCATTTTCTCGAAAACCTGGCTCAGGACAAGGTAACCGACATTCTCAATGAGATGTCGCCTGATGACCGCACGGCCCTGCTGGAATTTTTGCCGGCCAACTTTGTGGCCGAGCTGGTGCAGAACCTTTCGGAGCCCGAGCGCCGCGTTACGCTGCAGCTGCTGGGCTACCCCGAGTACTCGGTGGGCCGCCTGATGACGCCCGACTACATTGCCATTCGCGAAAACTGGACCGTGCAGCAGGTGCTCGACTTTGTGCGTCAGCACGGCGGGCAATCCGAGACGCTGAACATGCTGTACGTAACCGATGCGCGCGGCAAGCTCATCGACGATATTCGCATCCGGGAGGTGCTGCTGGCTGCGCCCACCACGCGGGTGCGCGACATTATGGACCACCGCTTCGTGCAGCTTACGGCGGCCCAGGACCAGGAGGAAGCCATTGACATTTTCCGGCGCAACGACCGCGTGGCCCTGCCCGTGGTGAGCCCCGACCAGGGCATCCTGCTCGGCATTGTAACGCTGGACGATATTCTCAATATTCGGGAAGAAGAAGACACCGAGGATATTCAGAAATTCGGGGGCTCGGAGGCGCTCGATGAGCCCTACCTTACCATTCCACTGCTGCGCCTGGTGCAGAAGCGGGCGGGCTGGCTGGTCGTGCTGTTTTTGGGCGAGCTGCTGACCGCCTCGGCGATGCAATACTTTGAAGGTGAGCTGCAGAAAGCGATTGTGCTGGTCCAGTTCATCCCCTTGATTATCAGCTCGGGCGGCAACTCGGGCTCGCAGGCTACCTCACTTATTATCCGGGCTATGGCCCTGGGCGAGTTTACCCTGGGCGAATGGTGGCGGGTGCTGCGCCGCGAGCTGGTATCGGGCCTGCTGCTGGGCGTAATACTAGGTATTGTGGGCTTTAGCCGCATCGCCATCTGGCAAAGCATTACTCCTATCTATGGCGAACACTGGCTGATTGTGGCCTGCACCGTGGGCGTGGCGCTGGTAGGTATCGTGCTCTGGGGCAGCATTGCGGGGTCTATGCTGCCGCTCATTTTGCGGCGGCTGGGCCTGGACCCGGCCACGTCGTCGGCGCCTTTCGTGGCTACGCTCGTGGACGTAACCGGGCTGATTATCTACTTTACCGTGGCGCTGGTGATGCTGCGCGGCACGCTGCTGTAGCGCGCCGCGCCGCTACGTAGAAATACCTGTTTTAAAAACCGCGTACTTATACGCTAAAGGACGCGCCGTGCAGGTAGTCTCTTTGCGGCTACAAACTGCGGCTTTTATTGGTAGAAGGCTATACGGAAAGCCCCTATGCAGCATGCGTAGGGGCTTTTTTAGCCTGCCAGCACCAAGCCCGCAGGAGCTTATGTACATTTCCGGCCAGTAGCTGACGGCTTTTCTATTCTTTTCCTACTCCCTTTTAGCTTTTCTCCATGAACCCGCAAAACCCACCTCCCGGCACCTTCATCACCCAGCAGGAATTTAATGCTTATTCGGCCGCCTGGAGCGAAGCCATCAGCAGTGGGCACAACCTACCCGAAATATTCCAGCGCACCGGCCAGGCCCGCCTGACTTATGTTAAGTTTTCGCTCCAGACTATTGTGTGGCTGCTGTCGACGGTCGGGGCACGGAGTGTTAAAGCGCAGTTCCTGCTCAAGCCCGACGCAGACCTGAAGCAGAGCCATTTTACTCTGGCCCTTTATGCCACCGATGCCCTGAATGGCCGTATTTCGGCTTATTATCTGGCTGATAACCAGACCGGCAGTGACCAGCCCCCGTTCAACGACCAGATTCCGCACGACCTGGTGAAGGCCTGGCTGCAAAACTGGACGGCTGCCAAGCAGGTAACGCCCGCCATGTTTGCCAGCAGCTACGGCCCCATGGAAGGCTACAGCTTCGACATTGCCGACTTTATGGACCCGCTGTTTGCGGCGCGGACCTATGACAACAAGGAAATGCACATCGGCTTTGGCCTGCACGAGCACTACCCGGCTTCGGGCACCGAGCTCAGGCAAACGTTCGGACTGGTAATCCGCATTTACAAAACCACGCAGACCGCGGCGCGGGTGCAGGACGACCCCAGCGACGAGCCTTTCTTTGACTTATCGCATCCTTTCCCGCCCGGCGGCTAAGCAGTTACCGCAGGCAGGCATCCAGCAGCCCCACTGATTTTTATGGCTGATATTCTAAGCGCCATTTCCTTGTCTCCGCTTTCGTCCGTGTCGATAGCAGCCATTCTGGTGGCCGGATTTAGTGGAATTGTGCGCTTTCAGCAGTTGCCCAATAGCCTGCGCTATCTGGCCGCGCTCACCATCTTCGAGCTGCCATTGGAGCTACTGGGCTTTTGGCTGATGCTGGTGCAGCACAACAACCTGTTTCTGATGCCCATCTATACGGTGGGCGAGCTGGTACTGCTGGCCCTGCTGTATATGCGCACGATACGGTCGGCTACCTTTTCGCGGGTTATGCCGGGGGTAGTAGGCGCGTTTATCGTCTACGTTGGCTTCGACAGCCTGCTGGGGCCCAGCCTGCATTGGTTTCGGCCAGGGCAGCAGGTAGTGCAGTCGCTGCTGGTGCTGGGCATGGTGGGCGGGTATTTCTGGAAGCTGATGAGCGAGCTGCGCGTGCGACACCTGGAGCAGGAGCCCATGTTCTGGGTGTCGACCGGACTGGTAATCTATTTTCTGGGTTACCTGCAAATTGCCTTGTTCAGTAACTACTTACTGCGTCATTACTCGGCCGCATTTAACCGAAACGTGTGGGCGGTAGAGATTTTGCTCACCATCGTACTCCACTCCTGCTACAGCCTGGCTCTATGGATACGCCCGCAGAAGTGAGCTTTGCTTCGCTGCTTTTTATCGGCATTGGGTTTATGCTGCTGGCGGGGGTGGCGCTGGTGGTATTTCTGGTGGTTTATCAAAAGCGCCTGCTGCAACAGCAGCTGCGCCTGCAACAGGCCGAAGCGGACTATCAGCAGGACCTGCTAGGGGCCGTTATTGCGGCCCAGGAACACGAGCGGGAGCGCATTGGCCGCGACCTGCACGATGGAATCGGCTCTACGCTGGCCACCGCCAAGCTGCTGCTGGGCCGGCTCGAAAGCACCGTGGCAGCCGAAGAGGCGACCAACCTGACGGGCATGGTGAAGGACATACTGGCCAACGCGGTCCACGACGTGCGGGGCCTTTCGCACAGTCTTTATCCGGCTGTGCTCGACCGCTTTGGCCTGGCCGAAGCGTTGCAGCACCTGGCCGACGTGTGCAACGAAACCAGCACCCTGGAGGTAGCATTGGTCATCGACTACCGGCAGCCGCTGGCGCTGGCTCAGGAACTGGCCCTGTACCGTATTTGCCAGGAGCTGCTTCACAATGCCCAGAAGCATGCCCAGGGCGCTACCCTGGTCCGGGTGCAGCTGCAGCAATGCGGCACCCGGGTTTCGCTTACGGTAGAAGACGATGGCTGTGGCTTCGATATAGGGGCGCTGGAAGCCAGCCGTCCGGCTTCCGGCGGAGCCGGCCTGCGTAGTATCGAAGTGCGGGTGCAGATGCTGCACGCCCGCTTAAAGCAGCATTCGGCCCCCGGCGAGGGTACCCGTACGCTGGTTGAAATAGAAAACACTTCCTTTGCCTGAACTATCCTTTTCCAACCCTGCTATGCCAACACCTACTTCTCCCGTCCACATTGCCCTGCTCGACGACCACCAGCTTTTTCGGCAGGGTATGCGCTATATTTTGCAGGCCTTGCCCTACGTAGCGTCGGTTACGGAAGCTTCGGAGCTTCCGGAGCTGCTGGCCACCTGCCGCCAGCGGCTGCCCGATGTGCTGCTGCTCGACCTGCAGATGCCCAACATTGATGGCCCCGAAGCGGCCCGCCAACTGCTGCAGGAGTTTCCCGACCTGAGAATAATCGTACTATCGATGTTTTCGGCCGACAAATACATTACCCAGATGATGAAGGTAGGAGCCCGCAGCTACCTGCCCAAAGACGTGGACCAGGAGCAGCTGCGGCTTACTATCGAGGAAGTGCTTACCACGGGCTTCCACTTTACGCCGCGCATCTCGCGCGCGCTTATCCGGGGCGTGCAGCACCCCGAGCGCACCCCTACTCCCAGGCTGCCCGACCTGGTGCAGCTTACCACCCGTGAGCACGAGGTGCTCCGCCTTATCTGCCAGGGCTGCACGGCCGCCGATATTGCCGAGCAGCTCTTTATCAGCCGGCGCACCGTGGAGGGCCACCGCCAGAAGCTGCTGGAGAAAACCAGCGCACCTAATTCGGCGGGGCTGGTAGTGTACGCCGCCCGCCACGGCCTGCTCGACTCATAGCTACCGGCCGCCACGTATAAATACGTGTTTTTCACAATTGGGCATTTCTACGTTTAAATTACATCTAATCGAGGGCGACCTTTGTAATCAAACGCACCCGGCTGACTTTCGGCCCCGTGCAGTCCGCTCTCTTTCTGACTGTGAAAACAACTTACTGCTACTCTGTACTCTTAGCTGCTCCCTAAAATTACAGCTATAAAATCGACCACCCGTAATCCTTGCCCTATCCTATATAGGGCAAGGATTATTTATTGGTAAATTTCTATACCAGGCGATAAAGTCCGGTTAGTCCAGCCGGCGCCGATTGGCTTTCTTTTCGCTTTGCACTTTTTTACCTTCCAGGCGCCGGCGCACGGCCCCGGCACTGGGCCGGGTAGCCCGCCGGGGCTTGGGCCGGTGCAAACTTTTTTCGAGCAGCTGGTGAAAGCGGGTCAAGACAATTTCCTTGTTGCGCAGCTGGCTGCGGTCGTCCTGAGCCACCAGCAGCAGGTAGCCATCGGCAGTCAGCTGCGCAGCCAGCTTTTCCAGGATGAGCTGCTTCTGGGCCTCGGTGAGCACCTGCGAGGCTTGGAGCTGCCAGCGCAGCTCTACGCGGCTCTCTACCTTATTCACATTCTGCCCGCCCGGCCCGCTGGCGCGACTGGTCTGAAACGTAATCTCCGGTAAGAAAGCAGCGGCAGGAGGAAGCATCAGGCACAAGTTTACGGCTATAAAAAGCAACCCTATATGCCTTAGGCTGTGGCGTGCTTTTCCAGCAGCATGGCTCCGTAAGAATAGCCACCGCCGAAAACGGTGATGATAAGCTTATTACCTTCCTGAATCTGGTCCCATATCTCGGCCAGGCCGATGGCGGCGCCGGCGCAGCCGGTATTGCCCAGGCGCTCGATATTATTAACTGCCCGGGCGGGGTCCAGACCAAGCTGCTTTACCACGTTGGCCGAGATTCGCAGATTGGCCTGGTGCGGAATGAGGTAGTCCAGCTCCCTCACGGTAAGGCCATTGCCATCCAGCAGCTGCTGGGTGATACGGGCCATATAGGTACAGGCCTGTTGAAACACGTCGCGGCCGTAGGGCATTACAATGCCTTTATCAATGGGCTTGAGGGTCACGGCTTCGTCGGCCTTGCCCATTGGCGCGGCCCCGCCGGTCACGACCTGCACCACGCGCAAATCGGTAGCAGCCAGCCGCTCCTTGCTGAAAAGCAGCGCCGCCGCGCCATCGCCCCAGAGGTGACCGGCCATCGTATCTTCCTCGTTGTTGTAAGCCGTATTGTGCTCACTCACTACTACCAGCGCCCGGCTGGCCTTGCCAAGCGCAAAATAGCCTTCTACTATCTCAACGGCATTGAGCAGCGAAGAGCAGGCGGATGAGACACTAACTACGGGTATCTCATTGATATTCAGAGCACGCTGCACGGCATGGGCAGCCGTATAAATGGTATCGTGGGGCGTATAGGTGCCCACCACAATAAGGTCGATGCTGTCGGCCGCAAAGGTCGGGACCTCCGCCAGCAGGGCCTGGGTGGCGGCAATAGCCATCGTATTGGCGTTTTCGCCGGGCGCTGCTTTACGCCGCTCCCGAATGCCTGTGCGCTCAATTATCCAGTCCGAAGCTAAGCCATTTAGCTTGGTGAAATGTTCGTTTGTAACGACAGCTGCCGGCAAGTAGGCCGCTACGTGGTGTAAATACACAGAGGGTAGGATGTGGGGGATGATTGAGAATCTACGGGCAAAGGTCCGGCTAACAGACGTTAGGGCCCGAGAAAAGGGTGCAAAAACCGGAATCTTGTACGCTCCAAAACCGCTGCCGGCTGCTTAGCGCAAGCACTATCTGCCGGGCAAAGGCGTTAAACAGGCGATTTTGCCGCTTTTGGCAGGGTCGTTGTTTAGGCGCTCGCATGGCAACTCGATTTTCACTTGGCAGCCTGTTGCTGCTCAGCTTTTTTGCCCGGCCGGCAGCCGCTCAGAAATACATTACGGCGGCGGGCCTGCGCCTGGGCGGTGGCAACTATGGCATCACGGTGCAGCAGTTGGTGGCCCCGCGCGTTACGCTGGAAGGCATTGCCGGCCTGGGCTCCAGGGAGGCAAGCGGCACGGTACTGGGCGAATACCACTTTGGCATCCTGGGTCCCAGCCTCAACTACTATTTTGGCGCGGGCGGACACGTGGGCCACAACAAGGATTCGAGCAATTTCGGCGGCCTCGATGGCCTGGTAGGCCTGGAGTACAAGGTGGCATTTTTACCGCTGGTGCTCAGCTTCGACTTTAAGCCAACTGTGGAGTTTAATAGCGACGATTACGCGCGCTTTCCTACCGCATTTTCCATCCGCTACGTGCTGATTAAGCGTAAAACCAACCTGCTTGACCAAATCAGAGGGCGATAAATAGTAAATACCCTATTTATCACCCTCTCTTCCTGCCTCACCGCTTATAGGCTAGGCAGGTCGGGCTTCAAATCGAGCGGAAAGAGCTTGCGCACCCTGGCTACCTTGTGCTCGGATACCGTGGCAATGTAGGGGTTGTCGGGGTGCAGGCGATAATAGCCCTGGTGATACTCTTCGGCGGGCCAGAACTGCTTAAAGGGCACTACCTGAGTCACGATTTTGCTATCGTACTCCTTGGAGGCATTTACCTGCGCCACCACGTCGTCGATAATTTTCTTTTCTTCCGGCGTGCGGTAAAACACGGCCGAGCGATACTCAGGGCCGGTGTCGGGCCCCTGGCGATTAAGCTGCGTGGGGTCGTGGCTGGCCTGGAAGAAAATCTGGGCCAGGGTTTTATAGCTGACTTCTTTGGGGTCGTAGTAAATATTCACGGTTTCGGTGTGGCCGGTAGCCTGGCCGGCCACCTGCTCGTAGCTGGGATGAGGCACCGTGCCGCCGGCATAGCCGCTCACCACCTGCTTCACGCCTTTTATCTCCTCAAACGCCTCTTCCTGCGCCCAGAAGCAGCCGCCCGCAAACGTAGCCTGCGCCAGGCCGGTCAGGTCTTTGGGAGCGAAGCCCGCTGTAGAGGCGGCGGGCTGGGACTGAGCCTGCGCCGGCTGCTGCGCGCCACAGGCTACCAGCGCCAGCAGCCCGGCACCGGAAATAATTTTCAGAAACACTTGCATAAGGAAAATAAAAAAGAAGATACGTAGTACCCTGCTTACCGGATGCCGGGGTTACTGGCCAGCCAATGCGAGGCATGAGGTTTCACCCGGCCCTCACGGGTAACTGATTAGTATTGAAACAGCAAACTGCCTGGTTTAACTCCTGGCAGAGCGGGTTTTTGGGAGCCAAAACCATACATAGCTACTTCATTGAGTATGTTCGCGTCTCTAAACTAACCAGCAATGGAATTACGTCGATATCTGCCTGCTTTTAGAAGCACTACTACCCGAATTTGGCTGCTGGCAGGCCTCGCGCTTAGCCTGGCTAGCTTTCGCCTGCTGCCACCCGACGACCTGGAGGTGCTTCGGCACATAGTGCTGAGCGTGCAGCAGTTTTATGACAAGGCCCGCCCCGAAACCGTTTACCTGCATCTCGACAAGGATACCTACACGGCCGGCGAAACCATCTGGCTGCGCGCCTACGTGGCCGACGCCGGGCAGCATCGCCTCGATACGCTGAGCAAGGTGTTGCACGTAGACCTCATCTCGTCCCGGCAGCAGCTGGTGAGCCGGCGCACGCTGGAGCTGGCCGGGGGACTCGGCCAGGGTGATTTGGCCCTGCCCGATACGCTGGCGCCCGGCACCTACCTGCTACGGGCCTACACCGGCTGGATGCGCAATGCCGGTCCTGATTTTTTTTATACCCGCCGCCTGCAAGTGTGGCCGGCAGCCGATGCCGAAGCAGCGCCCGGCAGCTCAAAATCGGAGCGCCGCCCGGCCAGGCACGCCCAGCAGCCCCCCGCCCCGAAAAGCCTGCCGCCCGATGTGCAGTTTTTTCCGGAAGGGGGCAATCTGGTAGCCGGCATCGGTAACGTAGTAGCTTTTAAGGCGGTGGACTATACCGGCCGGGGCCTGGCAGTGGCCGGCCAGGTGCTCGATAGCGACAACCACCCCGTGGCCGCCTTCCAGAGCCGCCACGGCGGCATGGGGACGCTGCGCTTTACGCCGGCCGAAGGCCAGCGCTACCGGGCCGCCTTTAGCACTCCGGCGCTGGCCGGGCTGAGCGTACCGCTGCCGGCTGTGCAAGCCAAAGGCTACGTGCTGCAGGTGGTGCCTACCGCCGACGCGTTTGAGATAAGCATCCGGCAGCATGGCAGCAGCGGCGGCCCTATTCTGCTGCTGGGGCAGGTAGGCAGCACGGTAGGCTACATCGGCCGCGGCCAGGTGCAGGGCCCGGAAGCCTTTATGGCACGGGTACCGAAGAGCAAGTTTGCCAGCGGCGTGGTACACTTTACGCTGTTCGATGGGCAGGGGCATCCGCTGGCCGAGCGGCTGGCTTTTGCCCGCAACGAGGCGGCGCTGCACATTACCCTTACGCCCGACCGGGCAGTGTACAGAGCCCACGAGCCCGTGCGGGTGCTGGTGGCCGTAACGGATGCCAGCGGCCGGCCGGCGGCCGCTCAGCTGTCGCTGGCAGTGGCCGATGCCAATGCCAATGCCACCGCCCCGGCTGCCGACAATATTGCGGCCCGGCTGCTGCTGACCGCCGACCTGGCCGGCTATGTAGAAGACCCCGGCTATTACTTTCAGAATCCTTCGCCCGAAACCGACCAGGCGCTCGACGACCTGCTGCTTACCCAGGGCTGGCGGCGCTTTGCCTGGGAGCCGGTGCTGGCCGGCCAGGCGCCCGTTCGTGACTTTGGCGTAGAGCGTAGCCTGGGTATTGGCGGCCAGATAACTCAGTCCAACGGCACGCCTTCGCCCCACAGCGTGCTGACTTACCTGCAAGCCAAGCCCAGCAAGCAGTTTCTGTCGGTTGAGACCGACGACGAGGGCCGGTTTTTACTCAATGGCCTGGGCGGCTGCGATACCCTGCGGGCCACCCTCCAGGCCCGCACGGCCAAGGGGCGGCGCAACCTCACTTTTCACCTCGACAATGGCCCCGCCCTGCCCACGCAGCCGCTACCTCCGCTGCCCGCTACTCCCGAGCCTTCGCTGGCCGCTGCTATTCAGCGCAGCCAGGCCCAGCAAGCCGACGAGCAGCGCTACCGCAGTGCCACTACCATCGCCCTGGGTACGGTACGCGTGCAAGGCACGCGCGAAGTAACTGCCGATGCCCGCCGCCTTTACTCGCCGGGCAACGCTACCGTCGTCGATTTTACGCAGATACCGGCGGCAAACGGCAGTACAGTGCTGCAGCTGCTGCAGGGGCGGGTAGCCGGGCTTACCATTACGGGAGCCGAGCCCAATATTCAGGTCCAGATACGGGGCACTACCTCTTTGTCGGGTAGCTCGCCGCTGGTGCTGCTCGATGGCGTGCCCGTCACGATAGATGCGCTGGCGTTCTACCCGGCCACCGATGTGGAGCGGGTAGAAGTGCTGAAAGGCGGACAGGCCGCCATTTTCGGCAGCCGGGGCTCGGGGGGCGTGCTGGCCGTGTATACGCGCCGGGGTAGCCCCACCTACGACCACCGCCAGGACCTGGTGCCCGGCGTACTTGCGCTGCGGCAGGCTGCTTTTAACTGCCCCCGGCAGTTTTACGCGCCCCGCTACGGGGCCGGTGCTCCACCCCTTACCCGGCCCGACAACCGCCGCTCTACCCTGTACTGGAACCCGAATATCAGCATTGATGCCAGCGGCCAGGCGCAGCTTACCTTCTATACGTCCGAAGCTACGGGCAGCTTCCGCCTCTCGGCCGAAGGTATTTCGCCCGCCGGCCAGCCCGCCCTGGGCAGCAATGCCCTGGAAATTAAATAGACGGGCGGGCCAGTTAATATACGATATTTAATATATTAACCGGCCCGCCCGTCTACTCCGGCTACGCCTTTCAGCTCCTGAAGCTTAAGCAGGGCCTCAATGGGCGTAAGGGTATTAATGTCAAGGCTTTTTAGTAATTCGCGCAGGTGCTCTAAAGCCGGGTCGCCGGGCTCAAACATGCTAAGCTGCACCGTAGGCCGGGTGGCCATGGCGGTGGTGGCGCGGGGCCGGGGCTGCGCCGGCTGGGGCTGGTCGGCGAGGCCCGCCAGCACGTCGTCAAACTCGGTAGGCGCGGCGGAGTCCGCCGCGCCGGGCTGGCCGGTTTGGGTGCGCTCCTGCTCCAGGTGGTGCATAATCTCATTAGCCCGCAGCACCACGGCGGGCGGCATGCCAGCCATGCGGGCCACATGAATGCCGAAGCTGTGCTCGGAGCCGCCGGGCCGCAGCTTACGCAAAAACAGCACCCGGCCATCGGCTTCCTGCACGGCCACGTGGTAGTTGCGCACCCGCGGGCAGTCGTCGGCCAGCTGGTTGAGCTCATGGTAGTGAGTGGCAAACAGGGTTTTGGCCCGCGCTTTAGGGTTGTTGTGCAGGTGCTCCACAATAGCCCAGGCAATGCTGATGCCGTCGTAGGTACTGGTGCCGCGCCCGATTTCGTCCATCAGCACGAGGCTGCGATTGGAGAGATTATTCAGGATGGAAGCCGTTTCGGTCATCTCCACCATAAACGTGCTTTCGCCCTTGCTCAGGTTATCGGATGCGCCGACGCGGGTAAAAATCTTGTCAATAATGCCAATCGTGGCCGCATCAGCGGGCACGAACGAGCCAATCTGGGCCAGCAGCACGATGAGGGCCGTCTGGCGCAGCAGCGCCGACTTGCCGGCCATGTTCGGGCCGGTTATCACCACTATCTGCTGGTCGTCCTGGCTCAGGCATATATCATTCGGGATATAGCTTTCGCCCGGCGGCAGGCCGCGCTCAATCACCGGATGCCGCCCGCCTTTGATGTCGAGCATCGGCCCATCGTTTACCACCGGCTGCGCGTAGCGGTGCTGCCGCGCCGTGGCCGCAAACGAGGTGAGGCAATCGAGCACGCCAATGGCCCGGGCATTTTGCTGCACCTGGCTCACGAAGTCGAGCGCCGCCAGCACTACCTCCTGGTAAATGCGACTTTCGATAACGAACAGCTGCTCCTCGGCATTGAGAATCTTCTCCTCATAGGTTTTCAGCTCTTCGGTAACGTAGCGCTCGGCGTTTACAAGGGTCTGCTTGCGAATCCACTCGGCCGGCACTTTGGCTTTGTGGGCGTTGCTGACTTCCAGGTAATAGCCAAACACCTTGTTATAAGCTACTTTCAGCGACGAGATACCCGTAGCGGCCTGCTCGCGCTGCTGCAGCTTCAGGAGGTAGTCTTTGCCCGAAAAAGCCAGCGCCCGCAGCTCATCGAGCTCCGCATCCACGCCATCCAGAATGACGTGGCCCTGGTTGGTGAGCAGCGGCGCATCGGGCCTGATTTTGGTCTGAATCTCCTGGCGCAGCGAGGCGCAGGGGTTGAGCTGGTCGGCCAGCTTTTCGAGGGCCCGCACGCCCGAAGCGGCCAGCTTTTCGCGCAGCGGGGCCATGCTTTCGAGCGCCCGCGCCAGCTGCAGCAGCTCGCGCGGATTTACGCGGCGCACCGCCACCTTCGAGATGAGCCGCTCCAGGTCGTTGATGGGCCGCAGGTGGGTTTGCACCTCTTCCAGCAGCTCGGGGGCCGCCACGAGAGCGGCTACCGTATCGAGGCGGCGCTGAATCTGGCTTACTTCCTTTAGCGGCAGCACCACCCACTTGCGCAGCAGCCGCGCGCCCATCGGCGTAATAGTCTGGTCCAGGATATCAATCAGCGGCACGCCGCCGGGGTGCTGGGCCTGCACCAGCTCGAGGTTGCGCACCGTAAAGCGGTCGAGCCACACGTACTTGTCCTCCTCAAGCCGACCCAGGCTGGCTATGTGCTGAATATCAGTATGCTTGGTTTCGGCCAGGTAGTGCAGGATGCAGCCGGCCGCAATCACGCCCTCCTTCAGGTTATCGACCCCAAAGCCTTTGAGCGAGGTAGTGCGGAAGTGCCGCGTGAGCGTGTCGTGGGCATAGTCGGTGCCGAATACCCACTCATCGAGCGCATAGGTGCAGAAGTCGGGGCCAAAATTGCCCTCAAACTCGGCGCGGCTGCGCTTGCAGAACAATACCTCGGCGGGCCGGAAATTCTGCAGCAGCTTGCCCAGGTACTCGAGCGTGCCCTGGGCGGCCAGAAACTCGCCGGTGCTGATATCCAGAAACGAGATACCGGCTTCCGTTTTGCCAAAATGCACGGCAGCCAGGTAGTTGTTCTGGCGACGCTCCAGGGTATTGTCGTGCAGGCTCACGCCGGGCGTCACCAGCTCGGTTATCCCCCTTTTCACCAACCCTTTAGCCTGCTTGGGGTCTTCGAGCTGGTCGCAGATGGCCACGCGCTGGCCGGCGCGCACCAGCTTGGGCAGGTAGTTGTCGAGGGCATGGTGCGGGAAGCCGGCCAGCGCCACCTCACTAGCCGTGCCCGCCCCGCGCTTGGTGAGCGTGATGTCGAGAATACGGGCGGCCGTAACGGCGTCTTCGCCAAAGGTTTCGTAAAAATCGCCCACCCGGAACAAGAGCACCGCGCCGGGGTGCTGCTGCTTGAGCTGGTAGTACTGCCGCATGAGCGGCGTATCGGCTACCGACTCGGGCTTGATGTGGTCGGGCCCCAGCGACTTAATGGCAAACTTGACGGGGGCGGCGGGAGCAGGCGTGGTAGACAAGGCAGAAGCACGAACTTTGAGGCTCGCGTTAGAAAGCAGAAAAGGTAAGCAGCGCGGCTAGTACAGCTTTTTTAAACCATCACCGCGAACTACAAAGTTCGCGCTTCTTCTATGCGCAAACTCACCATGCAGGAGCTGAACCGCCTGCCCGTGGCCGATTTCAAAGCTACTCCCAAAAGCCCGGTCGTACTGGTGCTCGACAACGTGCGCTCGCTGCACAACGTGGGAGCCGTTTTTCGGACGGCCGATGCCTTCGCCCTCGAAAAAATTTACCTCTGCGGCGTTACGGGCCAGCCCCCGCACCGCGAAATCACCAAAACTGCCTTGGGCAGTACCGAGTCGGTAGCCTGGGAGCATACTGCCACTACCCTGCAAGCCGTGCAGGAGCTGAAAGCCGCCGGCTACCAGCTGGTAGCGGTGGAGCAAACTACCGGCTCCGTAGTGCTGCCGCAGTTTCGGCCGCGGCCTGGCCAGCCGCTGGCCCTGGTGCTGGGCAATGAGGTTTTCGGAGTAGCTGATGAAATATTAGCCTTATGCGATATTTCGGTTGAAGTACCGCAGCTGGGTACCAAGCATTCGCTTAATGTGAGCGTGGCCGCGGGCGTGGTACTTTGGGATATATTAACCAAGCTAGACGTATTCGGACCGTACGGGCAGGAATAAAAGATGCGTTTTTGAATAATTTGTGAACATTCTGGTTTTTTTCCCTATCATTGGGGCTGAAAATTGCGATTACTTGGTTATTTTTGGTAAGTTTCACTGCTTTCTTTCCCTTTTTCCTCCCTTTATGACATTGTTCTCTACTCCTTCCGGGCGCCGGGCACTGGTCCTGGCAACGGCATTGGCCCTGCCGGGCCTGGCCGCTGCCCAGCAGCCGGCCCCTACCGCCGCGCTATCGGCTTTTGCTGCCAAAGGCAAAGCGCAGGGCCTGACAGCGGCTGATGTAGCCAGCCCCATCATCACCAGCTCATACTTTGACGCCAGCACCGGCCTCACCCACACCTACTTGCAGCAGCAGGTGAATGGCCTGGCCGTGTTTGGAGCCACGGGGGCCATTCACACCGATAATACGGGTAAGGTTGTGTTCTCGACGCAGGACTTTGTAAAGGGCGCGGCGGTAATTGCGCCCTCGGCCACGCCGGCGCTCACACCCGACCAAGCGGTAGCGGCGGCAGCCCTGGGCCTGGGCCTGCCCCGGCCGGTAGCCCTGCGCACCGTAACGGACGCCCGCGCCGCCGACGGAGTAGTATTTAACAATGGTGGTATTTCGGAGAACGATATTCCGGTACGCCTGATGTATACGCGAGTTGATGACAAGCTCGTGCTCGTGTGGAACGTAACCATCGCGCAGCTCGACCAGCAGCACCACTGGAATGCCCGGGTGGACGCCCAAACCGGCCGCCTGGTGGAGCAGAACGACTACACGGTCAGTGAGCAAACCACGTTTAACCAGTTTCGGCTGAATGCTCAGCGTAAGAAGCAGCAGGCGCTGGCCTTCGGCATGGCCCAGGCGCCCACCGCGCCCCTGAGCGTGAGCAGCACCAGTGCAGCCAGTAGCCTGACTGCTATTCCGTTTCCGCTGGAAAGCCCTAACCAGGGGGCCCGCACAGCCATTCCACTGGCGCCGGTAGGCTCTACCTACTCGCCCATTGGCTGGCACGTGGCGCAGGCACCAACCGGCACCTTTGCCGACTCCTACTCGTTTCTGTCGACTGGCCGGTACATCACGCGGGGCAACAACGTAGCGGCTTATGACGACAACAGCAACACAACCAGTGGCCCCGGCGCGGCCAACTACGCCCTGGCGACTTCGGCCCCCGATGGCGGCCCCACGCTGAGCTTCGACTTCCCGTTTGTGCAGTCGACAGGGGCCCGCCAAAACCTGGACGCCGCCACTACTAACCTGTTTTACGTGAACAACATGATGCACGACGTCATGATGGCTCACGGGTTTGACGAGGTATCGGGCAACTTTCAGTATAAGAACCTGACTGGCCAGGGCGCTGGCCTCGACCCCGTGCGAGCGGAGTCGCAGGACGGTAGCGGCCGCAACAACGCCAACTTCTCGACGCCGAACGATGGTAGCAGCGGCACCATGCAGATGTACCTCTGGGACAACCAGAAGAACGTACTTACCATCACTGGCACGGGTACCGGGGCCTCGGGAGTAGTAGGCACCTACCCATTCTCTACCGTTGCTTTCGGCCCTTCACTGACTAAAAAGCCGCTTAACGGCAAGCTGGTGCTCGTAAATGACGGCGTATCGGCCGACGGCGGCGACCACGGCTGCAAAACGTATGTTAACGCGGCTGCCGTCAGTGGCAACATTGCGTTCATTCAGCGGGGTGGCTGCCCGCAACTGCAGCTTACCCCCAAAATGACCAACGCCTTCGCCACCAAAGTGAAGCTGGCGCAGGCTAACGGGGCCACCGGCGTTATCGTATTCGACTCGCTGGCCACTACCAACCAGGTTAGCTTTGGCGGTACCGACACGGTTGGTATCCGCATTCCGGCTGTCTTCATTAGCGGCGCCGATGGCTTTAAGCTGCGGGCTGCCATGCTTGGGGGCGCTACCCTCAACGGCTCGGCCGTAACCGTAGTAAATGCTGACTGGGACGGCTCGTTTGATAATGGTATTATGTCGCACGAATACGGCCACGGTATCAGTAACCGCCTCACGGGCGGCCCGGCCAACTCCAGCTGTCTCATTGCCAACGTAGGTACTTCGGCGGCCCCCGTCTACACCCAGCAGATGGGCGAAGGCTGGAGCGACTTCTTTGCTCTCTGGATGACCACCAAGCCCGGCGATGATGGCAGCGCCAACCGCTACATGGGCACCTATGTAGAAGGACAGACCAGCGCCGTCGGCCCGGGCATTCGTACCCAGCCCTACACCACTAAGTTCAGCAGTTCGTCGCTTACCTACGGGCTGGTTTCAAGCACCGGCAAGTTTGGCACCAGCTACCAGGAGTCGCACAGCCTGGGCGAAATCTGGGCCGCCGTGCTCTGGGACCTCAACTGGCAGTTTATTTATAAGTATGGCTACAATACTGACATTTATGGCACTACGGGCGGCAACAACAAAGCGCTGAAGCTGGTGCTCGACGGCTGCAAAATTCAGGTCTGCAACCCAGGCTTCCTTGACGGCCGCGACGCTATTCTGCGGGCCGACTCGCTCACCAACCGTGCGGCCAACTCGGCCCTCATCTGGAACGTGTTTGCCCGCCGGGGTATGGGCTACAGCGCCGTAACCGGCGACCGGGTAAATGGAACGGTGCGCTTCACCAACGTGAAGGAAGCGTTTGACCTGCCGCCCAATGTGAAGCTGGTGGCGCTGGCCAGCAAGAACACCACGGGAGTAGGCCCGGCGCTGGAAGCCTATCCGAACCCGGCCCAGGACCGCCTCACTGTGCGTACGCAGCTCAACAGCGCTGCCCCAATTCAGGTAGCAGTAATTGACCTGCTCGGCAAAACGGTGCTGCAAGCCTCGGTAGCCGCGGCGCAGATGCAGCAGAGCGGCGTAGAGCTGAATACCAGCCGCCTGGCCACCGGCCTCTACGTAATTCGCGTTACGACCACTGAAGGCAACTTCACCACCAAAGTGACCATTCAGCACTAAGCGGCCCGAACAGTTACAAAAAAGCCCGGCTTCGGCCGGGCTTTTTTTATGCACGTAAACTACTTTTCCTATGTCTGCTTCTATTCCCTTCACGCGGCCCGATGCGGCGCTGCTGGCCCTGCGCCCCGCCATTGCCGGCCAGCCGGCCGCTATTCCTACCCCGGCCACGGTGGCCGATTTTCAGCAGCAGGTGCTGCGGCCCCTCCTAAAGCTTCAGCAGCCGGTGCTGCTGGCCGCCGTGGCCGATGTCGCCCTCGACTACCGCCTGCCCCTGGCCACGGCCGATGCCACCGAGGCCAACCGCCTGCTCGGCGAGCTGCTGGCCCGGCACACGCGCCTGCGGGCCAGTATCATTGGCCTGATAACGGGCCAGCTAACGCTGGCCGAGCTGGCGTTTTATCGCCGGCACCGCCGCGAGCTCAACCGCCGGCTGCTCGACCTGGCGCAGCAGCGCGTGCTCAGCAGCGTGCCCGAGCTGCTGCGCTGCCTTTCCGAATAAGGCAGCTGCCCTAGTCGTAGGGTGAATCGCGGAGCGACACCGGCTTGGCTTTACGGCGCAGCCGCATATTCAGCAGCTCCACCACGAAGGAAAAGGCCATAGCAAAATAGAGATAGCCTTTCTCCACTTCTTTGTGGGCCGCCTCCATTACCAGCATAAAGCCAATCATAATGAGAAAGGACAGCGCCAGCATCTTGATGGTCGGGTTGCGGTTGACAAAGTTGGCCACTGCCCCGCTAAAGGCCAGCATAATACCCATGGCGCAGATAACGGCGGCTATCATCACCAGCACATTATCTACCAGCCCCACGGCCGTCAGGATAGAGTCGAAGCTGAATACGATATCAATAATGATGATTTGCAGGATGATGGCCGGCAGCATGGCATGCGCGGCACCCGCACGCACCTCCTCTTCCTCGCCCTGAAGCTTGGTGTGTATTTCGGTGGTGCTTTTGTACATCAGAAATAAGCCCCCGGCCAGCAAAATCAGGTCGCGGCCGCTCACGCCAAAGTGCTCGACCAGCGGCGGCAGGTTGAGCGTGAACAGCGCCGAGCGCAGGCTCACAATCCAGGAGATGCTCATTAGCAGCCCGATGCGGAACACCAGCGCCAGCAGCAAGCCAATGGTGCGGCCCCGCGCCTGCTCAGCCGGTGCCAGACGATTAACGGTAATAGATATAAATATAATATTATCTATACCTAATACGATTTCCATCAGCGTGAGCGTGAGCAGGCTTACCCAGGTCTGCAACTGTGAGAAGGCGGCAAAGTGCTCGGAGGAAAAGGCAGCGAAAGGTGACAAATTTTCTAACCAGGGAAATAGGGCGAATGTAAGCTACATGAAACGGCAACGGGGCAAAAGTCAACTGCCCCGGCCCGGCTGTCAGCGTCTGCCGCTCGTTTGTTCAGGTCGGCTGCTTCAGCGCGGCAGCTGCCACTACGACTTCATATTAACAAATTGCAGCGGCTGGCCGTTGTCGGAGCGGCGCAGCAGGGCAATAACGGCCTGCAAGTCATCTATTTTCTTGGCCGTTACGCGAATCTGGTCGTCCTGCATCTGAGCTTCGACCTTTAGTTTGCTATCCTTGATAGTTTTGATAATCTTGCGGCCAGCATCTTTATCGACCCCGGCGCGCACCTTAATGGTTTTCTTAACGAGCGCGCCGCTGGGTTGCTCTTCGGCCGTGAAGTCGAGCGCCGTGCCGTCGATACCCTGCTTTACGATGCGGGTAAGCAGAATATCCTCCAGGGCCTTGATACGCATGGAGTTTTCGGAGCTGAGCTGAATGGTATTCCCTTTTTTGTCGAGTTCCAGGCCACCCTTGGTATCGCGCAGGTCGTAACGGGTGGCCAGCTCTTTCTTCGCGGTATTTACCGCGTTTTCCAGCGTTTGCGAATCTACTTTGCTGACGATGTCGAAGGAAGGCATGGTTATCTGAAATAGAAGGTGAAAACAGCCGCTCAGGAGGCTGGCAAACCAGGTAATACCAGCTACTGCCCGCCAATTTAAGCCCGGCAAAGGTAGCGGCCGACCGGCGGCGTTAGCTTGCAGGCAGGCGGCCGTTTACGTGAGGCTTACGGTTACGCTATATACTGGCCGCCTCCTGTACTCTTTACTTCCCACCAATGCCTTCCCAACCCACCGACTGGACTGACTTAGTAGCCCGTTACAATCAAATTAATCTATATGGCCGGGCCAATGGCATGGAGCTCACCGTGCCGGCCCCTGGCCAGGCCGAGTACCGGATGCGCATTCAGGAGGCGCATTTGTCATCGCCGGGCACGGCGCACGGCGGCGTGCTGGCCGGGCTTATGGATGCAGTGTTGGGCGCGGCGGCGCTTACGCAGGCCTTCACCGCCGGCGACCTCGTATCGACGGTGGAGTTTAAAATCAACTACCTGCGCCCGGTACACCTCGGCGACGAGCTGCGGGCCGTGGCGCAGGTGCAGCACGCCGGCAAGTCTATTGTGGTAGTAAGCGGCAGCATTTATCGCCAGGCCGACCCTGCCGATGCCCACCCCCTCGCCGTAGCGCAGGGCATGGGCACCTTCAACCGCTACCCCGCCACCAAGCGGCAGCTCTAACCGGGCGCTTTCCAAAAAGCAGCAAAGGAAATGGCCGCCGGGCGGCGGCCATTTCCTTTGCTGCTTTTTGGTACGTGGATGGCCTTACAGCTCTGCGCCTACCGACTGCGGTACGGCGCTGGGCTCGTAGTCACCCTCTTCGTCGCCGACCATATTGGGAGCGGCAACTTTGCGCACGTTGCGGGCGCAATCTTCATCGCGGTGGTTGCGCCCCACGGTAAATTCTACCCAATCGCCTTCGCGCAGGTCGTTGAAGTCGCCTTCCGATAAATCTGCGTAGCTGAAAAACAAGTTGTTAGGGGGCATTACGACAAATCCGAAGCCGTTTTTCAGATTCTTAATAGTGCTGATGCCGATGGTGCCAACCGGGCCGGCCGCCGTGGGGCCGGTGGGGCGCACGGCCCGGCTTGCGGCGGCTGCGGCAGCTGTAGTAGCAGCCGCTGCAAACCCATTGGCGCTGCCATTGGTGGCTGCGGGGGCCGGCAGGGTAGCAAACGCGGCCGGCTCGCTTTGCGTCACAAACATATTCTCCACCACTTCATCCTGCTCCTGCAAGCCGCGGTCGATAACGGCGTGCATAGCTACCGGGTAAGTGGCCTGCTCAAGCAGGTGCTGCGAGGCGCGGGTTACGCGGGTTTCCCCCTTGAAATCTTCGTATTTGAAATCCCAGTTGAGCAGCATCACGCGGGTACCCACGGTGTTGAGCTTGCGAATGAGGGGCACGTAATCGGAGTCCCCGGCAATGAGCACGACCACATCGAGGGTTTTGTGCAGCGCCATTTCGAGCGCTTCGAGGCTGAGCCACACGTCGATGCCTTTCTCTTGCAGGCGGCCGTCGCGGGTTTTGAGGGGCATGTAGTGCGTGCACACGCCCAGGTTCATCAGAATATCGTCGAGCAGGCGGTCGTGAAAGAGTCGGTCTTTGTCGCGGGCTTCGGTTGCCGATAGCCGGCCCCGGAAAAAATGGGAAGTAGTTATCTGCGCCAGACGTACGTCAACGTCTTCTTCCTCAGCTACCTGATGCCTAATAAATTCGTGCAGGCCTTCGAGACTGATACGGGCCTTACGCTCATGCTGAAAATAATAATAATCGCTTATTTTAAGGAAATAATTGCCGTCGTAGAAAACGCCGACCCGGATGAGCGGACTATTCATCTGGTTCATAAAAACTGGTAAGTTGGTGGGGGTAAAATTTTGAGAATGGGTAGCAGTTGGAATAAAGCCCGCCGAATAAAAGTCTGGCAGACTAACACATTAAAAAACAATGAATAACGGGGGGCATGGCGATAAATTCACCGCCCTGGTATGACTTAGGCAGGATACTTTTCCCGCCACCATGCCATTCGCTCCGACGCGAAGCTAAGACAGAACAGCAACATACACAAGTTATTCATTTCAAAACCCTACCCGCCCAATCACGAGGCCCAGCACCAGCAGTCCGTAGCCCAGGCAGATGGCCGCTTCCAACACATTGCCGGTCTTGGTGCCAGTGCTGAGCACGGGTATTTTGAAGCTGAAATCGGTCAGCGGCATCAGCCAGCGCACCCCCGATTTGGTCAGTGAGTCGGCCAGCAGGTGCGAGGCGTAGCCCGCCCCGGCGTAGTAGGCCACGCCGTGCCAACCCAGCGCCTGGTTGGCCAGGTAGCCGATATACGTCCAGAATGCCGTGGCCCAGAGCGTGTGCGTCCAGGTTCGGTGCGAGGTAAAGGGGGCCAGCGAGATGAACGTGCCCAGCAGACTCAGCCACAGAAACTGGGCGTAGAGGCCCGCCAGCACCGTGCCCAGGCCCGTAAACAGCAGCGCCAGCTTCCGGGCCGAGCCGCCCTGCAGGCCGATACCCAGCAGCCCGAAGGCCAGCGCGGCCACGTAGCTCAGGCGTTGGTCGGGGCCGGGCCGCAGCATAAAGTAGGCATAGGCCGCCAGGCCCAGCGCCGCCGCGCCAAAGGCCCAGCGCACGTAGCCCTGCACAAAGCCCAGGCGCTGGCTCAGCCGGCTTTCGGGGTGGTCGAGGTCGGGGGCGAGAGCCGAGAAGCCGGCCAGCGCAATGCCGGGCAGCGAAAACGGAATACCGCGCACGAGGCCGGCTACCGCCACGCCCGTGATGAGGCCAATGGCCAGGTGAGCAGAACCGCGCAAGGACTTAAACCGCAGGCTTTTCGAGAGTATTCAGACGGCCTTCGTGGCTTTTGATTTGGTCGTCGCGCTCGAGCAGGCGGTTGAGAAAAGGTTCCAGCGCCCGCATTACCGAAATGCCAAGCTGCTCCGGAATGGCCCGCATATCCTCGCGCAGGCCGCCTACTTCGGTGCGCATATCCTCACGTAGGCCACCTACTTCGGTGCGCATATCCTCGCGCAGGCCAGCCATTTCAGCGCGTATATCTCTCAGCTCCGAGCGCACCTCGTGCATTTCGATAATTAACTCGGCTACTACTTCGGGCAGGTCGCGCGGATTCATAAACTATCTTACTAAAATTATTGGGCTAAGTTACGGCGGAAACTTTCGGAGCTTTGCAGCGGTATTGTCTGAGCGCCTGGCCCGACCGGAATCACTCCCGGCCGGGCTGGCCGTTTTTAATAAATATGCAAATTTAAAAATGTGAAAACGTGGATAGGCTGGGATGAGCAAGGCCGTAGTAGCCACTTACTTATTTCCACATTCGCCACGCTGCACCCATTAACTTCCTGTGCAAGTAGCTGATTTTCTTCGCCTTTATCGCCTCGATGCCGAGCTGCAAACCCTGAGTGCCCGCCTGCACGGCGCGGCCAAGCCTGCCGACCCCACGCGCCCGGCCGATGATGCGGCGCGGGGCGGGGAGCTGCGGGTGCAGCTGCGTGGCCTGGTAGGCTCGCAGGATGCCGTTGTAGCGGCAGCCAGCGCGCATTATGCGCACCCCAATATATTCATTTTGCACGATAAAGACGAGGCGACGCTCTTCATGGCCGACCTGCGCCACCTGCTGCCCGACGGGCCGGAGGCGCTGCTTTTCCCCAGCTCGTATAAACGGCCGTACGAGTTTGACGAGACGGAAAACGCCAACGTGCTGATGCGCGCCGAGGTGCTTAACCAGCTCAATGCCAGCCGGCAGGCCAGCGTAGCAACCCTGGGTACGGCTCCGCTCATCGTCACTTACCCCGAGGCGCTGAGCGAGAAGGTGATTAACCGCCAAAGCCTGGTGCAGAACACATTTTCGGCTAAAGTGGGCGACAAGCTGGACGTAAATTTCCTGGGCGAGCTGCTGGGGCAGTACGACTTCGAGAAGAGCGATTTTGTGTACGAGGCCGGGCAATATGCGGTGCGCGGCGGTATCGTGGACGTGTTTAGCTACGCCAATGAGCTGCCGTATCGCCTGGAATTGTTTGGCGATGAGATTGAGAGCATTCGCACGTTCAACCCGGAAACGCAGCTTTCGGTAGAGCCGCGCACCAGCGTCAGCATTATCCCCAATGTGCAAACCAAGCTGCTGCAGGAGCGGCGCGAGTCGTTTCTGGAGTTTTTGCCGCGCACCAGCTGCCTGTGGGTGAAGGACCTGCGCCAGACGCTGGACGTGGTAACGGAGCTGTTTGACAAGGCCGAAAGCAACTTCAAAAAAGTGCTGGACGAGGCCGGCGGTATGCAGATTGTATCCAAGCCCGCCGACTTGTTTGAGAACGGCAAGAGCCTGAAAAAATGCCTCGATGAGTTTGCCATTGTGGAGTTCGGCAAGCGGTTTTATTTCAAAAACAGCCAGGAATTTCAGTTTACGGCCAAGCCGCAGCCGAGCTTTCACAAGGATTTTGACCGCCTGCTGAAGAACATTCGGGAGAATAAGGTGCGGGACTTTACCACCATCATCGCGGCCGACTCGGTGCGGCAGGCCGACCGGCTCCGCACTATTTTCGACGAGCTGGACCCCAACGTGCAGTTTCAGCACCTGCTCATTGCCCTGCGCGAAGGCTATATTGACGAACAACTCGGGCTGGCTGTATATACCGACCATCAGTTATTTGAGCGCTATTACCGGGCGCAGGAGACGCGCAAGTTTTCGAAGAAGAAAGCCCTGACGCTGCGCGAGCTAAAGACCTTGCAGCCCGGCGACTACGTGACGCACCAGGACTACGGCATTGCCCGTTTTGCGGGGCTGACGCAGGTCGAGATAAACGGGCACGTGCAGGAGGCTATCCGGCTGGTGTACCGCGACGACGACGTGCTGACGGTGAGCATTCACGCCCTGCACAAGATTGCGAAGTACAGCGGCGCGGAGGGCTCGCCGCCCACCATGAGCAAGCTTGGCTCGCCGGAGTGGGAGAATAAGAAAAAGTCAGTCAAGAAGAAAGTAAAGGATATCGCGGCCGACCTTATCCGGCTGTATGCTAAGCGCAAGAGTGCGCCGGGCTTTGCCTTTTCCAAGGATGGCTTTATGCAGGCCGAGCTGGAATCGTCGTTTATCTACGAAGACACGCCCGACCAGGCCAAGGCTACGGAAGACGTGAAAAACGACATGCAGCAGCCCCACCCCATGGACCGGCTCGTGTGCGGCGACGTGGGCTTTGGCAAGACGGAAGTGGCCATTCGGGCGGCCTTCAAGGCGGCCGCCGATGGCAAGCAGGTGGCGGTGCTGGTGCCGACAACCATCCTGGCCATGCAGCACTACAAAACCTTTCGGGACCGGCTGGCCAACCTGCCGGTGACGGTGGAATATATCAACCGGTTTAAGTCGCCGAAGCAGGTGAAGGAAACGATGGAGCGCGTGGCGGCCGGCCGCACCGATATTCTCATCGGCACGCACGCGCTGACCAACAAGAAGCTTCAATTCAAGGATTTAGGCCTGCTTATCATTGACGAAGAGCAAAAATTCGGCGTTAAAACCAAGGACAAGCTCAAGGAGATAAAGGTTAACGTGGATACGCTTACGCTGTCGGCCACCCCGATACCGCGCACCCTGCACTTTTCGCTGATGGGCGCCCGCGATTTGAGCGTGATTGCCACGCCGCCGCCCAACCGCCAGCCGGTACAGACCGAGCTGCACGTATTTGACGAAACCATCGTGCGCGACGCCATTGCGCGGGAGCTGAAGCGCGGCGGGCAGGCGTTTTTTGTGCACAACCGCGTGAGCGATATTGAGGAGATGGCGGCCATGATACTGCGCCTCGTGCCCAATGCCCGCGTCACGTTTGCCCACGGGCAGATGGACGGCGACCAGCTCGAAAAGCGCATGATGAAGTTTGTGGAGGGCGAGTATGACGTATTGGTTTCGACCAATATTATTGAGAGCGGCCTCGACATTCCGAATGCGAACACCATCATTATCAACCGGGCGCACCTCACCGGCCTGAGCGACCTGCACCAGATGCGCGGCCGGGTGGGCCGCTCGAACCGCAAGGCCTACTGCTACCTGCTGACGCCGCCGGTGGCCAACCTGCCCGCCGACGCCCGCAAGCGCCTGCACACGCTGGAGGAGTTTTCAGACCTCGGCGCGGGCTTTAACGTGGCCATGCGCGACCTCGACATTCGCGGGGCGGGCAATTTGCTGGGCGGCGAGCAGTCGGGCTTCATCAACGACCTGGGCTACGAGGCCTACCACCAGGTGCTCGACGAGGCAGTGCAGGAGTTGAAGGAAACCGAGTTTAAAGACCTGTTTCTGGGCGAAGGCAGCACCAGCCAGCAGCGCCTGCAGGTGGCTGCCGGGGCGCTGAATGGCGCCGGCGGCCCGCGCGACACCCAGATTGAAACCGACCTGCCGGTGCTCATCCCCGATACTTACGTGAACAACGTGTCGGAGCGCCTCCAGCTGTATGCCAAGCTCGACCGGGCCCAGAAGCCGGAGGAGCTGGCTAAGCTGGTGAGCAGCATGACCGACCGCTTTGGGCCGCTGCCCGAACAGGTGCAGCAGCTTGTTGATATTGTGAAGCTGCGCTGGCAGGCCGGCAAGCTGGGCTTCGAGAAGCTGACGTTGAAGCGCGAAACCCTGCGTGCCTACCTGCCCGCCGGGCCGGGACACGAGGCTTACTTTCAAGGGGAAGGCTTTGGGCGACTGCTCAACTTTGTGCAGACTCACCCGCGCACGGCCCGCATGAAAGACCAGAAAGACAAGCTTCAGCTAACCATCGATGGCATTCGCAACGTGGGCATGGCCCACCAGCTGCTGGTAGAGCTGGGGGCCGATGAAGCTGTGCTGGCTTAACAGCTATATATTCGCAAAAAACTTTGCCCTATGGATGTCAACAAACGCTTCGACCAATTAGAAAGCTTCCTCGTGGACTTAGCCCGCAAGCAGGACCAACTGCTTACTATAGTCAGTCAGCAGGGCGAGGCTATCCGTCAGCAGAGCGAGGCTATCCGTCAGCAGGGCGAGGCTATCCGTCAGCAGAGCGAGGCTATCCGTCAACAGGGCGAGGTTATCGGTCAGCAAGGTGTGGTTATCGGCCGCATTGAGCGGCGGCTGGATAACATTGATGAGCATATTGGTGATATCATCAACATCTTTAAAATTTCGGAGGCCCGCCATACGCAGACCGAGCAGCGGCAAGAAGCCATGCTAACCGAAATAAGGGAGCACGGCCGAGCCATTATTGAGCAGGGCGTGGCGCTGAAAGAACACGGGCGCCGGCTGGATGACACCCTGAATGTACAGCTGCAAATGCTTCAGCTTATGCGTGCCGGCAATGACAAAGCCGAGGACCTGGCCCGTCGCCTGGCTCCTTTGGAAGACCAGGAGCCGCGCCTCAAGCGTTTGGAAGACGAGGTTTTTCGAGCTGCCAGCTAGCGGCTGCAGTGCGCTCGGTAAATGCGAGGCCGGCTACCCTACTCCCTGCGAGTATAGTAGCCGGCCTTTTTCGCTGATTTGAACTCGCTTACCTGCCTTTAGGGGCTACGTAGATGGTGCTGGAGCCCCGGCTGGGGTCGCCATTCACGCTAATGCCTTCGACACTGATTTGGTAGTTGCCGCTGCCATCGGCCGTGAAGAACGTAAACTCGGTTTTGCCCAGGATGCTGGTCGTCATCTGCGGGTCCCAGTACAGGGTGAGGCGGCGTGGGTCGGAAGCGGGGGCATTCAGTACGGGCGCGCCGTAGCGCGGCTGATAAAACTCCCGGGCCTGATAAAAACCGGGGAGGCGCACCGTAATAATGCCGGGGCTGGGGGTATTAGCATCGTCCCCCTTATAGTTTTTGTCGCCGCGCTTGGTGTATACCGCAATCACGCCGCCCGAGCCCCCTCCAAAAATAGCCGCCTCGGGGCCTTTAAAGACTTCTACCGCCTCTACCTGGTTGGAGGGAATAGTATTGATTACGTCATCGTCTACCTTCATGCCATCGAGCAAAAACATGGGCGTGCCGCTGCCCCGAATCTGGACGGTTACATCGGGCGGATTACCCGTGACCGTGAGGCCGGCCACCCGGCCCTGAAGCAGCTGAAAAATAGAAAGGCCTGATTGCGCGGCGGGCATACTGGCAAAGTCTAGTATCGTATTGGCCACTACGCCAGGGTACAGGCGGCGGGGGTCGTCGGGCGGCACTAGGGCTTTTTTGCCGGTTACGGCTACGTTGCCCAGCTGCACATTGCGAATATCACCTTCAGGGCGGCCCTGGCGCTCCTGCACCTGCTGCTGGCGGCTACGGCGCAGGTAGTCGGCCACACCCGGCGGAGCTGCCGACACGGGCGGCAGCGGCGGCAAGGGTGCCCCAAAAGTAGGAGGGCCCAGGTCGGGCCGGATGATTACGTTGCTGCCGCCGCCGATGCGCCGCGCCTGCAACGTCACCACCGAAGTGTCTTTACCCGGAAAGCCCGTGAAGCGAAATCGGCCATCAGCATCGGTGCTGGCCGTAAGGACGTTACGAGTGGGTCGGGCCTGAATAAAGGTGAGCTGACTGTTTGCAATGCCTTTCTGGCCCATACCAGTAACCTGGCCGGCCAGGGTCAGACTCTGCTCTACGCCGTACGGCAGAGCGGGCGGGGTGCCACTCAGTACTTCCTTCCACACGTAGCGCCGCCAGCCCTGGGTAAGCAGCAGGTCGTCGAGGGCACGGGTAGTTTCGGGCGTAGCAGTCTGAAAGTAATAGCCAGGGTTTTCGACGTAGCCGGCCAGGTCGGAGGTCAGCAGCAGGTTGGTGGCTACTGTACCGGCGTCGGGGTCGAGGCTGGCCGCGCCGGCCTCGGCCACCGTCACCGACAAGTTGGTAGCTATCGGCTGGCCCGCGGCATCGCTCACCTGCACTTTCACGTGCACGGGGTCGTGCGGAGCGTACGAAGCCTTATCAGGCGTAAGCACCACGCGCAGCGCCGGCGGCCCGTTCAGGATAAACGCCAGCCGCTCGGCCTGCGCGGTGCGCTGGGCATCAAACAGGGTAATATGCAGAATGCCATTTGGGTAGCGCGCCTTGCCAAGCTTCCAGCTCACGGGCGTACCATCATCGGTAATAGACCGGGGCACCAGCCCTACCAGGTAGCCGCGTACTTCGGTAAGCAGCATCACCGGGCCGGGCACCGGGGCACCAGGCACTCCGCGGTAGCGGGCCTCCACGGTATAGCTATCGCCGGCGTCGAGCACGCGCAGGCTATAGCCGGTAGCCTGCACGGCTGGCAGCGGGTAATCGGCGCTACTGCCATCGGCCAGTTTCACGCGGGCATGGTAGTGCTGACCGGCGGCGGGCGTAAAGCTCAGGCGCCCCATGCCCGCGTGCTGGCTGCTGAAGGCAGCCACCACCGGCTTGTTCTGCTCATCGAGCACCTGCCCACTAATGGCCGCGCCCCGGCCGCCGGGTGCCTGGGCCTTAAAGCCGACCGTAGAGGGCAGGCCGGCTACCAGGCTCCCACCTTCGGGGAAAAACTGCACGTCGACCTTACCAGCGGCGGTAGCGGCGTGAGTAGAAGACTTGGCCGAGCTGGCCGCGCCGCCGGTTTCTTCGGGCTGATTGGGGGCAGCCGGCCACACCTGCAGGCGACGCTCGTAGATATACTCCGAGTGTCCGGCATTGCGCATCCAGTTGGTGTAAGCCCGCAGCAGGTAGGTGCCGGCCTGCAGCGTGTCGCTGATATCGAGGTCGCCGTAGGCGCGGCCACCCGCCAGCCGCAGGGTGCGGCGCACTACTACCCGGCGCTCGGGCGAGAGCAGGTCTACGTGTAGCACCCGGCTCAGGGTATCAGGGTGGTGGCGGAGGGCATCTACTACATAGGCACTAAACCAGATGGTTTCGCCGGTGCCATAGGCCGGGCGGTCAAGGTGCAGATATACCTTTTCGGGCCGCGTAAGGGCGTAATACTCACTTAGCTTTTCCGCAATCGCTTGAATAGGATTGCCATCGGCAGGGCTGCGAAAGGCCGCTACTGCCAACAGCCCGGCCACGGCGGGCAAGGCCAAAATACCTAAAGCCTTACTGGTGTAAGAGTTACCTTTCAAGTTATTCATCGGTTCGCAAGAGCCCTTGGCATACTTTAGTAATTTGGCCAGCCTCCTCTTTTACAAGCCTACGCCCGGCCGGGTGGCGAAAGTATGAAGAGAAAAAACAGGAATCCGGAAAGCAGAAGGCAAAACCAAGGCTGGTTAAGTGGACCTTTCGCTTTCCGGATTCGTGCGCGGCGTGTTCGCTCGGCTAGTCGCAGCCATCGGGGCCACAGGCGGGGCCATCGGCCAGTACCGCGGGCTGGGCTTTGGGGTGCGCTTCCTGCCACACGGTATTCAGCACCTGGGCAAATACCTCGCTGGGCTGTGCGCCCGATACGGCGTACTTATCATCGAATACGAAGAATGGCACGCCGCGTACCTGAATCTGCTGGGCTTCGTACTCGTCGCGGCGGACGGCTTCGGCGTAGGTGCCGGCCAGTAGCGCCTGGCGCGCCGCCTCGGCATCGAGGCCGATTTCGGCCGCCAGGTTGGTGAGCGTATCTACCGAGTTCAGGTCGCGGCCTTCGAGGTAATAGGCAGCAAACAGGCGCTCCTTAGTGGCATCCTGGCGGCCGTGCTGCGCCCCGAAGTGAATGAGCTGGTGGGCCAGGAAGGTGTTGGCCGGAATGGCTTTATCGAACTGATAGCTAAGGCCTACCTCTTTGGCAGCCTGCGTCATGTAGTCGTTCATGCGGCGGCCTTCGGCTTCCGGCACGCCTTTTTTCTTGGCCAGCGAGGCATGGATGCTTTCGCCGGGCACGGGTACAAAGTCGGGCGTCAGCTCGAAGCTTTTCCACTCAACTTGCACCTCGGCGCGGTGCGCAAACTCGCCCAGCGCCTTCTCAAACTTGCGCTTGCCAATATAGCAAAAAGGGCATACTACGTCGGACCAGATTTCAACTTTCATAGAATTAAAAAGCAAAGGCAATGGATAGGCACGAAGCCGCAAGCCTGGCGAAATGTTTGTTTTTCTTACCTGGCTAACGCACAGGGGGCGGCCCTCGTTCAGCCAGCCCCAGCCGGCCGGAGCGTAACCTTCGGCCAGGCCGCGGGGTTAAGGGTAGACGTTTTACGATATCTAGTTTACGTGCACTGGCACTACAGCCGTGTAGGTCACTAAATGCGGTAGACGTTTTACGATATCTAGTTTACGTAGCTTATGGAATATCAGAAAGTAGGCAGCTCCGACGTGCGCGTATCGCGCATCGCCTTCGGCAGCTGGGCGGCGGGCGGCTGGATGTGGGGCGGCACCGAGCAAAACGACGCGGTGGGGGCTATTCACGCGGCCTACGACCTGGGCGTCACGAGCATCGACACGGCACCCGTATACGGCATGGGCCTGAGCGAGCAGATTGTGGGCGAGGCCATCAAGAGCCTGCCGCGCGACAAAGTGCAGGTGCTCACCAAGTTTGGCATGCGCTGGGATTTGGCAGAAGGCGATTTCGCCATGAAAACCAAGGATAACAGCGGCCACGACCTCGACGTGTATAAGTATGCCAGCCGCGCTAGCATCATCAAGGAGTGTGAGGACAGCCTGCGGCGCTTGGGCACCGATTACATCGACCTTTACCAGCAGCACTGGCCCGACGTGACCACGCCTATCGCCGAAACGATGGAGGCCGTGCAGCGTCTTATCGAGCAGGGCAAGGTGCGGGCCGCGGGCGTCAGCAACTATTCGGTAGCCCAGATGCAGGAAGCCGAGCAGACGCTGGCGCTGGCGTCCAACCAAGTGCCTTACAGCATGTTGCGGCGCGACATTGAAAAAGACATTGTGCCGTACTGCCAGGAGCACAACAAAGCCATTTTGATATATAGTCCGCTCCAGCTGGGTTTGCTGACGGGCAAAATCAAGCCCGGTCAGCATTTTGATGCCAGCGACCTGCGCAGCACCAACCGCCTTTTCAAGCCCGAGGCGGTGACGAAAGTCAACGACTTTCTGCACAAAATCCGGCCGCTGGCCGAAACCAAAAACGCGACCCTCGGCCAGCTTGTGCTGCGCTGGACGCTGGCCCAGCCCGGCATCTCGGTGGCGCTGGTGGGCGCTCGCAACCCCGAGCAGGCCGTACAAAACGCCAAGGCAATCGACGTGCAGCTGAGCTTCGAGGAGATTGACTTTATCAACAAGCAGCTGGCGCAAGTGCAGCTGAGCTAAGCCGCGGCAGCTGATTGCCTGAGCTACTTTTGCCGGGATACCCATATTAGAGCGAATTCTGGGTCAGTATACGGGTTCTGTTCTTGCGTTCGCCTCACCCCCCGGCCCCCTCTCCGAAAAGGAGAGGGGGAGCCATTATGGCAAAAAACGTACACTGACCCAGAATCCGCTTTAACAGTCAGCTTATGCAGCCACTCGTTCGCTTTAGCGCCGTGCTCGAAGCTGGTGGGCCCAGCTTTATGCCAACGCAGCTGGTGGTGGTGCCGCAGCAGGCCTGGCAGGCGCTGGGTGGCAAGGCTGTTAAGCGAGTCGTTGCTACCCTCAACGGCCATACCGAGCGGCTGGGCCTGTTGCCGCTGGAAGGCGGCGGCCGCTACCTGCTGCTGCGCAAGGCGTTGTGCCAGCGGCTCGGGCTGCAAATTGGCCAGCACATAGCCTTAACACTATATCCTGACCCCAACCCCGACTACGTTGACCTGCCCGATGAGCTGGCCGACGCCCTGGCTGCCTGGCCCGAGGCCGAGCTGGCGTTTTTGGCGCATACCGGCGCGATGCGCCGCGCCATGGCCCGCAAAGTAGCTGATGCCCGGCGCCCCGAAACCCGCGCCCGCTACGCCGTAGAGCTGGCCGGGCGGCTGGCCCGCGGGGGGCACCCGTTTCGGACGAGCTAATACTTTACCACGCGCTGCACGCTGCGACCGGGCGCGGCAGCATTTATTTCGAGCAGGTAGCTACCCGCCGGCACCGCACGCAGGCTGAGCGGCTGCAGCTGGCCCCCCAGCAGGGTTTGGGTGAGCTGCACCTGGCCGGCCAGGCTCAGCAGGCGTACCGGGCAGGCAGTAGCGGGCAGCGAGCGCAGGTCAAGGGTCAGCAGCTCATCGGTAGGGTTAGGATACAGCTGCACGGGGGCCTGCTCGCGGCTCACGCTCACCACGGGCGAAAGCGTGCTGTTGCCATCAAGGTCGAACTGGCGCAGGCGGTAGTAGCTGCGGCCGGGCAGCGGCTGCGCATCGAGGAAGGCGTAGCTGCTGGCAGTGGGCACCGTGCCCTGCCCGGCCACCTCCCCAATGGCGGCAAAGTCTGCGCCGGTGGCGCTGCGCTCCAGCACAAACTTCTCATTGCCCAGCTCTGAGGCCGTAGTCCAGCGCAGCTGCACCTGGCCCTGGCGCAGCTGCGCCGTAAAGCTGGTGAGCGTAACCGGCAAAGGCCCGGCACTGCAAAAGATTACGTTGTTGCCGATAGTGCCTCCGCGCGAATCGAAGCCAGTGCTGGGCGCACCCGCATCGCAAAAGCTAAGGTAGCTGCCATCGGCCCCGAAGTTGCCGCTATTAACCGTATAGCTCCCGGCACGGATGATACCGCGGGGTAGCGCCGGTGGCCCCGTAATAGTGCCGCTGTTGGTAAAGTTATTCGAAATGGTAAGCGTGCCCTGCTGCATTACCGTGCCCTGGTTTACAAAGTCGCCCGTGAGCGCGAACGTGCTGCCCGCCCCATTTTGCAGGGTCGAGCCAGTTGGGATGGTGCTCATACCGCTGCCCAGATTCATGGAGCCATTATTAATGAGCAACACTTTGCCGGCCAGGCCCAGGTAGCCGGCAAGCGGGGCCGAAGCGCCCACGGCATTGGTAAAGGAATTAGCCGAGCCGCCCGGAAAATTGAAGCCCTGCGTCCAGGTAGTGTTATTACTGATAATCAAGGAGCCGGAGCCGCCGCCTACGCCACCGTTCCAGGTGCCGGTGTTGTTGATGGTAATGGTAGGGCTGTTGCCTCCCTCCTGCACCTGCGTGCTCCAGGTGCCGGCATTGTTGATGGTTAGGTTGGCATTCGTGTTGAGGTAGCTATTCCAGGTAGCCCCCCCCTTATTATTGATAGTGCCGCCCGGAATGGGCTGTAGCCCTGCCTGCCAGGTAGCGTAATTGTTGATGACCGGGGCTACGGTTATTCCCGTGCCAATATAGCCCGCCCAGGTAGCTGCGGCTACCACCGTGGCACCACCATCGCTACTCCCATTATTGAGGGTAGCCGCAGCGCTCAGGCTGATGGTATTGGTAGATATGGTGCCCAGGTTATTAATAATGGCGCCCCCTCCGCCACTATTAACCTTAATGGTACCGGTGATAGTGCCGCTGTTACAGATTACTACCCCGCTCTTGTTAATAGTAAGCTGCCCCGTATAGGTAGTGCCGGCCGCAATGCACACCGTTGAATTGGGGCCAGGCGTGAGGTTAGCTGCGCCACTCACTGTAGTGCTACAGGCGCACTGAGCCCAAACGCTTCTATTCCCTACGCTCAGCCCCACCAAGAGTAGTAGCCCAGCGCCCTGGGCCAGGCTTTTTTTCGTAAAAAAGTTCATGCAGAAAATAGAAAGAAATGAAGCCGGACACTAAACGAGATAATCAATTAGCTATCAGCGAAAAATCTCCATTTTAAATGTAATAAAAGTTTCCTGCTGCAGCAAGTTCTCACCTCACTCAACCACGGCTGTTTGGCTACCCGAAGATCTTTTTTCAGCTGAAAAAAGCCTCTCTGCTTATTGTATAAGGGTTTTTTAATTTTAATGCGTTTTTTTATTATTTATCCAACAAATCATTTTCTTATGCCGACTGACGGCGCCGGTCACTCCGCTCTAGCCGAAGGTCTGAAAACCAAACAAACAGCACGAATTTGCACTTTAGCAAGTTTAACCAAGCTATAAACCTAGTCAGTAAGTAAGGAGCAACGGGGCCGGGCAGGTAGCCTTATTTGCCTGTTGGCCGCTTTGACTAGCAACGTCGGTAGTGATAGTGCAGCCTCCTTTACCTTCACGGCGCTTAGCCTTTCACCTGCTATCACTTATGCAAGCTTACTTCCGGCATTTTCAGCGCATAGCCGAAGCTGGCACGTACCACGAGCTGGATACACTGCCCATTCCGCAGCCTGCTTTTTTCAACTGGACGGCCGACATCTTCGAAGGCCTGCACGTGGCCGCTCATCCCGACAAGCCCGCCCTGGTGCTCGCCGATGATGCTGGCCACCAGGAGATAACGTATGCCGAGCTGGCCACCCGTGCCAACCGCCTGCTCAATTTCTGGCGCGCCGCCGGTGTACAGGCCACCCAGGCCGTGCTGCTGATGATGCCCGTATGCGCCGAGCTGTGGGATACTTACATAGCCGGTATCAAAGGCGGGCAGCTGCTGATTCCGGCCGCCAGCGTGCTCACGGCCAAGGATTTGGAATATAGGTTTAGCAAGCTATTGCCCGCAGTGGTGGTGGCCGACCCCGAGAATGCCGCTAAAATTGACGCGGCCGAGCAGGCGCTGGGCCAGCCCATTCGGCTGAAGATGCTGGTGGGCGGGCCCAGCCGGCCGGGCTGGGTAGGCTTTGCGGGTACGGCCGCCCTGCCCAGCCTGGCGGAGGCCGCCCCAACCCGGCCCGACGACCCGCTGTTTCTATTCTTCACCTCGGGCACTACGGGCTTACCCAAAGTAGTGACGCACACGCATTTTTCGTATCCGGTGGGGCATCTCAGCACAGCTGCCTGGATTGGCCTGCGCCCCTCCGACCGGCACTGCAACATCTCGCAGTCGGGCTGGGCAAAGTTTGCCTGGAGCAGCTTTTTTGCGCCGCTCAGCGTAGGCGCGACGCTGGTAGCCTACCAGAGCAGCGGGCGCTTTGCGGCGGGGCCACTGCTGGCCGCGCTGGCCCGCGAGCAGGTAACTACGTTTTGCGCGCCGCCTACGGTACTGCGGCTGCTTATTCTGGAAGACCTGGCCGCCTATAAGTTTGCCTTTCGCGAGTGCGTGAGTGCGGGCGAGCCGCTAAACCCCGAAGTGATTGAGGCCTGGCAGCGCGGCACGGGCAGGTTGCTGCGCGACGGCTACGGCCAGACCGAAAGTACGGCCATGATTTATAACCTGCCCGGCAGCGCCGTGCGCCTGGGCAGCATGGGCAAGCCGTCGTTTATGTACCGCATTGCCATTGCCGACGAGGAGGGCAACATTCAACCCGACCTGGCCGAAGGCCACATCGTGGTGCGCACCAACACGGGCCAGCCCAATGGCTTGTTTAAGGAATATTATGGCGAGCCCGAGCGCCGGGCCAGCGTATTTCGGCACGGCCTGTACTATACCGGCGACAAGGCCTACCGCGATGCCGACGGCTACCTCTGGTTTGTGGGCCGCGACGATGATGTGATAAAGTCGAGCGATTACCGCGTGGGGCCGTTTGAGGTCGAGAGCGCGCTTATCGAGCACCCGGCCGTGGTAGAAGCCGCCGTGGTGGGCGTGCCGCACCCCATCAAGGGCCACGAAATCAAGGCTTTTGTACTGCTCAGGCCAGGTATCGACGGCACTGCCGCGCTGGCGCAGGAGCTATTTGCGTTCAGCCGCGCGCAGCTCTCGCCCTACAAGATGCCCCGCGTGCTGGAGTTTGTAGCCGAGCTGCCCAAGACCATCAGCGGTAAAATCAGGCGGGTGGAGCTGCGGGCCCGGGCCGCCCAGCCCCGGCACGAGGCAGCCGGGGCAACTGAGTTTTTTTACGTACCTGACCAAGCACGCTAACTACTGCATCAGCGACAATTGGTACCTGTTTAAGTCAGCTTCGCCCCCTTTCCATGTTTTTTTCGGAATACTTTCCGGCAGCCTGCCGGGCCAGGCTTGGGCCTGCTACCTGGCCGCTGCGCTGGCGCGTTAGCTTTGGCCTAGTGCTGGTAAGCCTGCTAAGCGTAGCCGACGGGGCCGCCCAGCCGCACCGCCCGGCGCAGCCCGCCGACTCAACCAAAGTCGGCGTGGGCCTGGATAGCTCAGAACGGCTGGAATCTGCGTACCTCACCCTCGATGCGCTCACCAGCCAGACCTACAACTTATTTGATACCAAGCCCATAGCTACCGAATTGCCCGAGCTTGCCGAAAACCTGCACGCAATCCGGCACAGCGTGGCCGAAACCGGCCGGGTGTTTGATGTGAAGCAGGTGCAGATGTGCCAGCTGATGCTCGACAATATTCAGGAACAGCTCACCGCCTGGCGCGCCGAGCTTAGCCTGGCGCGGCAGCAGTACAGCGCCGTGCAAAGCCGCCTGAAGGCGCTGACGCTGCTACCGGTGCTGTCTACTGCTACCGACTCCAGCGCCGCCCAAACGCTGGCCGAAGCCGATGCGGCGCTAAGCGATAAAAAACAGCGCACAACCCGCGTGTTGGCGCAGCGGCTGCAAGCAGTGGCCCGGCTCCAGTCGCAGGTATCGACCAGCTATATCCAAACGCTGGAATTGCAGGACCAGGTAAGCGGGCAGTTGCGCGGGTTTGGGCGGCGCACTTTTGCCGGCCAATACCCGTATTTGTGGACGCGGGCGGCCCGCGAGGTGGTAGTACCACCCGTGTCGCCGCACCTGCGGGAAGCCCGCCAGCGCATCATTGCTTTTTATTTTGGCACAAACTGGGACAACTGGGTTTACATGGCCCTGATGGGGCTGGTATTTTTTGGCTGGGTCACTTACAACTACCGCCGGGTACCGGCCCAGGGCGAGCACTTGGCTCTGGCGCAGCCCTTGCGCTACCTGCGGCCCTGGCCGCTGGCAGCCACCGGGGTCGTGATGTTTAGCCTGGCGCCGGCCCTGGAGCTGCGCCCGCCGCCGGTGTATCTCGATGTGCTGCAGGGGCTGCTGCTGCTAACCCTTACGGGCGTCTTTTGGCGCTCATGGCCCCGCTCGTCTTTTTGGTCGTGGCTGGCTTTGGTAGGCTTTTTCGCGGTACTGGCCGTTTCCAATGCCGGCGACGGGGCCAGCCTGGGCACCCGCGGCGGCTTGCTGCTGCTCAATGGGTTAGCGCCTTTCATGGGCATCTATTTTTTACTCCGCATCCGGCGGCGGGTTCAGCTGCCGCATTTTGTCGTTCCCATTACCTTCTTCTTCATTGGGCTGAATGTGGTGGCGGGCGGGGCTAATATTCTGGGCCGCTTGAGCCTGGCCAAACTGCTGAGCACGGCTGCTATTTTTGGCCTCACCCAAGGCATTGGGCTGGCGGTGCTTATTCAGCTGCTTACCGAAGCCTTTCACCTGCAAATGCTGGCCAGCCGCAGCGTGGCCAATGGCCCAGGCTTCGACTACGATAAAATCGGGGCCAGCCTGATGCGCCTGCTCTCCGTGGTGGTGGGAGGCATGTGGCTGCTGGTTTTCACGGCCAACCTCGCGCTGCAAGGCGTGCTTTATAAGGCCATTAGCAACCTGCTCACGGCCCCGCGGGTGCTGGGCAGCACGCAGTTTACGCTGGGCAACGTGGCGCTGTTCTTTTTTATTCTCTACGTTTCGGCGCGGCTCCAGCAGTACATCGGCTACTTTTTTGGCGAAATCGGTGAAGAGGCTGACACCAACGCGCGCCACCGGGGCTCGTGGCTGGTAGCCCTGCGGCTGTTTCTGGTGCTGGTCGGGGTGGGCCTGGCCGTCACGGCCTCGGGGCTACCCCTGAGCAAGATTGCCATCGTGTTCGGGGCCTTGAGCGTCGGTATCGGCCTGGGCTTGCAAAGCATTGTCAACAATCTGGTTTCGGGTATTATTCTCATTTTTGAGCGGCCGTTTCACGTGGGCGACTTTATTGAGGTGGCTGGCAAGTCGGGCCGGGTGCAGGATATCGGCATCCGCTCCAGCAAGCTTACCTCGCCCACGGGCTCCGAGATTATCGTGCCCAACGGCGACCTGCTGTCGAGCCACGTCATCAACTGGACGCGCACCAACGACCACATTCGCGTAGACCTGGTACTGAAGCTGGCCCCCGGCACCGACCTCGAAACCGACCTGCAAACCGCCCGCGAGCAAATTCAGGAAGAAATCAAAAGCAGCCCCTACACCATGCCTAACCTGCCGCCCGAGATATTGCTCAACGACATCAACGGCAAAGACTATGAGCTGAAAGTGCTGTTCTGGGTGATGAATATCCGGCAGGAGCAGCTCACCAAGAGCGAAATCCTGGCCGGCATCTACCGGCGCTTTATGGCCCACGGCCTGCAGCTGAGCAGCTGAGCCGGCCTGGACAGCCCTGAACGCAAACGCGTCGCCGGCCTTCGGGCCAGCGACGCGCCAAACATGTTGTTTTTTATATATTAAGACTTCTTATCGCCCGCCGGAAACTTATCCAGAATCTCCTTGGCTGCTTTGCTGAAGTCGCTGCCCAGGCGGGCGGGGTCATCGACCGGGTCGGCTATGGAGCCGCGCCACACGAGGTTATTGGTGCGGGCATCGATGAAATCGAGCACCAAAGTGCCTTCGCGGTACTGCTCGGTGTGGGCAGTCTGGTAATAGGCCGGCGTATACCACGCCCCGTAGTTGATGGGCAAAAACCGGCCCCGGTACGACATGGCATACGGATAAGCATAGCCGGCCGGCGGCAGGTTATCGGTCACGGTGCGCTCGGCCTGCTCCACGTAGGTATGGGTGGTGATGAGAAAGTCGGGATTGCTGTCGACCTGCCGCAGCCCGCGCTTAGCTAGTTCGCTGGCAATAGCCTGCTTGATATGGTCTTGGGCGATAGGGCTACGCAGCAGCGGGTTATGGTCGCCATTGGTTTTTACTTCCGTATCGGCAAAGTCAAAAGTGCGATACTTGCTGAAGTTAACATCGGCACGCTGCTCCACATTGACGGCAGACGTGCAGGCGCTTAGCCCGGCTCCGCAAGCCAGGGCCAGGCCCAGCAGTAGGTTTTTCATAAGAAACAGGAAAAGGAAAAGATGGTGAGCTAGCTGCATACCGTTTCCGGCGGCCCCGGGTTATGTCGAGCTTATTGGCCCGGCGCAGCCCAACGCGAAGCCGGGGCCGCGCGTATTGGCTGGCAATTACCGGGCGGTGAGCCGCCGCGTCCGCATCTTTGCTTAATCATGGAAGGACTCACCAAAATTGAAGACCTGGGCAAGCCCCGCGTTGTTATTGTGGGCGGCGGCTTTGGCGGACTGGCGCTGGCCAAGGCCCTGGCCGATGCGCCGGTGCAGGTAGTGCTTATCGATAAGCAGAACTATCACGCCTTTCAGCCCCTTCTCTACCAGGTGGCTACGGCCGGGCTCGATGCGGACAGCATCGTGTCGCCGTTTCGCAAGATTTTGAGTGAGCAGGAGAATTTTTACTTCCGGCTGGCCGAAGTAAAGTCGATAGACGCCACGGCGCAGGTGGTTGAAACCACCATCGGGCTGCTGCGCTTCGACTACCTGGTGCTGGCTACCGGCGCCACGTCCAATTACTTTGGCGATAAGGAGATGGAGCGCAACTCCATCAGCCTCAAGAGTGTCAGCGATGCCATTGAGCTGCGCAACACGCTGCTCTCCAACTTCGAGCAGGCGCTGCAAATAGGCGATGTGGAGCAGCTCAACAGCCTGCTCGACTTTGTGATTGTGGGCGGCGGCCCCACGGGCGTCGAAATGGCCGGGGCGCTGAGCGAGCTGCGGGCCCACGTATTTCCGCGCGATTACCGCGAGCTGGATTTCAAGGAGATGGACATCCACCTCATCCAGAGCGGGCCGGTGCTGCTGAAAGGCATGTCGGCCGAAGCTTCGGCCAAATCGCTCGAATACCTGAAGGATTTGGGGGTGCAGGTGTGGCTCGACAACCGGGTAACGTCTTACGACGGCTACACCGTAACGCTCAAAAGCGGCGACAAGCTCATCACGCGCACCCTCATCTGGGCGGCGGGTGTTACGGGCGCTCCGGTGGCGGGCCTCGACCCGGCCGCGCTGCTGCGCTCCAACCGCTATCAGGTAGACGAGTTTAACCGGGTGGCCGGGTATAGCAGTATATTCGCCATTGGCGATATTGCCCAGATGGCCACGCCCACCTATCCCGAAGGCCACCCGCAAGTAGCGCAGCCCGCCATTCAGCAAGGCGAGACGCTGGGGGCAAACATCAAGCGGGCCATTGCCGGGCAGCCGATGCAGCCTTTTGTCTACGACGACAAGGGGGCCATGGCCACCATTGGCCGGCACCGCGCCGTGGCCGACATTCAGCTATTTAACAAGCAGTATCACCTCACGGGCTGGCTCGGCTGGCTCACCTGGAGCTTTATTCACGTGCTGGCCCTGGTGAGCTTCCGCAACCGCCTGGCCGTGTTCCTGACCTGGGCCTGGAACTACGTAACCCAGGACAAAGGCATGCGCTACATCATCGGCAAAACGAAGTCGCGGCTCAAAGAGCGGGAAGTAGAGGAGAAAGCGATTGTGTAGGCCCGCCGGCACTGGCTGCCCAACGCCCCCACGTATTATTTCTGCTTTGCTGCTATGGCCAATCTTTCCGGCACGCTCTCGATTCTCTCGGCCATGTTTACGCCGGCCATCCTGGTGTCGGCGTGCGGCTCGCTTATTCTTACCACCTCGCAGCGCCTGAGCCGGAGCCTCGACCGGCAGCGCGAAGTGGCCCAGCAGCTGCGCCAGCACCAGCAGCAGGCAGCTACTTCTACGCCCGACCCGGCCGAGCGCGCGCACCTCACCCAGCAGCTTGTATTTGCCGCCCGGCGCGCCCGCCTGCTTCAGCAAGCCATGACTACCCTGCACCTGACGCTCAGCATATTCATTGCCAGCATTTTCAGCATCGGGGTCTTTGAGCTGGTCAACAGCTCGGCTACCTGGATAATCGCGCTGCTGAGCGTGCTGGGAGCCACGCTGCTCTTGTTTTCGAGCGTGCTGCTGATAAAGGAATCGGCCCTGGCCCGAGCCGACGTAGCCGAGGAAACCGCTTACCTTATCCGGCTTGCGCCCCCGGCGTAGCCCTGCCTCACAGCCGCACATTAAACGCCAGCGGCTGCACCACCCAGCCCTGCAAAATATTGCTGTACGCCACCCGCACGCCGGCTTCGATGGGCGTGCGCAGGTGAAAGACGTTGAACAGGGCCATCAAATCGGCGCCGCTGTTGCAGTAGTTTATGGTGGCCTGCTGCCGCAGCAGCTGGCCCTGCGCCACATCCACAAACGCCGTAGCCCGCAGGCGCTGCACGTACAATACCCGCCCCACCGACCAGTGCACGAAGGCCAGCGGCAGGTAATAATCGGCACTGCCCACGGCCAGGCGGTCGAAGCTGACGTAGCTGGTTTCGGCTCGCGGAAAGGAGATGGCCGCCGCAAAGCTGTACTGGTTCTGCTGCTGGTACTGGTAGCCGCCGCGCAGCCGCAGCGCCTGGTGCCGGGCCAGGCCCGGCAGGTACACCGCCGCCTGCACGCCCACCTGCGTTGCCTGCAGGTTGGTAGTGAAAGGCGTGGTGCGGTACGTAGCCAGCAGCGTAGCCCCGGCGCGCGGAGCCACGTCGCGGGCACTCTGCTTGAGCTGACTGGCATAGCTCAGGCTGGCTTGAATGGCGTGCAGCGGCGTAGTCGGGCCGGTTTCGCTGATACTGCGGAAGGTCGGCTCGTAGTTATACACCTGCTCGTGCAGGTAATACGCGCCCAGCGTAAGCGCCTGCAAATACTTGGAGCGCGTGAGCACCAGCGGAATGCGCACCCCGGCCAGCAGGCGGGCATACTGCCACCGGGTAGTGCGCAGGCTATCGAGCGGATTGCTGCGGCTCTGGTTGCGGTCGAAGTAGCGCGCGGCATTGCGCCCGCCGTAAGTCGCCTCCACATCCAGCACCGGAAAGCGCCCCTGATAGCTGAGCGCACCGGTCGCGGCCAGCGTGCGCTCGGTCTGGTCAAAGCTCAGCCCGGCAAATAGCTGGGTAGTGCTTAAAAAATCCTGCGAGCGCAGCCCTGCGCTCACCGTGTTGCCGGCCGGGCTCTGCACTACCCCATAGCTAAACACCCGGAAGGCGTGCGCCAGCGGGCGGTAGCGCCGCACCCCGTAGCGCGGCCCCGCCGAGTCGGGCGAAGCCAGCAGCTGGCGCATACGCGCCGCGCCGGGTTCGCCGGCCGTCAGGGCATCGGCGTAGGGCTCGGGCTCATCGGTGCGGGCCGGCGCGGTAAGGGCCGTCCAGGTAGCCGGGTCAAGGGGCATTTCGACCACGCGGGCCCCGGTGGCGCGGTAGTCGTGCAGGGCCAGGTGGCGGCCATCGGGAGATACTGCGGCGTGGTAGGCGCCCACCGGCCGGCTCGTTACCTGGTAGGTCTGGCCCGTACTGAGGCGCACGGCATAGATATTATCTACCCCCGACTGGGGCGAATTGTACAGCACGTAGTCGCCCCAGGGCTGCGGATTAGCCAGGTTGACATTGGCCACCGGCAGCAGGTTGGCCGACTGCCCGGTAGTAGTGTCGAGCAGCTTCAGGGTTTTGCCGGCGGCGCTGAGCGCTACCACCACCACGCGGCGGCCATCGGGCGTGAAGCGCGGCTGCTGGTAAAAATCATTATGCGGGTTGGGCAGCGTAGTGATAACAGCGCCGTTCGTGGCATCCAGAATTACCAGCGCGTGGTGATAGGCCTCATCGGTGCGCACGGCCACCAGGCGTGCCCCATCGGGTGAGAGGGCGGCCGCCGCGTAGCGCTGGCCCTTGCCCAGGCGCCTGAGGTGGCCGGTAGCCAGGTCGAATATCTTTAATTCTGAATATATTTGCTGCCCCCAGCGGGGATTTTGCCGAAATTCGGGCCACACGACCCTGCCGCCACCAACCGACAGCATCTCCGGAATATTGAGCGAGCCTACCGTAAACACCCGGCGCTCACGCCCGTGGCGGCCCAGCAGCACCAGGCGCTGAATGTCGCCGAGGCCACTTTTCAGGGCCAGCACCGTGCTGTCATTCACGTACTGCGGGTATTGATACTGCGTAAATACCCGCGTTACGGCCTGTCCGGCCAGCTCGTGCACCGGCGGGAAAGCCGGCTCCCTGGCAAGGCGCGCAGCCTGGGCCCCGCGCCAGGTCGAGTCCAGCTCGTGCATAGTGCGGGCGTAAAGGTCCTCGACGCGCAAGCCCGTAGTTCGCCGCAGGCTGTTGGAAAAGGAAAAAGGATAAAACGGAAACCGGTAGTACCGGTCCAGCACCTGGCTCCATACAGCGGGGCCGTAGTGTGCTTTGGCATAAGAAGTTAAGTAATAGCCCAGCACGTACCAGTCGGGCACGTTATCGCGCAGCGAGCCATTCACCGCCTTCTGGTAGCTGTAGAGCCGCCCATCGAGCAAGTTGGCCCGCAGGCCCAGGCCAAAATACGGAATGCGCCCGCGCCCGCTGCGCGTGAGCGCCGTTTCGGAACCCACCGCGTCGCCCTCAAAAAACCACTGCGGCACGCCCACCGCCGCCACGCCCAGCCCGCCATCGCCCAGCAGCGGCACCACCACCCGCCCAAAACCCTGCCGCGCCTTGTCGAACTGATTGACGTGCCGAAACTCGTGCACCACCAGCCCATCGAGCCAGTCGACGGTGCCCAGGCCCTGCCCCTGGTCGGGGGTTATAAAAAACTCGGCGTGGCGCGGCAAAAACGTCACGAACGCGTTGCTGACGGTCGTCTGGTTTTGCATCACCACCGCAATGGGCCGGGCCCGCACACCCAGCGTGGCCCCTTCCGGGTCGTGCGCGGCCTCCAGCCGGCTGGCCGTGCGCTGGGCCGCCGTATCGAGGCCGGCCGGGTACAGTACCCGGAAGTGCGGGCTCCGCAGCTCGCGCCAGTGCAGCGGCGGTGGGTTTTGGCTAAGGACAGGCAAACTCTGGGCAAAAGCCGAGGTGCTAATAGAAATCCAGCAAGCCAGCGCCGCAAGCAATTTTCGCATAGGAGCAAGTTACAGTAAGCACGTGAAATAAATAATTGATGTTGGTACATGATTTAAAAAAAAGGCGTATCTTTGGTCAACTTTTCACCCTTTTCCTTTTCAGCATGGCTACTACCAAATGGGTCCTGGACCCGATGCACTCCGAAGTGCAGTTTAAAATCAAGCACCTGGTAATTTCTACCGTTACCGGCTCGTTCAAAACGTTTCAGGGCACGGCCCAGACCGAGGGCGATGACTTCTCGAATGCCCGGATTGAGTTTACGCTCGATGTGAACAGCGTTGACACGAATCAGGAGCAGCGCGACCAGCACCTGAAAGGCGAAGACTTCTTCAATGCCGCGCAGTATCCGCAGATTAAGTTTGAGTCGACTTCGTTTACCAAAACGGGCGGCAATGAGTACAAGCTTGTGGGCAACCTCACCATGAAGGACGTCACCAAGCCGGTTACTCTCGACGTGGAATACGGCGGCACGGCCGTCGATTTCTACGGCAACACCAAGGCCGGCTTCGAAATCACGGGCAAAGTAAACCGCAAGGAATACGGCCTGACCTGGGGCGGCATCACCGAAGCCGGCGCCATCGTGCTCGGCGACGACGTGAAGCTGACCATCAACGTGCAGTTTGCCAAGCAGGCCGCGGCTTAATTTGCCCGCCTGCACCTTATAACAAAAGGCTGCCCCGTAAGAGGCAGCCTTTTGTTATATAGTATATTTACTATATTATATCCACTTTCTTACGCTAGCCCAATACTTTGGCGGCCTGCTGCGCATCGCGTAGCCACTGGCGGGCCTGGGTGCGGCTGCCGAAGATGCGCATTTGAAAGCTGGTGCCGATGCTGGTAAACATGGCTTCGGCCGAAAGGGCGGCAAACGACTCGGAGCTGACGACGTGCGCGAAGTGCGTGAGGCCCAGGGCAATGGCGCGGGGCGTCCAGTCTTCGGCAATCCAGGTTACGGCGTGGTCCCAGGGACCCATCAGGTTGGTATTGTCGTTGAGCAGGTAGGGGCACTTGTAGCGCACCAGCTCATCGAGGTAGGCATTGGCCCCGAGTATGATGCTTTCGAGCGTTTGGTACCCCTGCCAATCATTGTAAATGAGGTGGTTGGCGCGGTCATACTCAATAGACAGCGATACCTTGCCAAATATGTTGTGCAGGTCCTTTTTCATAGCGGCGCGGTTATCCATCGCCAAAGGTAGCGGACATGGCAATCATTAACTACTCGCTAACTGAGCTTGTTACGAAGTTCGTTTCAGTCCGATGATGCCAACCAGAATGCAGCCAATATAGAAGACGTGCGCCCACTGGAAAGCTTCTTTGAGTACCAGCGTATCCACGATTTTGATGCCTACCAGGGCGATGCCCATCCAGATAGCGAAGGCCGTGGAGGCGGGTATTACGTTGAGGGCCTTGGAGAAAAAGAATACGTTGGCTACACCAAAGCCCACGTAGCCGATAGCGGGCAGCAGAGTAGTAATACCAGCCGGAGCGGCGAAGAAATGCGACCAGTCGATGGCCTTAATCTTGGCCACACTCGTGTATTTGAGGCTGTAGTTCCAGCACACTTCCATCACGGAAGCCAGCAGCAGGTAAAGCCAGGCGGGGTTGAAGCTGAAAGTCAAGAGGCGGCAGTGGCAACGGGGCGAGAAGAATCGGCTAAGGCAGGAGCAACGGGCGCAGCCCCGGAAGGGTTGCCACCGGGGCGCGGGGCGGGCACAGTAGTATGCACCTCCTCGGGCACCTCCCAGCCCTGCAATACTTTGGCGGCGGGCATTCGGTTGCCCAGCCAGCCCAATACGCGCCAGCGCAGGCCGTGGTAATAGCGAAACAGCCTCGATTTTTCGGCCAGCGCGGCTTCATCGAAGCGAACTACGGAAAAGGCATGCTGGGCAAAATAGTCTTTCGGAAAAGCATAGGGCAGGCCCCAACGCTCGGGCTTGCGGTTCTGGGGCAAAAAAGCGGTACCAAACAGCCAGTCCCAGACCGCGAACTTGGTCGAGAAGTTGGCATAGTACACTTCCTCGTGGTCGGCGTGGTGCCAGAGGTGCATCTCGGGGCCATTGACAACATACTGCAGCTTACCCGATTTCACGTCGATGTTGGCATGAATGTACATGCCCCAGACTGCATCAATCAGCGCCTTAATGGGCACCACTATCGGGTTCGCACCCAGCAAAATAATGGGCGCAAACTCAATGGTCTGATTGATGACAATCTCCATGATGTGCGAGCGCGAGCCGGCCAGCCAGTCTACCTGCTTGCCCGAGTGGTGCGCCTCGTGGGTGCGCCAGAAAAATGCGCTGCTGTGCTGGAAGCGGTGAAACCAGTAGATGTAAAAGTCGTGGGTTATCACAAAAAAGCCCACCTGCGCCGCCACCGGCCAGCTGCTCAGCAGGTGAAACCGCGCCCCGAAGTGCGCGGCCAGCGGCGCGATGATGAAGCCAAAAATTACTATTTGCAGAAAGTAGCTCTGCACCAGCGTGTACCAGAACAAGTCGACGAACAAGCCCTCGCGGAAAAACGGCAGACCCTTGCGATACGGGATTTTGCGCTCCAGCACCAGCAGAACCGCCACCGCCAGCAGCAGAATGGGCGTGGTAATGAAGGTAGTGCGCCCTACGGCGTTGAGGCTGTGATAAAACTCGCTTATCGACGCTAACATAGCAACTAAACTACGTGATAACTATGGGCCTAACTGCCGGGCGCACTGGAATGTTCGCCTGGCGGCCAGGGAATAGGCTTTGCTGTAAAAATAAGAACGCTCTAAATAAGAACGTCATGCTGAGCTTGCCGAAGCATCTCGCTCGCGCCGTATAGAGTAGTAATTCTAACGGCGAGGTAGAGATGCTGCGGCAGGCTCAGCATGACGTTCTTTTTAACCTCAGGATTAAAGCACTCTACGCGGCCGACACCTCGCGGCGCAGGCGACGCAGGGGCTCTTTCTCGCTTTCGTACACCACTTTCACGCCGTCGCCGAGGCCGGCTTCGGTGTCGCGGATGTCGCGCACGAGCTTGGCCATGCCGCCGGGCTCTACGCTGGCCGCGTGGTCGGAACCCCACATGGCGCGGTCGAGGGTGAAGTGGCGCTCGACGAAGGTGGCACCCAGCGCCACGGCCGTTACGGTGGTGCTGAGGCCGGTTTCGTGGCCCGAGTAGCCGATGGGCGTGCCCGGAAACTGCGCCATCAGGGTCTGCACCATGCGCAGGTTCAGCTCCTGGGGCGGGCAGGGGTAAGCCGAGGTAGAGTGGGCAATCATCAGGTTATCAAGCCCCACGTAGGCCACGGCGTCGGTGATTTCCTGCTGGGTACTCATGCCGGTGCTCAGCATTAGCGGGCGGCCGGTGGCGCGCACGCGGTCGAGCAGGGGCTTGTCGGTGAGCGAAGCGGAGGCCATTTTGTAGAGCACCGGCTGAAACTGCTCCATAAAATCGACCGACGGCTCATCCCAGCACGAGGCAAACCAGTCGATGCCGCGCGCCTTGCAGTAATCGTCGATGGCCGTGTATTCCTGCTGGCCAAACTCGGTTTTGCGCTTGTAGTCGATGTAGCTCATGCGGCCCCAGGGGGTATCGCGCATTTTCTCCCACTGGTCTTTGGGGACGCACAGCTCGGGGGTGCGCTTCTGAAACTTCACCGCGTCGCAGCCGGCGGTTACGGCCGCGTCAATCAGCTGCTTGGCAATATCGAGCGAGCCGTTGTGGTTGATGCCGATTTCGGCAATGATGTAGCACGGCTGGCCGGGGCCGATAGCGCGGTTTTTCTTGATTTGAACGATACTCATTGGGTAGAATGAAGAGAAAATGAGTGGAAGAAATAGTCGGCGCGCCCACCGGTCAAAATTATTCAGAATGTTCGTCGTGGGTGGCAGGCTGCCCGCCGGTCTGGCAGCTGATAATCAGCTCGGCCAGCTCGCGGAAAGCGCCGTGCCCGCCGTGCGCCTGGCAGCGGTAGTCGGCGGCGCTACGGGCAAAAACCGTGGCATCGCCGGGGCAGGCCGCCAGACCCACCAGGCCCAGAATTTCCACGTCGTTGGTATCATCACCCAGGAAAGCCACCTGCTCGGCCGTGAGGCCAAGGCGGGCCAGAATCTCACCCAGCAAAGTAGCCTTGTCCTTGATGCCGAGGTGCAACTCACTGATTTTCAGCTTATCGGCCCGCTTCTGCACCGAAGGTGAGCGCTCGCCGGTCACGATACCCGTTTCGACGCCCACGGCCCGCAGGCGCTCCACACCCATTCCATCGCGAATATTAAATCTTTTTAATACTTCACCACTTTCGCCGTAATACACGCCTCCATCGGTCAGCACGCCGTCGCAATCAGTAAGTAGCAGCTTGATGCGGCGGGCTTTGGCAGCCAGGTCAGCGTGCTTCATATAAAATTCTGGTGAAATAATAGCCGAAATTAACACCTAAATGGCGGTCCAGCCGCCATCTACCACCAGGTTGGCGCCGGTCATGTAGGCCGAGGCATCGGACGCGAGGAATACCACCGCGCCCTGGTAGTCGGTGGGCAGGGCCATGCGGCCTAGGGGGGTTTTGGCGCTGTACTGCTTCACGAAGAAGGCATCCTGGCTGTTTTCGACGCCGCCCGGCGAGAGCGTATTCACGCGCACGCCCTTGGCGCCCCAATAGGCGGCCAGGTAGCGGGTAAAATTCACCACCGCGCCCTTGGTCATGGGATAAGATGGTGATTTATAAAAGGTTTGCTCGCCGGCTTCGTTGCGGTAGATGCTCTGGTCGGGGCCCACGATACCATAAGTACTGGCCACGTTGATGATAGAGCCGCTGCCTTGCTCGGCCATCGGCGTGCCGAATACCTGCGCGGCGAGGAAAATACCGGTCACGTTCACGTCCAGCACCTGCCGAAACGTAGCGAGTGGAAAATTCTCAAACTTGCTGAGGTCGGCAGCCAGGGCCGGGTTCTCAAACATGTCGTTGATGGCGGCATTATTCACCAGAATATCGAGGTGGCCGAAGCGCTCGATAATGGCGTCGCGGGCGGCGGCCAGCGACTCGGGCGAGGTTACGTCTACGGCCAGCGGCAAGTGAATCCCGCCGGGCAGACCGGCGGCTACTTCGCGGGCTTTGTCGAGGTGCAGGTCGGCCACGACCACGTTGGCGCCGGCCAGGGCCAGGGCTTCGCAGTGCTTCTGGCCAATAAGGCCGCACGCGCCCGTTACGATGGCCGTTTTATTGGTTAAGTCGAAGAAATTCATATGGTTGTCGTTTTTACGTGGTGCCTCACCCTTAGCCCATCTCCTTGTCGGATAGGGGCTAGGGGTGAGGCACCTGCGTTAACGGGCAGCAAAAGCCTACTTCGCCTTCACCGGCGCGGCATTGGTCACCTTGCGGAATACGGCCTCTACCGGCTCACCTTCGAGGCGGCTGGCTACGTCGCCTTTTTCGATGGCGTCCTTCAGCAGGGGCAGCACGGCTTCGTAGGCCGCCAGCGTCTTGGCCACGTCTTCGTCGGTGTGCGAGAAGCTCATGTTGTGGAAGCCGCCCCACAGAATGCCCTGCTTGAAAAGCTCCTGCTGCACGAAGGCTTTCACTTCCAGCGGGTTGCCGGCGCTGGCATCGAAGGTGACGATACTACGGCAGTCGTAGCCGTAGCACTTGGTGTATTGGCTCAGGCCGAGGTCGGCGGCAATTTTGTTGTAGCCTTCCTTCAGCTTATTGCCCTGGCTGGCCAGGAACGCGGGCACGTTTTTCTCGCGCATCTCGCTGATGGTAGCAATGGTAGCCGCCAGGCTCAGGGCTTCGCCGCCGAAGGTGGTGAAGAAAAATACGTCCTGCTCAAACAGCTGCATAACGTCTTTGGGGCCCGTCAGCAGCGCGATGGGCATGCCGTTGGCGCAGGCCTTGGAGTAAACTGCGAGGTCGGGCGTGATGCCGAAATACTCCTGCGCGCCGCCGATGGCGATGCGAAAGCCGGTCCACATCTCGTCGAAAATCAGCAGCGTGCCGTTCTCCTTGCAGAGGCGGGCTACTTCGTGCAGGAAGTTGTCTTTGGGCGCGTCGAAGATAAACGGCTCCAGGATAACGCAGGCCACGTCCGGGGTCAGCAGCTCCTTGAACGAGTCGAGGTTGTTGTACTCAAACGCGCTCACCAGGTCCTTGCTTTCCTGAGGAATGCCCTTGTCGCGGCTTGTGGTACCGATGTACCAGTCGTGCCAGCCGTGGTAGCCGCAGCACAGCACGTCCTTGCGGCCGGTGAAGGCCCGGCTCACGCGCACCGCCGCCGAGCACACGTCGGCCCCGGTTTTGGAGATGCGGATGCTTTCGGCATTCGGGATAATCTCGTGAATCAGCTCCGCCACCTCTACTTCCAGCTCGTGCATCATCGAGAAGGTAATACCATCCTCCAGCTGCGCCTTAATGGCTTCATCGACCCGCGGATAAGCATAGCCCAGGCTGAGCGGACCAATACCCATCTGGTAGTCAATATATTCGTTACCGTCCACATCCCACACGTGCGAGCCCTTGCCGCGCTTCACGTACTTGGGACTAGCCCCCTTGGTGTATTGGCCCGGCCCCTTGGCAAGGGTCTGGGTAACCGGGGTCATGATTTTCTGCGCCCGGGCGTAGAGGTCGTCGGATTTGGGGAAATTCATCTTTTAAAGGTGGAAATGTGCGGAATGTGGGAAATGTGAAAATGAATTAGTTGGCTATCGCTACCTGCTTCCTGTTAAAGAATATTTTCACATTCCCACATTCCACACATCTTCACATCTGAAAAATTACTCGGCAAATTCGTTTTCAACCACTTTGGTTTTGGCGCCAAAGGTATGCGCGCCGCCGCCCAGGCGCTCGCCGATGCGGCGGGCAATGTGCTGGCCGGTAAAGCCTTCGTATTCGAGCACTTCGCTCAGCAGGCCGGGCTTGTACCAGCGCTCCTTCAGGGCCAGCGGCAGCACCTTGGCGGTCAGTTCGTGTTCGAGCAGCAGCTCGGCCAGAATAGAGTAGAGGCCGCCGGTCTGGAAATGGTCTTCCAGGGTCACGACCAGGCTGCCGGCTTTCACTACGTTCAGTACGGCGGCCTCATCCAAGGGCTTGAGGCTGCGCAGGTTAACGAGACCCACCGAGTAGCCCGCCTGGGTGAGTAAGTCTTTGGCAATGAGCGCCTGCTCAAACAGCATCCCGTAGGTGAGGATGGTGATGTCCTTGCCTTCGCTCACAATCTCAGCCTTACCGATTTCAAACGGGGTGTGCTGGTAAGTAGCGGGCCGGGTATTGACGCGCAGGTAAGCGGGGTCGGGCGAGGCCCAGATAGCGGGCAGCATGGCCAGCATATCCTGCTCGTCGGCGGGGGCGAAAACCGTCATGCCCGGAATGCCGCGCATGAGCGAAACATCCTCAATGGCCTGGTGGGTCGGGCCGTTGCCGTCGGAGAGAAAGCCGGGTACGAACGCGCTGATTTTCACCGGTAAGTGCGGAATTCCCACATCGGTCCGGATAAACTCAAACGCCCGCAGCGTGAGGAACGTCGCCAGGGCGTGCACTACCGGCACGCGCCCGCGCAGGGCCAGGCCGGCCGCCGCGCCAATCATGGTTTGCTCGGTAATGCCGGTGTCGATGAAGCGCGGCCCCAGTGGGCCGGGCAGGTTGCGGATAAGGGCGCGGTTTTCGGCCGTCATCACCAGCAGGCGCTCGTCGGCCAGGGCGGTTTCGTGGATAAGCTGTTCGTAATTCATGACCGCAGATTTAACGGATTTAACGGATTGCGCGGATACGCTTGCTGCGCAAGCTGACTACGCTGACAATGGCAGGTAATGGGTAAGCGACTGGCTGAGCCACGCTCGCAGCTTAACGGGTAACGTCCGCGTAGTCAGCTTGGCGCAGCCAAGCGTATCTGCGCAATCCGTTAAATCCGTTAAATCTGCGATTATCGGACGGTCAGGGTTTCGCTCGTGAGCTTGGTGGCTTCCTGGCTGTGCAGCTCCTTGAGCAGCGACGTGATTTCCTCACTCGAGAAATTGCAGAACCAGCGGTCGGCCCGGCGCTCGATGCTGGGCAGGCCCCGGCCGCGCACCGTGTCGCAGATGATAACCGAGGGCTTGTCGGGGCTGAACGGCAGGGCCGTAAAGGCCTCTTCCAGGGCCGTAAAGTCGTGGCCGTCGATGCGCTTTACCACGGCGCCAAACGCCTCAAACTTGGGGGCCAGCGGCTCGAGCGGAATGAGGTCTTCGGTGGCGATGTTGGCCTGGAAGTGGTTGCGGTCCACCACGATAGTCAGGTTGTTCACCTTGTGGGCGCTGGCTACGAGCAGGGCTTCCCAGCAGGTGCCCTCGTTCAGCTCGCCGTCGCCGGTGATGACGATGACGTGCTGCTGCTGGCCGCGCAGGCGGGCATCCAGCGCCACGCCCAGCGCTACGCTCGGCAGGTGGCCCAGCGAGCCCGAGTGAAACTCGACGCCCGGCACATTCCGGTTGGGGTGCCAATAGATGGAGTCGTTCGACTTCAGGTGGTTTTGCAGCCGCTCCTTCGGCATGAAGCCCAGCTCGGCAAAGGTGCCATAAAGGGCCGGCACGTCGTGGCCCTTGCTCAGGAAAAGATAGTCGCGCTCGGGGTCCTGGAGGTTACCCGGATTTACATTGAGGAAGTCGGCGTAGAGATACACCAGCAGGTCGGCGCAGCTCAGCGAAGCCCCGGTAAAGCAGCCGCCATCGGTGCTGAGGCGAACGATGTGCTCGCGCACGCGCAGGGCGAGCTCGGAGAGCGCTTGTTTTTTTTCGGTAGTCATAAGGCAATTGTCATGCTGAGCCTGCGAAGCATCTTATCACGCTCACAGCACTCGGGGGCTAACTAATTCTGGCGAAGGCAGCCGTGATAAGATGCTTCCTTCGTCAGCATGACAGAATGGTTTATACTTGCTTTGTATTGCCCGCATCCACGGTTTTCAATTCGTCGAGGTGGTTGCGGTACCAGTTTACACCGGCCAAGTCGGCGTTTAAGGCGTAAATGTCCGGCCTTTGTTTTAATAAAGTCAGAATATCTTCCAGCCCAAAATGAGGATTTGCTGGATAAAGCGCTTCGTATACCGCTTTTATAAACTCATAGTCAGCCGGATAGTCAATGGTAAACCGGTGCGACATGGAATAATCCAGGCCGGTCTCCCACGTCACGTTGGCGAGGCGAAAGCGGTCGGGATTCTCCCAAAAAAACGGCGTGGTATGCTCGCGCTCCAGCGGGCGGCGCGCCTCGCGCCAGGCGGTTTCGAGAGCCGCGAAGGTCATTACCTCTACATCGTTGCCATCGGGATAGGTGGCGGGGTGCAGATTGCTCACGAAATCATACTGCCCAACAGTTTCCGTATATAGTGACAGCACTTTGTCAATAATAGCCGGGTCGATGAGCGGGCAGTCGCTCGGTATTTTTACTACCGCCTCAGTTTCGCCGAAGTGCCGGGCGGCCTGGTAGTGGCGGTCGAGCAGGTCGAGGGCATTGCCACGAAAAACGCTAATATCGTACTTATTGCATATTTCAACGAGTGCGTCATCGCCGGGCTCGTCGGTGGTGATGACGGCCACATGGCCCGCCAGCCGGGCCCGCTGCATGCGCTCGACCTGGCGCACCAGCAGCGGCCGGCCGCAGAGGTCGAGGCTGACTTTATCGGGGAGGCGCGAAGAGCCGCGCCGGGCCTGAATGAGCGTAAGCATAAAATACTAGCTACTAGCGGGAATGCCGGGCTTCGGTGAGCTCCGCCTGGCGCTCAGGTGCGGGCTGGGGTTTGTACTGCTTTAAAAACTGCGGGCCCGACCCCTCAAACCGCCCGAACTGCCGGCAGATGTCGGCAATGCGCCGGGCGCTGGTGCCGCCGTTCTGAATAGGCAGCTTACGCTTGAGGTCTTCGACATCGAAGTAGGAATGCACCGGAATACCCAGCGCCAGCCCAACGTAGGCCACGGTGCTGTATTGCGTTATCAGCTCCACAGAGTTGGCAATCATCTCCTCGGTGTTGCCTTCGGTGAAGATGAGGGTGCCGGGCGGCGCGTACTGGCGCACCTCGGCCGTGGCGCGGGCCATGTCTTCGTTGGGGTGAAACTTGAAAATCATGGGCCGGCCGGCCGCAATGCGCGTGGCGTGGCGGATAAACTTTTTGCGGTTGTCGCGCCGAAAGGTTTCGCGCATGTCGGTGGTGGCCACCAGCACGTAGCCGCGGTGCGGAAAGTTATTGTTGCGCAGCTTTTCTACGTCGTCGAAGTTGGGAATGCCCGTTACGACGAGCTTGTCCTTATCGACCCCGATTTTCTCGAAATGCTCGGCGTAGCCGGGCGAGGCCACGCAATAAATGTCGCAGCAGTTGTTCATGCCATTGAGCGCGGTGCCGATGGCCAGAATGGGAAAATTGGTGAAGCGTTTCACGAGCCGCGCCCACAGGTTGAGCGGGTCGGTCATTCCTTCCTGCACAAACACCGACTTGGTTTTCTTCAGCAGCGGCCAGGGCACCACAATGTCGGAGCAGCACACGATAAGGTCATAGGCATACCCCAGCTCGCGGTTTTCGAAGTCACGGCGCAGCTGGTGCTGGGCCACGTAGCGGTCGGCCTTCTCCTTTACCAGGCCCTGCACAATGGTCTTATCCAGGATGTTGTTGCGCAGCAGCCACTCGTAGAAGCCCCGCATCCAGCCATCGTAGTACAGCTGGCTGAAGTAAGGCTCGTACTCATCTTCCAGCAGCTGGGCCACGCGGTGCATCTGCGTGGTTTGGTTGGGCGAGCCGATGAGGTACAACGCTTTTTTCACAAGCACAGAAATTAGGTATGCCTACAAAATTACAACGCCAGGCCAATGCGTAGTCCTGTGCTCCTACTGCGCTCCTGGCAGCTTATGCAGTGGCTTTTCTACCTTGAGCCGTTATTCCGGCAATTTCTGGTTCTTTATGCGCTTTTTTTCGCTGCTTTTTACGCTGGCTGCTGCGAGCCTGGCGCTAACGGCCTTTGCCCAAACTCCTGCCAGCCCCGGGCCCTGGGTGCCCGACCTGGGCAACGGCCAGTATAAAAACCCGGTGCTGTACGCCGATTACTCTGACCCCGACGTGGTGCGGGTGGGCGACGACTATTATCTCACTTCGTCGAGCTTCAGCTCGGTGCCGGGCCTGCAGCTTCTGCATTCCAAAGACCTGGTTAACTGGACCATTATCGGCACCGCGCTGCCGGTGCAGCTGCCGCGCTCGCGCTACGACCAGGTGCAGCCCGGCAACGGCGTGTGGGCCCCCGCGCTGCGCTACCACAACAAAGAGTTTTATCTCTATTATCCCGACCCCGACCTTGGCATTTTTGTGACGCGGGCCCGCAACCCGGCCGGCCCGTGGTCGGCGCCGGTGTGCGTAAAGGCTGCCAAAGGCTGGATTGACCCCTGCCCGCTCTGGGACGACGACGGCCGTGCCTACCTCGTGCATGCCTTTGCGGGCAGCCGCGCGGGCATCAAGAGCGTTATTAACGTCAGTGAGATGGCCCCCGACGGGCTGAGCCTTATGGGCGACGACAAGCTGGTGTTTGACGGGCACCAGCACCACCCGACCATCGAGGGGCCCAAGTTTTACAAGCGCCACGGCTACTACTACATCTTCGCGCCGGGCGGCGGCGTGCCCACGGGCTGGCAGGTGGCGCTGCGCAGCAAGAGCGTATTCGGGCCTTATGAGGATAAAATCGTGCTGGCGCAGGGCAAAAGCCCTATCAACGGCCCGCACCAGGGCGCGTGGGTCGATACACCCGATGGCAAGGAAGACTGGTTTCTGCACTTCCAGGACCAGGACGCCTACGGCCGGGTGGTGCACCTGCAGCCCATGACCTGGAAAAACGACTGGCCCGTTATCGGCCTCGACCCCGACGGCGACGGCACCGGCGAGCCGGTGCTCACGTACCGCAAGCCCGCCGTGCAGGCCAGGGTAGCGGTGGCCGTGCCCGCCACGTCGGATGAGTTTGCCAGCCAAACGCTGGGCCTGCAATGGCAGTGGCAGGCCGACCCGCAGCCCGGCTGGCTCACCCTACCCTCTCCCACCGCCGGCGTGCTGACACTCAACGCGGTGCCCGCGCCCGCCGAGGCCAAGAACCTATGGCTGGTGCCCAATCTGCTGCTGCAAAAGTTGCCGGCGCCGCAGTTTACGGCAACGGCCAAGCTCAGCTTTCACCCCCAAAATGAGGGCGAGCAGGCGGGCCTCGTTGTGCTGGGCATGGACTACGCCAGCCTCGTGCTTACCCGCCAGGGCGGCCAGATTCAGCTAAGCCAGCGCACCTGCCTCCAGGCCGACAAAGGCAGCCCCGAAGTCAGCACAGCGCCCGTAACAGTGCCCGCCGGCCAGCCACTGTACCTGCGGGTGGCGGTGCAGCCGGGGGCCCGGTGCCAGTTCAGCTACAGCCTCGACGGCAACCGGTTTCAGCCGCTGGGCACCGAGTTTACTGCCCGCAAGGGCAAGTGGGTAGGCGCCAAGCTGGGCCTGTTTTGCCTGGGCACGGCGGGCGCCCCCAAGCCCGGCGCGGCGCTGGTCGACTGGTGGCACCTGGAGCCTTAACACCCGGCTTTATCCGATTGCAATCGATTGCATAGCCCGGTCCGCCAAAATTTCCCCTACTTTCGTTTTCCATTCGTTTTTTCCCGCCCTATGCACCAGCTGGCTACGCTAGACTACATAGTCTTTTTCGTTTATTTTCTGATAGTTGCCGGCTACGGCATCTGGATTTACAACCGCAAGACCGGCCACGACGGCACTATCGAAGGCGATTCCAAGGACTACTTTCTGGCGGAAGGGTCGCTGACGTGGTGGGCCATCGGCTCGTCGCTCATCGCCTCCAACATCTCGGCCGAGCAGTTTGTGGGCATGTCGGGCTCGGGCTTCAAGATGGGCCTGGCCATTGCCACCTACGAATGGATGGCCTCCATCACGCTCATTATCGTGGCGGTGTTTTTCATTCCGGTATATCTTAAAAACCGAATATTCACCATGCCGCAGTTTCTGCACCAGCGCTACAACGGCACGGTGGCCATGATTATGGCTATTTTTTGGCTGCTGCTGTATGTGGTGGTCAACCTGACTTCGATTCTTTACCTCGGGGCCATTGCCGTGAGCAGCATCGCGGGCCTGAACCTGAATTTCTGCATGTACGCGCTGGCCATCTTCGCCGTCATTATCACGCTGGGCGGCATGAAGGTAATTGGCTTCACCGACGTTATCCAGGTGTTTTTCCTTATTCTGGGCGGCCTGGCTACTACCTATCTGGCCCTGAATCTGGTGGCGAAGCACAACGGCACTACCGGCGTGCTCAACGGCTTCCACCTGCTCACCACGCAGGCCAACGACCACTTCCACATGATTTTCAAGCGGGATAATCCCAACTACATCGACCTGCCGGGCCTCACGGTGCTGCTCGGCGGCATGTGGATTGTGAACCTCAACTACTGGGGCTGCAACCAGTACATCACGCAGCGGGCGCTGGGGGCCGACCTGCCCACGGCCCGCGGCGGCTTGCTGTTCGCGGCTTTTCTGAAGCTGCTGATGCCGGTTATCGTGGTGCTGCCGGGCATTGCAGCCTACGTGCTGTACAAGCAAAACGTATTTGGCTCGGAGATGATGCAGGGCGGCGAGCTAAATCCCGACCGCGCTTACCCGGTGCTGCTCAATATTTTGCCTGTGGGCTTGAAAGGCCTTTCGTTCGCGGCGCTCACGGCGGCCGTGGTAGCCTCGCTGGCCGGCAAAGCCAACTCCATCGCCACCATCTTCACCCTCGACGTGTACAAGAAGGTGCTCAACGTGGATGCCTCGGAGAAGCGCATGGTGGCCGTGGGCAAAATCGCGGTAGTGGTGGCTATGATTCTGGGCGTACTCATCGCGCCCAACCTGGGCATCGACAAGAAAGGCGGCTTCCAGTACATTCAGGAATACACGGGCTTCGTGTCGCCGGGTATTTTCGCCATGTTCATCCTGGGCTTTTTCTGGAAGAAAGCCACGTCGAGCGCGGCGCTGTTTGCTACCATCGGCGGCTTCCTGCTGTCGGTGCTGCTCAAGTTTTTGCCGGGCATGATGGACCTCTCGTTTCTGGCGCCGTTTGGCTTTTCGGTGCCGGTGGCCGGCCGCTACGAGATTCCCTTCCTCGACCGCATGGGCTTTGTGTTCGTGTTCTGCATTATCGGCATGGTTCTCATCAGCCTGCTTGAAAACGCTCGCGGCGTAAAAACCAACGGCCTCGAAATCGAGCGCAGCATGTTCCGCCCCAACCCCACGTTCACGGCCGGCGCCACCCTGGTGGTGGGCCTTATTGTGGCGCTGTACTCGGTATTCTGGTAAGCCACGCGCATAGCCTTTTAGCAGGAACCCGTCTGCGCTGCGTTGCCGCAGCCAGGGCGGGTTCTTTGTTTTTCAACAGCACAGGCTGCTGAGCGGCTTATAGCATGGGGGCCCGGCGCAAGCCGGCCGGGGTAGGGTTTGCTCAGCGGTGCGCCCCAGCCGGCTTGTCCTCTTTTAGTCATAAATTACCTTTGATAAGTCGTTCATTCTGCCACCCTGGCTACCCTGTAGTTTGCGGGGCTACTTAAAGGCATCTGCATTTCTGGCGCAGCTTCGCCTGTCACGCAGTTTTTTGAAGAGGTATGAGCTTTGACGCAACGCCTTCAGATACCCAGCCGAGGCTCTACCGGGAAGCCGCCTTCTGGTTGAATAGCCAGGGTGAGTTCACGGTGCTCAACGAGGCCTTTACTCATCTTACTGGCTATACCACGGAGGCGCTTCGGGGGCGGGCCTTTACCGGGCTGCTCGGCCCCGCCGAGCGCACGTCGGCCGAAGCCTGGCTTGAAAAAGCGCAGCAGGGCACTGCGCTCACCCTGGAAGTAGACTGGCCGGGCCTTGGCAGCCGGGCACATAAGGTGCTGCTTACGTCGTTTCCGGTGCTCGGCCATGCACATGAGCTTACCGGCATCGGGGTGCAGGCCCGGCCCGCGCCAACGGCGCCCCCGGCAGCTCCGGCGCTTAAAGAGCCGGAGCAATCGCAGCTGGCCGTCATTTTCCAGAGCGTCTCCGACGTGCTTTTTGTACTGGACGTATCGCCCCGGCAGCAGTACCGGTTTTTAGTGGTCAACCAGGCTTTTGAGAAGGCAACCGGCTTGCCGGTTGCTCAAGTTGTTGGCCGACTGGTGCAGGAAATTATCCCTGAGCCATCGCTGAGCCTGGTGCTGCGCTATTACCACCAGGCTATTACTACCCGGCAGCGGGTGACCTGGCAGGAAACGACCGAGTATCCTACCGGCAGCCGGATAGGCGAAGTGTCGGTGACGCCGGTTTTTAACGAGGCTGGTGTCTGCATCCAGCTGGTTGGCAATGTGTACGACCTGACGGCGCAGAAAAAGATAGAAGAAGACCTGCGGGCCAGCAACGAGCGGTTTATGTACGTGCTGAAAGCTACGACCGATGCTATTTACGATTGGAATATAGCCGCCAACACTTTGCTTTGGGGCGAAGGCTTCGAAGCCCTGTTTGGCCATCACCTGGTCCGCAACCCCACCGAATTTCGGCAGTGGTCCGACTTTGTGCACCCCGACGATGTGGCCCACTCCGTTCATGACCTGCTGCGCATAGTCCATGAAACGCGCCGCACGCACTGGCAGAAGGAATACCGCTTTCAGCGAGCCAACGGCTCCTGGGCCAGTGTATTTGACCGGGGCCATATTATCCGCGATGCAGCGGGCCGGGCCGTGCGCATGATTGGCTCTATGCAGGATATTACCGAACGCAAGGAAGCGGAAGAAAGGCAACGCCAGATGGCGCAGGAGCTGTCTGAGCAAAATTCTGATTTGCAGCAATTCGGATACATTGTTTCGCACAACCTACGGGCTCCGCTGGCCAATGCCCGAGGCTTTGCCACCCTGCTTGCTCACGAAATAAAAGACTCAGCGGCCTTCGATACCTCCCTGCGGCATCTACAAACCAGCTTGCAGCAGCTCGACACCATTATTGCCGATGTTAATACCATTCTCTCCATTCGCAGCAAGGCGCGGATAAGTCGCCCCGAGCCCGTGCACCTGGCCGCCGTGTGCGAGCAAGTGCGCCAGACGCTGGCCCAGGCCCTGCTCGACTGCGGTGGCCGCATTACCTGCGCGATTTCCGATGAGCTGCGGCTGCCCGGCAACCGGGCTTATTTCCACAGCATTTTTTATAATCTACTGGCTAACTCCATCAAGTACCGCTCCGAGCAGCGTCCGCTACGCATAGAGGTCGCAGCTACCCACACACCCGGCCGGGGCACCCAGGTAACGGTGACTGACAACGGCTTAGGGTTCGACCTCGAAAAAGCCGGCAATAGTGTGTTTGAGCTATATAAGCGCTTTCATACTACTTCCGAAGGCCGGGGTATCGGCTTGTTTCTGGTTAAAGCGCACGTCGAAGCCATGGGTGGCTACGTAAAGGTGCATAGTCGAGTCGAGGAGGGAACGCGCTTTACCCTGAACTTTGGCTGAGCTACGTATGAAAACGTTCCTGATTGACGACGACCCGCTAGCCAACTACCTTACCAAAAGGCTTTTACGAATAGAGCAGTTTTCCACTACTATCTCCACCTTCGAGTCGGCGGAGGCAGCGCTGGCCGTGCTTTTGCAGCAGCCCCCGGCCGAGACGCCGGCCGTCATCTTTCTGGATTTGAATATGCCCCTTATGAATGGCTGGCAATTTCTGGATGCGTTGGCTCCGCACGAGAATCTATTGCGCGGCCATTGCCATATTTTTATTCTTACCTCTTCTTTGGCGCTGACCGACATGGAAAAGGCGAAAACCTATGCCTTGGTTACGCGCCTCATTCATAAGCCCATAGACCGTCTGGAAATACAGGCTATCTACTCGCAGCTGCAAGGCGAGCGCCCAGCTTAAGCGGCATTAGCGCAGCTCTTTGAGCTTGATGCTGCGAAACGATACCCGGTTGCCGTGGTCTTGCAGCAGCAAGTGGCCGGCTGGGGCCTCGCCGAAGTTGGGCCACACATGGTATTTGCTCTGGGCTACCAGACTGCGAAACTCGGCCGAGCCCCGCTCATACTCCAGCACTTTGGCCCCGTTGAGGTAGTGCTCGACGTGGTTATTCGGATACACTACCACGCGGCCCACGTTCCACTCCCCGATGGGGTGCACGAAGCGCGCCGGCTTGTCGGCCGTTTTCAAATCGTAGAGGGAGGCCAGGGTACGGTCGCCATCGCGGCCCAGCTTGGCATCGGGGTGCAGGGCATCGTCGAGCACCTGGTATTCCAGGCCAATGGCCGAGCCCTCGGTTTTCTCGGCCAGTGTCACAAAATACTTTACCCCGCTGTTGGCTCCCGGCGTCAGCTTAAACTCAAACGACAAGTCGAACGCCTTATATTCGTCGGTGGTCACGATATCGCCACCGTTGGCCGCCTCCTTCCCTTCCGAGGGCAGCACCGTCAGGGCGCCGTGGGCTATCTGCCAGCCCTGCGCCGGAAAGTTCTTTTCCCTGGCGCTGCGCCAGCCCCGGCTGGTTTTCCCATCAAATAAGAGCTTCCAACCGTGTTGCTGCTCGTAGGCAGTTAAGTAGTTGGGTACGAAGTTGGCCACATAGATGTCGGCCGGAAAGGCACTCGGTTGCAGGTTCGCCGTTTTGATGCGAATATTTTTGAAGTACACCTTCTTACCCGCCTGCGCCGCCTCGGTAATGCCGTGTACCTGTAAGCCAATAAAGCCTTTAGGGTCTACCGGGTCTACCACGTAGGCTAAGGGCACATTGTTCAGCCACGTTTTCGTCTCGTTGCCCAAGCATTCTATCTTGAGGTGGTTGTACTCGCCTGCCTTAAATGCCGTTTTGGCCTGCGGGTGCAAATCGAGTGGGTAGAGCCACTGGCGGCGTGCCTCGTCGTAGATACCGCCCGACCAGCCCCGCGCCGAGGGGTCAATTTCTACTTGCCGCCCGTACACTTTACCAGGCTGGGCCGATGAGTCGAAGTGACTGCGCGTCTGTATGCCCGAGTTGTTTTGTGAACCCTCAATTTTGACGTCCAATTCCAGGTCAAAATCACTGTACTCCCGCTCCATCACCAAAAACGTGTTGCCCGAATTCAGGACTGTCGTCCCGACGATAGCACCATTTTCAACGGTGTAGCTGGCGGTACCACCCAGTTTTTTCCAGCCAGCCAGCGTTTTCCCATCAAATAGACTATGCCAGCCACCATCAGTTGCGAGCCGGGGCCTGGGCAAAAAGGACAGCAACAGCAAGGAAACCGCGCAGGTAGTCAGCAAGCCAGTCTTCGAAAGGAAAGTCATGGGAAAAAGAAGGATACGCCGGTGGCAGGCGCTTCTCGCTTTAAAAGTAGCAGCCAGAAAGCTATCGCCTCCCGGAATTTTTCAACTAGTGCTTAGTCAGCCAAGTTGCTTACCTACTCGTTCTGGTGGGCGCCTCACGAGCCCCCTTTGAGGCTGGCCTCCTCTCCTCAACTGAGAGGGGGAGCCAGTCGGTCAAAAAGCGTACACCGACCCAGAATCCGCGCTAGCTACTTTCGCTTTTCACTTCACGACGAGTCTACAAGTTGAAAAAGTCGCTGAAAATGGCTGCTTGTACTCTGCGACCTTGCTACCAGGTGCAGCCCACCTCATAACGCCGCTTATTTTTGTAATTGAATTGCCGCCACTGGCGCGGCGTGAGCACTCCGGGGGCTCCCCCGCCGGGTCGCTACAGCCGCTGTTTGCTGCGCGCTACGCCCTGCTCGATGCTCCGGGTCCCAGGCCCAGCCGCGCACCACCAGCAAAGAATCAAGTGCCAGAGCCGGGCCGCCGGCTACTGGCAGTCGCACCGAGGCCAGCGTCCGCCCGTACGGGTCCACGCCGAAACCAGCCGCAATCATTAGCAACTGCCCACTGAAATACAGCGCTTTATATTTCATAACAACAGCGCTTTATATTTCATAACACGAACCTACAGCCGGCCTTTCGCAGTTGTAGGTTCGTCGGTCCAAATAGTCCCAATTCGCCCCCACATGCCCCAGGCTTGCCTCTATCCCAAAGACGTTGCCAACTCACTGGCACCGGCTACGACGTCGGCAAGCGCCTGCTACAGCGTATCCGCACCCAACTGCGCAAGCCTACCCACGTCTCCGTCGCCGAATTCTGCCAGTACACCAGCCTCTCCGAGGCCGAAGTAACCGCCGCCCTCAACGGAAAGTCGACGTCAGCCAACCGGGGCTGTAGGCAGAACGGAGGTAGCCTACAGGCACTTCCCGCACCCTTCCTGATAAGCGTTGGGGCCAGCCTCCCCGCATTTTTTAATTGCTCTTTAACTCGTGGCCAAAGTGCCGCTCCAACACCTGCTGCATCGCCTCCTGGGTCAGCGGCTTCTGCAGAAAATCGACCACTGATAGGTTTTCCAGGCGCGTCAGGTCGCGGTCCAGCCGCGATGTGGTCAGCATCACTACCACGGCCGCGTCGGTTGCCTTCGGCCGCCGCGCTAGGGCTTCGAGAAACTCGAAGCCGTTCATCACGGGCATGTTCACGTCCAGTAAAATCAAAGCCGGGCACCGGGCTGGCTCCGCCCCGCATTCTTCCAGCACCGCCAGCGCTTCCTGACCGTTGCCGGCCACCAGCACCTCCTGGCTGACCTGCATGCGGCGCAGCAGCCGTTGGTTAATGAAGTTGGTCGTGGAGTCATCATCAACCAATAAGATAGCGGGCAGCAAAGACATAGCAACGGGCGTGAGTTGGGCAGGTACCTAGGCAAAAACAAGGCCCTGAATAACTAATACGGCTCACGGGGGAAATAGACGCGAAACGTGGACCCCTCGCCCACCCGGCTTGCCACTTCAACGCGCCCGCCGGCGTTTTCCATGATTTTGCGCACCATGTACAAGCCCACGCCGGAGCCCTCCACGTGGTCGTGCAGGCGCTGAAACAGCCCAAACAGCTTGGCCTGCTGTCCCGCGTCCAGCCCCAGGCCATTGTCCTGCACTTCCAGCACGTGGCAGACATCGGCCGGGTAGCTTCGCAGCCACACGTGCGGCGCACGGTCAGGGTGGTGGTATTTGAGGGCGTTGCTGAGCAGGTTGTACACCACCGAGCGCAGGTTTTTGGGCGAGAACGACAGCGTGGGTGCCTGCGCCAGGTCCACGTCCAGCCGGGCCGCGGTGGCTTGCAACTGCGCCAGCAAATCCAGCCGCACGTCCTCCACCACGGCGGCTAGGTCCACGACGTCGGCGGGCTGCAGGTGCACTTTCTGCAGCTTGGTCAGGTCCGTCAGGTGGTCGATGGTGCGCTTAAACCGCTCCACCGCGCCCTGCATCAGCTCGAGCAGGGGCGGCACCTCGGTGGCGGCCGTCGCGGGCGCGGCCAGCTCTTCGCGCAGCGCCGTCAGCAGGCCCTCGATGTTGCTGATGGGCGCTTTGAGGTCGTGCGAGGCCGAATAAATAAAGTTGTCCAGGTCCGCATTAGCGCGTTGCAGGGCTTGCACGTCGGCCTGCGCCTGCTGCTGCGCCAGCACCGTGGCCGTGGTGTCGTTCAGCATCACCAGGTGGTACTCGCCCGTCACGGGCGTGTCAATGGCCGTCACCGACACTTCCAGGTACAACGTGCCCGCCGGCCAGGGTACGGCAAACAGCTGCTTGGGCGCCCCCAGGTAGCCGTCGTGCAGAAACGCCTCCAGCGCGGGGCGTACGGCCGCCGGAAACTGCTGGCTGAGGGCAGTGCCGAGCACCTGCGTTTCGGGGCGGCCAAACAGCTCCAGCGCGTAGCGGTTGATGCTGGCCACCGTGCCGGCCCCGGATACCAGCACGGCCCCCATCGGGGCCTCTTCCAGCACCTTGGTCGAAAAGTCGGCCCGCACCTTGGCCACCACCTGCGGCTCAAACTGCAGCCCCGAGAGCGAGATGCTTTTGAGCTTGGCAAAGCTGCGGCGCTGCACCGTGCGCTGCACGGCGTCTTCCACGATGGGCGCCAGCCTCGCGCCCACCGCCACCGACGCGCTCTGCACGGTAGGCCCCACAAACGGCGAAAACAGCAGCGCCTGCTTAAGTTTCTCGTGCAGGCTGGCTTCGGCCAGCAGCAGCACCGACAAGAGCTTGTCCACCGCATACGCTTCCTGCGCCACGCGAATGGGCATTTCCATTGCCGGGCCAAGCAGCAGCAGGTCGTATTGCCGCAGCAGCGGCCCGTCGCCCACCGACTGCCCGGGCGCCAGGGGCTCCAGCACCGCGTCGGCCAGCCGCTGTTGCAGCAGCGCCAGGGTGTCGTCGCGCAGGCCCGCGTACAGGATGCGTCCCGCCGGCATTACTCTTCCAGCAGGGGTTGGCCCAGCAGGGCCCGGCCCAGCCACGTGTACAGAATGTCGGTGGTGGGCGCCATTACGTGCGCGGCGCGCGAGTCGCGCAGCAGCACTTCCAGCCGCGAGCTTTGCCCGTAGGAGCTGCCCCCCATCAGGGTCATGGCCTCGTTCACCACCTCCACGCAGCAGTGCCCCATTTCCGCCTTGGCCGAGAGGATGGGCAGCACCGCCCCCGGATCGCCGGCATCGCCCAGGCGGGTGGCGTGGTAGAGCAGCTGGCGCGTGCGCTCGATGTTCGACCACATCATGCCCAGCCGGTGCTGCAGCAGCCCGTTCTGGCTCAGCGTGGCCCCACTGTGGCGGTAGGCGCGCTCCACCAAGTACTGCCGCGCCTCGTTGAATGCCGCCTGCGCAATGCCCAGGTAAGTACCGGCCATCGCCGTCAGGAAATACGGCGCCACCACCTGAAAAATGTACCAGAGTTGGTCGCCGTGCTCTCCCAGCAAGTACTGCGCCGGCACCGGCACGTCCTTGAGCAGCAACGAGCGCGACGAGTTGCCGCGCATACCAATACCCTTCCACTCCGGGCCCCACTCCAGCCCCGCCGTGGTGTTGGGCACCACCAGGCAGGAAAATCCATCACGGGCCGCCTCGGGGTCCACGCCCACCGTCGACAGCACGTAGGAATCGGCGCGTCCGCCGTTGGTCACAAAGCTTTTGCTGCCGTTCACCAGGTATTCGTCTTCCGACAACGCCAGCAGCTGCGTCTGCGGAAAATAAAAATGCGCGCCCGTGCCCGGCTCGCTCAGGGCCAGCGTGGTCAGGTGCTCGCCGGCCGCAATGGGCCGCAGAAACTCCTGCTGCTGCCGCGGCGTGGCCTTCGAGCCGATAACGGCCGTGCCCACGCAGTGCATGCCATAGCACAGCGCCGCCGAGGCCGACACCTCGCCCAGCAGCTCGCAGGCCCGCGTGAGGGCAAACAGGCCCTGCCCGTGCCCACCGAACTCCGGCGCCACCACCAGGCCGCCCAGCCCGGCGTGCTGCAGCGCCCGAATGCTGTGCTCGGGCCATTGCCCATTGCCATCAATACTCGGGGCTTCTTCGGTAACGGTGGTGGCCGCAATGTGCCCGACGGTGGCAAGCAGGTGTTCCAGGGGCATTGCAGGGTGTGAATAGGTAATGAGGGGGCTATACGAGTCCGGGAAAAAGAAAGCCAGCGCGGCACGATGATTTCGCTGCCAAGTGCTTTTCTCTAACGCGAACCTCGCCTTAAAAGTAGTCGATTGAAACGGAAAGCAGCAGGCTTCTGGCCAACCAAGCGGATGCGATGCTTGGTTCCCCTTGAGCCTTCCGCTGTGCCGTCCTACCGCGGCGGGTCGGCATCATACCACCCGCCCAGCTCCGCCTGTCGCATCTAGTATCGCCGGCGCCAGTAGCCGGGCCCTATCCTTCGTGTACCGGTCCGTTACGCTCTCATCGGCGTGCCCGAGCACAAGCTTAGCCAGCGCCTTACTTCCATTACTCACCTGCTTGAGCAGCGTGCCGGCCGTGTGCCGCGCCGTGTGGGTGCCAATGACCTGCCAGATGGGCCGCCAGTTGTGCACCACTTTGCCGCCCGTAATCAATCGGTCATCTCACTCTCGGGTTAGTCCTGTACCTTTCGCAATTTCCTTAATCCATTCGCCGCGCTGCTGCCAGTTGCGGGCCGAAAATTTCCAGCCCCACCGCTCCTCAATCTTCACCGAAATGGGTGGCAGCGGTACCGTCGCATCATTGCCCGTCTTTCCCTGCGCATGCAGTAGCGCCGACACTTGGCTGCTATCTTCCAGCGTCAGGCTGATTCGCTCGCGCTTGTCGAACTTCTCCAGGTCTTCGTACCGCCGCCCGCTGAATAACTGAAACAGCCACCGGTCCCGCTCCTCTGCCAGGCGCCCGGCTCATATGCTAAGCTATATGACATCGCCCTGGCTTTCGCCTCAGTTTCCGCCCTTGTTATGAACCAAAGATAACCGATAACACCCGACTAACCAACCCCGAAAAGGGCCCCTACAGCCTGGAAACGAAGAATGCCCACCGGTTAGGGCGGGCATTCAAGGTAGTAGCGCTCCCTCCTGGACTAACCGCTTTTCTGGTCCCTGCCGGAACCTGCCGCCACTTTTGACCATCGCTAGAAAGCACCTGCCTTGCTCAACCTATTGTCAGCACGTTCCGGCACATATTTACCGTCAAACGGGCACACCAGGCGGGCACACCGGACTAAGACTGCCGGTTACGCAGTGTCGTGAAGGCTCCGCGCGTGGTGGTGAGACGGTCCTTTTCGCGCGACTTCGTGTACTTGCGGGTGGTGTTGATATCAGCGTGCCCGACAGTATCCTGAATGCTCACGATATCAGCCCCGCCCTCGTGCTGGGTGGTAATGAACGTATAACGGCCGATGTGGGCGGATACGGTTTGCCAGAGCGGCTGGCGCTCCTCCAACCGTTTGGCGCCACTCCCCCGCAGCACCTTCACCGTGCGCGTTAGCCCGGCCTCCCGGCAGAGCTGCTTAATCGCCTCGTTGAATTTCCCCAAGCTCGGCACCGGCAGCTTCCCGTCGTAGCGCTGCCAGATGGCGTAGGCCAGCTCGTCGAGCGGCACGCGTACTTTTTCCTTGTTGCGCCGGTTCTTATAGGTATAGTACTCCAGCACCGGCACCTCGGCGCCGGCCAAGTGGTCGAACACTACGGCATCGGGTCCGACTTCGAGTAGCGAGCCGTAGCGCGGACCCGTTAGGCAGATGAAGACGAACACATCCCGGATACCGGCGCGCAGGCTGTGCTTGTTGCCGCCCTCCCGCCACTCTACCACCTCGTGCTGGGCCAGCTGCAGCACCTCTGAAAACGTGAGCGGCTCACGGTCGACATCCTCGCTGTACTCGTCCTCTATCCACTCGTAGTCGTAGCGGCCAAACTTGAGCAGCTTGCGCAGGCGCTTGAGGTAGGAGCTAATGGTATTGTTGAATAGGCCCACGTCACCGGTGCGCCCCTTTGCTTGCTCCATGCAGTACACGCAGAAGTCCTGTAGCACCTCGCAACGGCCCGAGGCGTCGGGCTTAAAGTCAAGTGGGGTCAGGCCAGGCCGGAAGCGCTCGAGCTGGTCAATCAGGCCCTGGGGCCCGCTAAGTGTTTTGGCCGCGCGGCGCCCACGGTAAGCGTGTTGCCATTGGGCGTAGAGGCTGGCCATGGTTACCGGACTAGGGACCGCGCCGGCGGTCGAGGGTCCCTGCGTAGGGAGCGCGGCAGCCTTACGGGCCACCGCGGCGGGCTTTAGCAGCGCTGTCAGCTGCTCGGGAGTTAGAGCAGCGGCATCAAGCTCAGCCCGTTCAATGTGATTACCTGCAGCGGCCTCCAGCTTCGCTAGCTCATTGTTGGCCTTCGCGTAGCCTGGCTCGGCCGATTTAATGCGCTCTTTATCGGAGTTCCAATTGGCTGGTTGGCAGCTCTGCCCGGTGCTGGTGCGCAGGCGCGCCTCCGCCTTGCCGTCGCTGGCTGCCCCACGGCCCCAGCGCGCATCAAGGTAGATGGGCCGCCGGCCATCGGAGTAGGTTTTGGTGTGCAGGTAGAAACGGACGGGCATGAGCTAGCAAAAGAGGTGTACCAGCTACAGCCGGCACGTTTGACACGGTAATAATGGTGTGGGCTAGCCTCGGTGCCCACCGGCCCAATGCAGGTCCCCGAAGACGGTAGCCCGGCCGGCTTTATCGGGGCGGTCGAGGCGCTGGCGGAAGATGAGTTCCATACTGTGCAAAACTTGTATACTTCGCTTTTATTTATCTGGCGGATAAGTATTGAAAGGTGATTTTTCTGCATAGCACCTAAACAACTCAATGACCAGCAGCTATTTATTATCACCTCCACTTAATGGTGGTGGCATGCCAGGTTCGCGTTTAAGTACTTTAAGTCTAGCAGAATCAGCTTCTAGCGTTGGTGTAAGCTCAATTATTAGGGGATGAATGATACTAAGCAATTTAAGGCCATATTCCTCCTCGTCATCGATTATACCAACCTCCGTTGAATAATACTGACGTACCTGTTCATCATCCTTGTAATCGTTGAAATCCTGACTCAACGTCTTCATAGAGGTGTTCCACGCCAGAATCAATTCTCGAATCCTATGCTTTAGTCGAATATATAAACTAGCACTTTTTTTAGCTTGTAGAAGCTGTTGTTCTAGCTGACTTGTTTTATAAACCAGCTCTTGAGCAGGATTCAGTGCCCGCTTAGACAAAAAGCTGTTGAATTCCCATATTTCCTTAACATAGTTAAGAGGGATATATTGACCGTGAAAAAATCTATTGTCTTTGAAGCATATAAGCGATTTTCCTGTCGCATCAATGCAGAATCGGCCAATCTCTATCGAGCGCCATTTCTCAGACCAGACTTCAACTACACATACTGGAAAAGTGTCTATTACGGCATGACTATCACTTTCCCTAGGAAATGTGGTCCAGTCAATATTTTGTAATTGAGTAGCGATAATCAGGTCTCCCTCACCGAAACTGGGTTCCATACTAGCGTCAGAAATTGGAAAGGCGCGAGATAACCCAGGCTTCAGCATGGAAGCAGGTAAGGACAATGACTCGTAGGCGTAGGGAGTATTAGACAACGCATAGGTCGCCTCTTCTTCCTTATTGGGCAATTCATCATCCCTTCGAGGCAGGTAGTCCCATTTAAGCCTATTATGCTGATTGCCCGCAATAATTGGCACTTCAGGATTATCGCGAGCTGATTTGACTGGAAACCTACCGATGTGGCCGATATAATCCTTTTCGCTATCGACCACTTTACGTAACATACGCCCGTGGCCGAACAATAACCAATCAGGTGATACAGTGGGATATGCTGTCAGCATTTTTTGCAGAAGCTCAAATCCCGGCTTACTACCCCTCTCGCCTACTATCCCAGCCAGAACGCCTGATTGTATATCTGCTGCCCTGCCAAAAGCGGTTTTATTGCCTTTGCAGAAGTAATCTACAAGCTTAACAATACGCTTGCTGATTGTATCTACTTCATTTATTTCAAGCATTTTCTTGCACGACCCTTGCTTTTACTTGGAGCAGAAGCAATTTCTGCTATCTTTGCAATCGATACGCAATGATAAGCACTTTTTAGCAATTGCTACTATGGAAAATGCAACTGGTCTAAGCGCTCTACTAGCGCCTGGCGATATTGGAGCTATAGCAAAAGAATTAAATCTTTCACATGGGGCTGCCAGCTCGGCTATTCGCCGAGGTCTTCCGGGACATCCAGCAGTGCGTTTGGCCCTGGCTCGCGCTGAAGCTTCAGGTGCATTAGCTGCCGCACAGCAACTGGCTAAACTCTTTCCTACAGCCCAAGTCGCCTAGCCAGATGCAGTCCCCTACCGCCCGCCGCCGAGTAGGTAATGCTGCGCCGCCTGCTACTACGGTGGCTGGGGCTGCATTAGCACTACCGCCAATACGCTTTACTATGGCTAATGGCTTATTGGAGATTCAGGACGCCGCTGTAGTTGTCGAACTACTTAAAAACCAACAGGCGGTAGAGGCACAGGCGCGAGCAGACGCTATTATGCAGAGTGTAGTGTATCGCGTTGATGGTGAAGGCAATCCCGACTTGCCTTTCAGCGGATTACTTACCGAGCGGCTTCAGCTTTCAGAGCGCTCAATCCGCGAACTCATTACCAGCGGCCGCCTAGGCTACTTCTGCGCTGCGAAGAAGGCCTATCGCAGTAGTGAGCGCGACGTTCGCCGCTTCGAGGCTGGTCTACCTCCTCTGCAAGCAAATCAATAACTGACCCAATTAGAGCCACACAGGGCTTTTGATACCCTACGCCAGCACCCTGGCCTTGCCACTGCTTTGCCCATTTTTCACCTCACTTAATTCCAGCACCATGATTCTACTAACCTGCATTCATTCCGAGCCAGCCGCTCTATCACCCTAGCATAGCCTAGTCACATTCAAAAAATGAGGCGAGCAGCCCTGGCCGGCCGCTCGCCTCGATAGGATTTTCAAAAACCCCACAATCTACTACAAAGAAAATGCACGCTTTTCAAATAATTACTGCGCCTAACATCCGCCCCGCTAATCCCTTCCAGGCGGCCCAGGCTTTAGCTACTACTCAGCCTGTACTACCCGTACAACGCGACTCTATCCGATTCATGATAGATAATTCCCGCCTCGATTGGCAGGATAAATCCAAATTCCGCAAAGCCCTCGATTCTCTGGTTACCATGAATGCTGCCAACCAGCTTCAGGAGCACCTATTGGAAGAAATAGCGCGCGCCGAGATTACTGAAAAAGCCGAGCTACGGCAGCTGATTACGAAGACCATTCGGGAAACCCCCGAGTTCTTTTCTGATACCTGGTATGGGCGGCAGGAGGTAGACTCCTGCTGGCACACCTCACGAGTGCGCAAACACCCTGGCTTCGCCTGCATGAAGACTATGTCCGCGTCAAGCAAGCGGTAGAGGTCTGGGTAAATACAAAGGGCTTGGTCGACCAGGCTTTAGTAGATGGTGAAAAACTGCAAGCGCAAATGCATAAGGCAACGCGTGACCCAGGGCTGCAGCTTGAGGAAGAGAAGGATATGGTTTGCCGGCTACTAGTACAGATTCTGGCGGAAGCCGAGGAACCAGGTGAGTATGCTATGCTTCGATCTATGCGTCAGCTGTATGAAGTGATACAGGATTCGGACAGCCCTAAGCAGCTCCTAGCCACTCTCTCTAAAACGCTGGCCGCCGTGGCTAGCTACTAGCTTCCAACAAGCCACGCAGGTCGATCGACCTGCGTGCTGTTTTCGCCTTCGCCCGCCCAGAAAGCCTGGGCTCCTACTGTCGCACCAGCCGGGATTTTATCACCTACTCGTCGAAGAACTACATGAGTATTTTGGTCTATTTCTCTCCGAAGGGCACGCCCATCACGGACTCGTTGCGCGTGGCCAAGGCTTTCAGCAAAAAGCATAAAAACGTACTCCAAGCTATTGACCGGTTGGAATGCGATGCTGAATTTTCGCGGCTGAATTTTGGGCCGTCAACTTACTTGGATGGGCGAGGCAAGCACCAACGAGCTGTTCTAATGACGCGGGTGGGCTTCACATTCTTGGCGATGGGCTTCACTGGCCGTCAAGCAGCAGAATTCAAGCAAGGATACATCGCGCAGTTCGACCGCATGGAAGCCCAGCTACGCGCGCCACAGCCAGCAGCTACGCTCCTCCCCGACTTCATAAAGGCGGAGGTGCAGGTGCAGCGAGTAAAGGCTACGGCCGCCCGGCTGCTACGCCTAAATAACGACCCCGGCGACATTATGCGTCACCACCGGGCAGTGATGAAGTGCCTTACTGCGCGCACGCCAGCTCAATACGTCCGTGATGCCGTGGCGCAGGGTCTGCGAGTAGGCTCTTGGTCAGGTCGGCAGGTGCTGCGCCGGCTGGAACCGGCCAAAGCGGCTACAGCAGCTTTTTTGGACCAACAGGTAGCTTATGGCCGCACACTAGAGCAACTCGTCGCAGCTGGGGTTCCACAGGCGCTGCCAGCGGCGTTCGAAGCGATGCTGCGGGCAGGTATTACACCCGCCGAACTGCCGCCAACTTGAAGCGAGTCAGCCCAATACCTTAAGGCAACTAGCCGGCCCTTCTCGATTTACTAATCTCAGGCTCAGGCAGCCGCCCAACTCCTTTTCCGCTGCCTAACGCATGCTTCCCATTCGCCAATTCATCAATGCGCTGCCTAGCCTCAAGCGTACCGAAAAAGTGGTACTTATTGAGGTATGCCAACTTGCTGAGAGCAGCGAGTTGGTAGGCTGGTGCACAGCTAAAAATGAGTACCTAGTGCAGGCCCTTGGCGGAACCGAGCGCACCATGTCGCGCACTATCACGTCGCTGGAGGCCCGCGGCCTGTTGCTGAGTAAGGGACAGGGCAAGGCCCGTAAGCTAAGAGCCAGCTCAGCACTTCGAGCCTGCTATGTCGGCACTGACGAAGCCACCCAGCGGGCGGCCGTAGCAGCGCTCAACTTAGACAAAAGTGGTCACGAACCTAGACAAATCGAGCCCGCGAACCTAGACAATTCGGGCGCCAACCTAGACAAAAACAGCCCTGAACCTAGCCAAAGTGTCCAGGTTGAGCCAGCCCAACCTAGACAAAATGGGTCTACCAACCTAGACAAAATGGGCGCTCAACCTAGACAAAATGGGTCGCGCGTATATGGAGACCAGCATTACCAGCAAATAACCAGTACTCCCCCTACCCCCGAGCAGTGGGTGTGTGCTCAAAAAAAAATAGCCGACCTCGAAACCGAGAACGCTTCGCTGAAAGCCGAACTTTTGAAGTTAGCGCCCCCCGTTGCGGCGCCCCCCCAAGAGCCCGCCGCCCAGCCGCGCCTCACTACCTACCGCGACTACGATGGGGCCTGGCCTGAGCAATTCGCGCCGCTTTTCGATTCACTCGTCTTCCGGGCGGCCTGGGCACAGTGGGGCAAGTACCTGGCTGAACTCGGCAAGCCTCACCGCGGCCATAGTCACGAGCAGACTGACCTGGCTGAGTTAGGCCGCAAGGCGGCTGGTAGTGAGTCCCGCGCTATCGAAATCATTAATGAATCCATCAGCGCTGGCTGGAAGCGCCTCATCGACCACAAGCCAGATACCGGCGGCCCAGGTAAACTCAAGTTTGGCCAGCCCGCCCCAATTCCTACCCGTGCTGGCGGCTCACCTAGCCAAGCCGCTACCTACCGTCCACGCTAAAGATTTCTCTTATGCAACCTTCTATTCATCCCCGAATCAAAGCCAGTGCCCAGCGTGCGGCCGCAACTGGTGTCGTCACACCGGGCACCCCAGCACACCTGCCACCCCAAAAGCTTGCCATCGAGGCCGCTGTACTCGGCGCCGCAATGCTCGAAGCGGATGCCGCCCGCATTCTGCTGAGCCTGATTCAGAATCCCAAGATTTTTTACAGTGAAAAGCATCAGGCGATTTTCACCGCTATTGCCCTACTCTCGGAAGAGCAGAGCCCCATTGACCAGCTCACGGTAGTAGACCGCCTGCGTACGGCTGGCACGCTGGAGCGCGCTGGCGGCGTGGGGTACGTGGCGGGACTGACTATGCACATCAATGGTGGTGGTCACATCGAGGGCCACTGCCGGCTCCTGCAGGAAGCATTTGGCCAGCGCACGGTAATTAACCTCGGCACTCGTGTAGCACAGCTAGGCTACGATGCCCAACGTGACCCACTGGAAATTGTCGCAGAAGCCGAACGCGAAATCCAAGCTTTCTACCGTGCTGTAGAGCAGCGCCCACCGCTTTCAGTGGCTGACGAATTTGGGGCAATGTTCGCCCAACTGCGGCTAGACGTGGAGAAGAAAGGCCTGACGGGAGTGCCCACTGGCCTCACCAAACTCAATGAGTTTACCGGCGGCTGGCAGGGCGGCGACTTGATTGTGCTGGCCGGCCGGCCAGCAATGGGCAAAACGGCCGTCATGCTGCATTTCGCTCGCGCCGCTAGCCTCGACCACCATAAGCGCACGGCCATCTTCTCGCTTGAAATGCCGCGCCGCCAACTCGTGCAGCGCCTAGTGGCTACTGAGGTGCCGCGCTATACCAACTCCGACCTACGCCAAGGCAAGGTGGCAGGCGGCGTGGAGGAGGTTCGGCAACTCGAGCAACAGGCTGAGCGCCTGCTGCGCCTGGGGGGGCGCCTGCTCATCGACGATACGGCAGGCATCAGTATTGCCCAGCTACGGGCCAAGTGCCACCGCCTGCATTCGGAAGAACCACTAGGCCTAGTACTGGTCGACTACATCCAACTGATGCAGGGCGAGCAAAAAGCTAGGGGCAACCGGGAGCAGGAAATCAGCAGTATTAGCCGAGGTCTTAAGGAGTTAGCCAAAGAGCTTCACGTACCCGTTATCGCCCTTTCGCAGCTTTCGCGCTCAGTAGAAACCCGCGGAGGGACCAAACGCCCACAGCTAAGCGACCTACGCGAGTCAGGTGCTATTGAGCAGGATGCCGATGCCATTGTGTTCCTCTGGCGCGGTGAATATTACAAAATTAACGAGTACGACGATGGTAGCCCGACAAAGGATACGGTGGTGCTTGACATCGCCAAGCATCGCAATGGCGACGTGGGCGAGGTGTTTGCCGGCTGCCAACTCAAGCACGGTCTCATCTATGATTTTGGCCAAGGTCCTGATGAGTTCCCCAAGTTAACGGCGGCAGATGATGCCTATCAGCCGAGACGCATTGGCACCAGCACCATCAGCGACTTCGAGCAGTCTCCCAGGCACCCCATCGCCAAACAAGACTTGCCTTTCTAATGCATGCCATGACGCTGCTCCAAACTCAATCTCCAACAGTCGTACTAGCGTTACTCCGCGCCCAGTACACCCGTAAGATGCGCCGCTGTGCAGATTGCCACTGCTGGCCTGAACTCATTGTGACACCCGACCCCTGCTACGGTAATATGTCCAATGCTGTGGCGGGCTGGATTGGCCCTTACGCCGGGCGCTGCCCCGAGTGCCAGGTTCATTTCCCCGGTGATATGTGGGCCAGTGCCAACGGAAGCCCAAAGCCGACTACGCTCGACGAGCACCGAGCCGCCCTGCAAAGCGCCGTTGATAGTTGGAACTCGGTCGTCGCAGCTTGAAGATGCAACCGCACCGCAAGCGAAGCTGGCAGGGTGCGGAGGTATTCGTCTCCGTACCCTGCGCTGGTGACTTCCAAATAGCGACTTAAGCCCGCTAGGGTGCGGAGACAAACGCCTCCGCACCCTCTCCGTTCCCTACTTTACCCCGTCATTCCGTGAATAGCCTAGCTACCGACCATCTGCGCCGCCTCGAAGCCTTACTGGCCGCCGCGCGCGCCGACTACGATACCCTCGCCTACGTGATTCTCGAAGGCCCGGCTCAAGTGACATTCCATTCGCTTAAGCGCAGCGTCACGGTGCCCATCGCTGGCGACGACGTGGGCCACATCAACGGCATGCTGGCGGATGCAGTCCTGAACCGTATCACCACGCTGGAGAAAGAAATTGTCGAGGCGCACGCCCAGGTGGTGAGTGAGGCTGATGACCAACAGCTCGACGAGGACCAGTTGGCCACCTACCGACAGGGGAAGCGGGCGCAGGTGCTGCAGGATGGTAATCCGCCGACTGAAGCGGCTCAGCCGTTGGTACCATCCACCCAACTGAACGCAGATGAACATTCCCCTTGACGAGGAGCTACGTGCCCTCTTTGTTGCCGCCGCCGATAAAGCAGCAGCTGCCTACTACGCGGCGCTGCCCAAGCCCGACGCCTGGCTTACCATCCCCGAGGCAGCGGCCTACACGAAGCTCACTCAGGGCCACATGCGCCTTCTGGTGCTGGGCCATCCTTACCGGGCCGCTAGCGCCGGCAAGGCCGAGCGGCCGGCAGTTCAGCCCCGCATCGAGCGTGGGGAGACTGGCTTTGCCAAAGGTGCACGGGTGCGGCAGTCGGCGGTAGATGCTTACCTGCTGCGCCACCATCACTGCTAGCACAGAGCCATTCATAATGTACGTAATTTACGACAATTTAATTTTTTAGCAATCAGGTTATGGCTTCTAAGAAAGCACCTCCCACTCCGACGCAAACCTTCGTTGAACACTTTGTTGACCAAGGCGATGCCCCCGCCGCGGCTGGGGCCGCCGGCGTGGCGCCCGAGCAAGCGGTAGAGCAGGCCGCTGCGTGGCTAGCTGACCCTGTCGTGCACCAGGCCTTGGACCAGCTGGCTACCCTGGAGGGCGTCTCGCAGGCCGAGGCCAAAGTGCGGCTCAGTCATTGGGCCCGCGGCTCCGTGGCCCCCTTCCTGCGCGTGGGGGAGGATGGCCAGGTACACGTGGACTTGAGCACCACTGAGGCAAAGCAGCACTATCACTTGCTACACCGCGTCGTCGAGCGGCGCTACACCATACAGACTGAGCAGGGCCCGGCCGAAGTCGTGGAAACGGAGATTGAGATGTACGACGCCATAGAGGCCACGCACCGCATTCTGCAGTTGCACGGCGCCTATCCGCCACTCCGGTACGACCTCACGACCAACGGCCATAATTTGCCTGGTCCCGTCACCTTACACGCTGGGGGTGGAGCGCCAGCATCAGAGCCACCCATAGACTCTAATACCTCAAGCAGTTATGGCACCCAAGAAGAAGCCGGAAAAGCCGCCAAAAGCGGCTGCTAGCCGCACACAACCGGACACGTCTGCGGGGGTGAAAAAGCCAGCGGCAAGAAAGGAGCGTCGGGCCACCAAAACGGTGGACTGGCGCCCTGCTTTTCTCAAGTCCATGAAGAAGCTGGGCAATGTGACCCGCGCCTGCACCGCGGCTAAAATTGGCCGCTCGACCGCCTACGACATGTACGAGGGGGATGCGGACTTTGCTAGGGACTGGGATGAAGCCCTAGAGGAGGCAACTGATCTGCTGGAGCTCGAAGCGCGCCGCCGGGCCGAGAAAGGTGTGCGCACGCCCATCTATCAGGGTGGGCTACTCGTGGGCCATAAGCAGATGTACAGTGACGGCCTGATGCAGGTGCTGCTCAAAGCCAATAGGCCCCAGAAATACAAGGAGTTCTCGGCGGTGGACCACACCACCCTGGGCCGCGAGATGGTGGGCTCCCAGATTTACTTGCCCGACAATGGCCGCGATGCCAGCATGACAGCCCGGGCCATGCCTGAAAGCGAGCTGCCCGCGCTAGTAGCAGCGCGCGCGGCCGAACAATTCTAAGACGACCCTTGAACAGCCCCAACTTATGCCTACTCTTCAACTCGCCAACCGTCGCACCATCACCGTATGCGCCTCGCTGCTGGACTTGCCCGTTGAACGCCTGCTGGCCTACCAGATGGCCATGAGCCCCGAAGCCGGCATTGAAGCTGCCGACGAGCTGCGATTTCAGCAGACTCGCTACCCCACTGCTACTGACGAGTTGAGCCAGTTGGCTTACGCGGCCAACCTGGAAGTATTCACTGCCTCGGCGCAGGCGCGGGCTTTCGTAGTTCTTGTAACCCATATCGAGCAGCAGCCCGTCACCGACTTTTCGCCCGAGGCCCTGCGCGAGCGCTTAGCCTGGCTGCAGGCTTGTGGCCTGTCGCAAGAGCAGATGCAGCCGCACCTTACCCGGCAGGCCTTGGCCCTCCTGCACGAGTTGCGTCCTTTCTACAACACAGCACCCCACACGGAAGAGCGTGTGGTGGAAGTATTTGAGCAGCACCGCCGGCGTACGCTCGCCCTACTCGACCACTTGCAGGAAGGGGCAGCGCCCCCGCTCACCACGCGGGCCGCCGTGACGCAGGCAGTCTTCGACCTGCTCCTGCTGGAGCCCTGCCACTCCTCTCCCGAATACGCGGCGCTTTGCCCCACTGTGCGGTACCGTGCCTTTGCGCAGCTCACCGAGTTGATGCTGCACAATCCTCATTCGTCCATGGTTTCTCGCAGCCGAGCCCCGGAGAAGCTGCCCCTGAGCACTTTCACCGCCTGCCTATTGCCTTTCACTTACCAACTGCCCTCCTAACCGGCCACCCATGCGCACGCTCACCCTTGACAACGGGCACACCGCCTCGTTTTACCTCAGCGCTCACGAAATCACGGCGGGCCGCTACACTGAGTTCCAGCACTACCAGATGCAAGACGCCGGCATCGGCTCCGACGAGGAAGCCGTCGACCGCCATTTTGCTAGCCTTGCTGCCCGACTGGCCGCAGCTCAGGCGGACTCCAAGCAGCTAGTTTACGCTGCGGATGAGCTGGCACTGCTGCACTACAATTTTCAATTCATGCGTGGGCGTGACCAACCTGGCCAGCTTGCCTTCGCGGTGTTGGTGGGCGCTGTGGATGGGATTCCCACTACCGATTTATCGGAGGAAGGCTTGAAGGCGCTGATTAGTCGCCTGAGCAGCTACGGTCTCACCCAGGGCCAAATTGAGGATGCCCGGGCTGAGTTTCTAAAAAAAAAGCTAAGGAACTAGCGCAGCTATTCCCGCACCGCTTTGGGGGCGCTGATAGCGAACTGCTGTTACACTGGCAGCAGCGTCAACAGCGGGATGTAGCCCTTGCTGACTACATGCTAACGCGCGAGCCTCGGCACCTGCAAAAAATACGGGAAGTCGATACGTGGCTACTGGAGCAAACCACTCCCGATATCTTCGATGATGGTGACCCACGGAATCTCCTTATCGTAGCCCGGCAGAATTTTATTAAGCTCTGCGCGGGCCTAACCGAGAACGGATTTGCAGCTCCGGAGCAGCTCACGTTGGTAGCCTTTCACGCGGCAGTAGATCACCTATCAGTCAAACACAACAAGGAGCAAGCCCACTAGCCAGGTGGGCAGTAAGGGAAATACTCTTCGCGTGCGAAGAGTATAATTATAATGTTCGTACTTTACGAACATTATGGCGGGACCAATCAAATACGAGGATTTATTCAGCTCCTTAGGGGCTGGCAGTGAAGAAGTAAAGCTTTTTACAGATAGCGTCACCGGCTTAAGTAAGAGCTACAAAGCATTCGCTAAGAACCTCGATAGCGATGGGCAAAAAGTGACGTCGGCCCTGGCTGCCGTCGCTACCCAGACCGCTGGCCTACGCCAGCAGTTGACTACCACCGCGCTACTCACCGACCAGGAGCGCGCCGGCTACGCGGCACTGAGCGCGCAACTGGGCCAGCTCTTCCAGGAGCAGCAGCGCCTGCAGGCGGCTGAGGCCGGCATCGCCACCACGCGCAAAGCCACCACGGAGGCTACCCGCGTGCTCACGTCGGAACTACGGCAGCAGCAGACCGCTCTCAAAGAGGCCTACGCCGCCGGCAATACCGAAGGCATCCGCAAGGCTGCTACCGAGATTCTGAACCTCAAAGCCAGTAGTGAGGACCTGAATCGCGCCCTGCGTGGGGCCAACAGCACCTACACGGCCGCGGCGGGCTCGTACCGGGCGATGGAGAATGAGGCGCGCGCCTTGAGTACCCAGCTCAAAGCCCTGGAGGGCGGCATGGGCAGCAACGCCGATGAGGTCCGCGACCTACAAAAGCGTTTGGGCGATGTAAACGAAGCGCTTATCAGCTTCGGACGAGGGGTAAACGATGGTCACGCCAACGTCGGCCGCTACGCCGAGTCCATCATTGAGGCAGTGGGCAGCCTCGAAAAGCAGCGCAGTACACTGCTTACTAACACTGAGGCCCTCCGTACACAATCGCAGGCTACAAACTTGAGCCGCGAGCAGCAGCAGCAGCTTCAAAATGAGCTGGAGCAGACAGAAGCTGAACTGCAAAAGGTAAATGGGGAGCTGCGCAACTACGGGGTAGGTGTTAAGCAATCGGGTGGCGCTACGGCTGCGCTCAGCGACAATGCGACCAGCCTGGCGCAATCATTCGCAGGTGCTTACTATGGAATTCAGGGCGTTGCGACGGCCTTGCAGCAAGTATTTGAGGAGAATATTAAGTATAGTGACTCTATTGCGGACGTAGCCAAAACGACCGGCCTTACGATTGAGCAGACGAACACGCTGGCCGATAGCCTTAAAAAGCTGAATACCCGCACCAGCTTGCAGGGCTTGCTAGATATTGCGGGCGTAGGTGGTCAATTGGGTGTAGCCGCTACCGACATTGAAAGCTTCACCAAGGCCATCGATATTTCGGTGCAGGCGCTCGGCAACGACTTTACAGGCGGGGCGGAGGAAATTGCGACTGCACTCGGTAAGATTAACACCGTTTTTGGCAAAGGGCTCGGCACTGACTTAAGCCAAAACCTGCTGCACATCGGCTCGGCACTTAATCAGCTTGGGGCTGTGGGTGCTGCCACCGCGCCCCAACTGGCTGACGTGGCATTACGTACCGGAGCAATCGCAGCTAATGCCGGTCTGGGACTAGACAAGGTGCTAGGCTATGCCACGGTATTGCAGGAAGTGGGCTTCTCAGCTGAAACCTCCGGCACGGCTCTGAACAAGCTCTTTTCTACTCTTTCGACCAGGACGCAGGCTTCATTCGATATTGCGAAGCTGGGAGATGCTAACCTGACGCTAAAGGAATTTAAGCGCTTGGTCAACACTGATTTTGAGGGGGCTATCCAGGCATTTTTAAAGGGCCTAAATGCGGGCGGCGATACTACCACTCGCATGAATGCGCTGCTGAAGACACTCAAGCTACAGTCGAGCGAAGCAAAGTCGGCCATCATTTCTCTCGCTGGAAACCTCGACACCTATACCCAACGGCAGGCAGTAGCGAACCAGGAACTGGCATCTGGAAATTCGGTAGCAGCTGAGGCGGCCATCAAGAATGATACGCTGGGCGGCTCGTACGAGAAGCTAAAAAACAGTATTAGTAATCTATTCACTAACAGCGGCCTTGGGGATTTTTTGAAGGAACAGATTGATGAAACCCGCGAGCGCCTACAATGGGTAGCAGATGGGCTTCATAAGATTGGTGACGCTGTCAGCTATATCGGTGAGAAAGTCGGCTTGGTTGACAAGCCATTGGTAGACTTCACCGCCAACATCGTGACTCATACCCAAGCGCTCACTAAGCAGGCTACCTCCCAACAGGGGTTGCTCGACAGCTATACCAAGCTGGCCGGCGCCACCACACGTAGCGGCGAGCAGGAACTCCAACTCGCCCAGGCGCGGGCCAAACTCGTCGAGCAGTTCGGCACGAGTGAGGCCGCCGCTATCCAGACCCGCATCGATGGGTTACGGCAGGAGGCAGACGCCAATAAAGATGAGTTGCGCACCAAGCTCAAGAATTACACGGACTACGTCGAGCAAACGGCTCAGGAAACAGCAAAACTGCAAGAAATAGCCAACAAGTCGGCAGAGGCTTTTTCGCACTTCGGCCTCAGCGCCGAGGGCGTGCAAAACTTGCAGGATGCCGCCGCCAGCAGCGGGTTAGCAAACCAGGTGATGGGGCGCTCTTTCCCCGCCGAGCAGGTGGCCAGCGCCAAAGAATTAAACAAGGCGCAGGATGCGCTGGCGGTTAGCACCGATAAGCTGACTAAGGGTAAGCAGGAACTGGCGCGCATTGCGGCAGCGCTGCAGCAGCTCGACAGCAGTGGGGCTACCAAGGCACAGACTCGCGCCACCGACGACGATGTGGAAGCCGACAAGAAAAAGAAGCAGTCGGTAGCCGACGTGGCCAAAGAGGAGTTCGAGTTGCAAAAGCAGCGCTTGCAGGCGCGGATTACCGACCTGGACCGCCAGGCGGATAACCCAGCCAACTCCGAGGCTATTCGTACGGCATCCGCGGCAAAGGCCGTGCAAGCTCGCATTCAGCTAGCTGCCCTGGAGCGAGACGAACTGATTCGGGAGGCTGACAAAACCAACAAGGACAAACTCAACGGGGATGCCGCCACGGCTGTAGCCCGCGTGCGACTCACCGAGGCATTTCAAGAGCAGCTGCTGAAAGCTACCCGCGACGGGGACAACAAGCAGCTGGCGCTCCGCAACGCGCTGCTCAACCAATTGGCTGAGCTAGATAAGCTCGGGCTGGAAAGTGAGATTACCGCCGCTGAAAAGGTCCGCGACAATGTCAACAAGACCTACGACGAGCGCCAGAAAGCTGCCCGCGACACGGCCCACGCGCAAATTGAGTTGGCAGCCCTGGTACGGGATACGGAGATTCGCAATGCGCAGGGCGCCCTCGACAAGATTGAGTTGGCCAACCAGAAATACGACCAGGCGCGTGCCAATGCCAGCGCATCGGTGAAGGTCTACGACTCGCAAAAAGACATTGACGAGCAGGACGCCCGCTACGCCCGGCTGCTACTCGGCACCGAGGATTTGCACGCCAAGCAGTTCACTTCTGAAAAAACCTACCTGCACGAGGTGCGCGACCTGGAAAACCAGCGCGAGGCGGAAGCTATTGCAGCGCTGGAGGCTGAATATGGGGAAACGGCCGATGTGCTGCGGCGTAAGGCGGCCCTGCGCAAGAAAATGAGTGGGGAAGAGCTGGCAGATGAGAAAGAAAAAGAGCAGCAGCGCGCCCATATTATCGAGACGGGGCTCCAAACCGTTCAGGGGCTTGTCAGCGGGTTTTTCGATTTTCAGACGGCACAACTAGCCGCCCAGGAGCAAAACGAGCAGGACTCGTACGATTCTTCTATCAAGGCGGCTGGTGATAACGTAGCTCTCAAAGCCAAGATTGAGGCTGACCATGCGAAGGCCTCCGCAAAAATCAAGCATGACCAAGCGGTGGTTGAGCGTAACCAGGCCCTGTTTTCCATTGCCATCAACACGGCGATGGCCGTGGGCAAAAGCTTAGGTGAATTCGGCCTGCCGGTGGCAATCCCTTTCATTGCGGCGGACATCATTTTAGGGGGCATACAGGCCGCTGCTGTTCTCTCGAAGCCCATCCCGCAGTACTTCAAAGGCCGCACGGGTGGGCCAGCCGAATTTGCGCAACTGGCCGAGAAAGGCCCGGAACTCGTCGGTAAGCCGGGGGCCTTCCGGCTGGTAACGCTGCCCACGGTAGGCTACCTGCAAGCCGGTGAGCAGGTACTTACGGCGGATAAAACACAGCAGCTCTTGCAGCAGGCCGACCTCGTGCAGGGCCGCCTTACTTACCGGCACGAGCAGGCAGATATGGAGCAGCAAACCGCGCGCCTGCGCGGCGGCGATGCCCACAGGCAGCAGGTGACGACGCAGCGAGCATTTGAGTTAGCCAATCACCCGGTAGTCTCCGAGTTGCAGCAGGTGCGCAAAGCCATCCACGAGATGGAATATGAGCGCATTAACAACGCGGGCGAGATAGAGCGGTGGATGAAGCGTGAGCAGAGCAAAACCCGCTTTATAAACAAGTACTACCGCTCCAAGCCCACTAACTAGTCCAGCCGTTTCCCATCATGGTTTCTCCCCAGAACAGCCCACTTTTCCGTTTTACGCTTAACTCCGAACTGCTTGGCCCTTGGCGTTTACGCTACGACCCCGTTGACTGGGACACGTTAGCTGTCACGCTTTCCCGCGCCCGCAATACGCATGGCATCGACGTGGAGTACAGCACGCACCTCGGCTTTGTCAAGGATGGCAAAGCGTACCTGCAACAGGCTTTCGACGCGGCTGACATTGAGGCCAACGTGACATTAACTGTAGAGCAGTGGGAGCCGAACAACTTCGTTTGGCAGCTCTATTACTACGGGCAGGTTGTATTTCTGGCGGCCGAATTCACACTCACCCAAATCAACGTCAACCTGGCAAAAGTGGGTTACCTCCAACGGTTCCTAAGCCGAGACAGCGTCAGTGTGGACTTGTTTGCGGGCACCTCCGTCAGTGGCTTTGCAGGCGCACCTGCTCCCCTTATGTCGGTAGAGTTGCACTCGCGGGCTATTATGTTGCGCTACGCGGCAAGTCAACAAAATGAGGTCGTAACAACTTCCGCCATGTACGGCGACAACGGGGACCCGAGTCACGAGCAGCTGTTGTATTTCGGTTTCGACACGCCTGAGTTGAACGAGCTAAACCTAGGCGCGGTGGGCGGCGGTTTCGTGCCTGGCGACGCGACCTCCGCCGTGGCCATCTACACAGCCCAAGGCAAAGAGTCCGTTACTATAACCCTGGCCCTGTTTGCCAGGGTCGAGGCCCATACCGAGAATGGGCTGTTTATTCGCCAGTTTACCAAAGTCGGCTGTAGCTGCTTTTTACGCGTTACAGGCCTGCAGGGAGGCACTACCCTACTACAGCCTGAGATAGCCGTGGGCCACCTCAACGGGGATTATGTGGGCCAGATAGCCGTGCCAGCCCAGCTTTTTAGGTATGAGTTGGAGGCCGGCGACGAGGTCTTCCTATTTGCCGACTGGTTTGTCCACGACTTAACTCGCAACGCGCCTGACCCCTACCAGGCGACCATTACGGCGGTCTTTCAACCAGGCTCGTTTTTACGCATCACAGCCGATACCCAGACTACGCCCACCCCCACTAATGGGGTGCTGGCCTATGAGGCACTAAACCGAGTCTGCCAGGCTCTTACCGATGAGGTTGATGTATTTCGCTCGGACTTCTTCGGGCGCACGGATTCGACGCTGGCTTACCCGGTTGATGGGCCAGGCAGCTTGACATTACTTACCGGTGGCTTTCAGGTACGTGGCTTTCCGCTTCTCACCGACCCCGGACCAACTGGTGTCCTGCCGGATTTACGCAAGTCGCTCTTCACTACATGGAGTGACTTGTTTGGCTCACTAGCAGCTGTGTACTGCTTGGGAAATCAATTTGAGTGGGTAATAGGCCAGCGGGGCCAGCCGGTGCAGGTCGTGCGAGTGGAGCCAGCCAGCTACTTCTACGACACAGAAATTGTGCTGGACTTGGGGCCGGTGACTGACGCACGCATCCACGTAGCAGAGGAAAACTATTACCAAGTGGTAGAGATGAATTACGAGCAGTGGCAAGCTGAGCAGGTCAACGGCTTGGTAGAATTCAACTCGAAACGTCAGTGGACTACGCCGCTCACCCAAGTGAGCAATACTTATATCCAAAGCAGCAAGTTTGCGGCGGCCGGCATCCTGCTCGAGACGACTCGCCGCCAGCGCTACCTGGCCACCTCTACCACGGACGACGCCCGCGATACAACCAACTTCCTAGTGTGTCTGGTGCGGCAGGGAGGCAGCTATACTACTGAGCGCGACCAGCAGCTGCTGACAAGTACCGGGCTATTCTCGCCAGAGACCGTTTATAATCTGCGTCTTTCACCCGCCCGGATGCTACGGCGGCACAGCGCCATCATTCGGGCCGGTCTAATGCCTATCCCGTTGAATCAGGTGCGCTTTACCAGTGGCGAAGGCAACACTACGCTTGTAAGCCAGCTGGCAGGAGAAGCGGCTCCGATTGCGGAAGGTGGGGATGTCGCCGTCACCGACCTGGACCAACCTCTTTGGCGGGGGCTCACCTATACGTTTACGGCCCCGGTCAGCCGCGCGCAGCACCAAGCACTGCTTACGAACCCTAAGGGCCGCGTGCGGCTTAGCACGGAGAAGGGCAAAGTGCTGATTGGGTGGGTATTGGAATATAAGCACACCGCCAGTAGCCAACTAGCCGATTTTACTTTACTGGCCTGCGCTTCCTAAAGTGGCCGGGGTATTGAGCAGGAAAGCTGTTTCTTTGCATTCATACGGCAACTTCAATCCTTAAACGGGCATTTGTACTTGCCTCTCTACTTTGTCGCATGCCGCACCCCTTTGACCAGGCTGCCGTTGACCACCGGTTCCTTGAGGAAGTGTACCGGCTACATGCAGCCCAGGCCTTCGCCACGTTCACTGAGTTGGCTACGGTACTCCAGACTCACCGAGGCATTGTTTCGGAAATTGAGGCTGGGCGTTACCACTGCAACCTGAAGCTGCTCTATCTGCTGCACGCGGCCTACCAAGTGGACGTGATGTACGTGCTCACTGGCCAGGGCGACCCAGCGCGCCCGCCGGCACCCACCCGCCCGGATGTAAGCGCTGGGCGACCTGGCCAGCTGAAAAACTAATATGTATCAGGTTCCATCCTTCGAAGAGTTCGAGGAGTTGCGCAATGAAGTGCGAGAATTACGGTCGGAGTTGGCCCAATACCGAGCAGCCCTGCCCGAGTGGGTGCGAGACGGGGAGGCGCAGCAGCTGACCGGCCTCTCACAGGCGACGCTGGCCAGAGAGCGCAAAAAGCCGGATACGCTGCTGGTCTGGAAGTCGGCCGGTGGCCTGCGCTACGAGCGCCGCAGCGTGCTGGCCTTCAATGAAGCCCGCACCATCCGCCGCCGGCGCTAGCCTGCTTCTTGCGCTTCGTCAACGGCTGGCTTACTTGATAGAGCCACCCTCCTCGCCGCAGCTTCTCTATGCTCTAGGCCGAACTCTATTTAGAACAGCAAGTTTCTGCTTCACCTCTTCGTAAATTTCTATCCCTGTATCCTCGTTCACCTCTAAAGTGACTGCTAGTCCATATCGAATAGTATCTGTGTTAACGAGACCAGGAGCATCTTTACGGCAATCAATTTTAATGATAAGGTTGCCACCATTCACGTAAGGGTCGGCTTGAGAGCCAACTAGGATATCATGCTGTACTGTGCCACGCCGAGTTGTTTTCCAGTCGATACCTTCTCGCTCCAGAGTTAGTTGTTCACTGCGCGGGATATAGTTATCGCGCTTGATGTTGTCTATGTAAAGCCTTGCTTGGCGGTATTGGCGCGATTGCCAATTGGTTGGGCTTATCCAGGCCAAGGTGACCGTAAGACGCTTCTCTACCGTTGCCCGCTCGAGCGCTTCAGGTAGCGGAAAAACGAATTCCTGGGCGTGCTCCGTTGCCAGTTCGCCCCACCCTAGCAACGTCACGCGGTTATCAGTGCAGTGCAAGACGCGCTGACCGTTTACTACGCCGTAGCCGAGGTAGGGCGTAATGTGCTTCTTTACAAACGTAGGTGGCACTCCCGGCTTGTTTTTGATTATATCGTGCAGAGTGCTACTGCTCTTGCCCCACCCGGCTCCATGTACAAGCAGAGCTTTGATAAGCACTGCGTAATAGGCATCGGGAATTTCAGTCGCTGTTTCCCGGTCCATATTGACGCTATCGAGCATCTCATGTAGCTGACATGCAAGTCGGGTGGCAAGCGCTGTAGCGCTGCTAGTACCCCACTGGTAGCCAATACTATTTAATGAACCAGCTTGCCCAGGAACAGCTACGCTAACCCCAGGTGGCTTGTAGCTAAATTTTAAATTCTCCAGTATCAGCAAGGTGCTGGTACCCGGAGTTGGTTGCTTCCAATGTTTTTTGTAGCATTTCCGGCCGCCAGCCATCAATATATCAGGTTTAATGGAGCCCCGATAGCCAAAGCCAATTCGGCTAATAGGACTCATTAAATATTCGTCAAGCACCAACGTGTAGCGGTCAGCTTCTGCAGCATTAGGGCCCGCATCGGCCTGTGCAGCGCCCACCGTGATAGCATTAATAGCCTCTGAGGGCGTAAGCACTTTCCGGTTGAGGTTGTCGGAAATAATGTGATTAAGCATCAGCACTTCACGCTCTTCGGGAGTAGCGCGGTCAAACTCTGCTACTGGCACAGGCAGTTCAATGTTGGTTAGAACATTACCCGCACTGATAATGAATAGTACGTCATACTTACAGGCTAGCCAGTCGAGTAGTCGTGCCCACGCACTCAAGCTCTGGTGGAACGGACGAGAGATATCGCCGATGGAAAGATTAATAATTTTTACACGCTCGGCGACAGCTGGCGTCTCTCCTTCGCCATCGAATAGCCGTCGGACGGCTCGGTGAATGATGTCAACGGGCAGTTTCTGAGAAGGCATTCGCTCCTCTGGACCAGTAAAGCCAGGCTCTAGCACCATGATTGGCCTCACGTAGAGCTTGTTATGAAGAGGCTGCGCCGAAGCATCACTTAGGTCGCCCCGCGTGATGAGTGTAGCCATGGCCGTGCCGTGATGTCGCTGGTCGGCTGGATATAGCGCTTCGTCTACGCCCTCACCGTCGATAGTCAGCCGTCCGGCCAGCACTCGGTGGTTTTGGATAGGCAAACCATCGAACAAGGCAGCAATTGCTTCCTCGTAAAGAGGAGGTGGTATAGTTACTGTCAATTCCTCTTCGACCTCTTCCTCGTAATCTTCTTCCTCCTCGTCCTCGTCGAGGTGGCCGGTCCAAGCGCTTTGCCCTAAAGAACGGAAGAACAGCACTTCTGGCGCTTTGAGTAGCTCCACATCCGTGTTGTTGCTTAAGTCGAGCAGCAGTTCAAGGGGTATTTCGGCAGCTACCGCGTGGTAGTGAATCTCAGGAATGAGCGTGTAGGACTCAGTAAGCACTCGGCCGCCGCTCTGCTCTACTACGCTCTTAAAACGCTGGTACACTGCTGCCGTTCGTTCTAAATCATCCTCCTCGCTGGTGCGGGGCTGTGTTGTACCACCATCTTTTTTTGGCTTGGCTGGCGGCGTGTTTTTCTTGGTAACAAACAGCAGCTCTACTTCCGCTAGCACGGGCGAATGCGTTATCTGCACCATTTCAGCTACGCGCTCCCGAAAGCCGGTGTCGCGTAGCCGGTCTTCTACGCTGTAGAGGCGCACCCCAGTTAGCAGTTTGAATAGCTGCTTAAACTGGCTAGTACCATTCTGAAAGGGCTGCTTATTAACGTAGGTGTCCCAAAGCGCAAGAATTCTTCGCAGACTATCCTCGTTGCGTAACGTTAGAAAAACACGGCTTGAGCTAGGATACTCGGGGTCGAGTGCATCCTCATCGTCACTAGCTGTATTTTCTACGAGCGTAGGAGTAAAATCAAATTCAGCAGCAAGAAATTGTAGCTCTTCAGTCTGTTTGACTGATTTGTAAAATTCGTCAACGGTGCTTCTAAGCTCGAGCACCAGCACCATTTCTGGTACACTATCACCCATTTCCTGGGCTACGTGTGTGTACTCAGTAGAAATTTTATCCCAGTCGTTCTGAAATTTTTTACCTTGCTTTTTGGGACTTACGTTGGTTCTATCTAGGGGTGGCGAGCCGCCTTTAGTATAGTCTGCTTCAGTAGCTTGCGGAAAGAATAGAACAGGTTTTCTAGGCATTGGTGAAATTCTTTTTATTTTCTACTTCTTGTAGCGAAAAACTAGTAATCTCACGTAAGTTGGGCCCAGGCTGAGCCAGAGCATACCTACGCCGGATGGACAGGCCAAACTCTTCTATCTCAGCGAAACTCAAACCCTGGAGCTGGCTAACCAAGCGGTCTCTTTTGGTAGGCAGTCGATGCCCAAAATCTAGTTCGAATTTGTCGAGCCACTCGTTAATCAATTCCTGGTCGGGCTTGTCAATGGTAAGCTTGACTTGGAAGCGTCGCCACACAGCTTTATCGAGTAGCTCCGAGTGGTTAGTAGCAGCTACTACAATCACGTAACTGGGCAGCTTATCGATTTGCAGTAGCAAAGAGCTGACCACGCGCTTGATTTCGCCGGTTTCGTGCTGGTCACCGCGCTCTTTACCGATAGCGTCGAACTCATCAAAAAACAGTACACACTGCTGCGTTTTGATGAAGTTGAACATTTTCTCCAGGCGGCTGGCCGTTTCGCCTAGGTAGCTGCCGATGATACCATCGTAGCGGATGACGAACATAGGCACCATCAACTCAGTAGCCAGAACTTCGGCGATAGAGGTTTTGCCGTTGCCAGGCTCGCCTACGAGCAGCACTCGGTTACGTGGCTCCAAGTTGTAGGAGCGCAACACATCGGCCCGCGAATACTCCATTACAAACTCCTGAAGGGAGCTACACACAAACTTGCTGAGCACAAGTTGGCTAAGGGGCTTATTCGGATTGACAGAATACAAAAAACTTTCTATTTTGTCATACAGAACGGGCGTAACGGAACGGGTAGGAGAAGTAGTAAGACTATGAGAAGTTTTAAGCGCGTCTTCTAGCTGATTAGCAATAACGTTATGTTGCTTAACTCGTTCTTCAGCAATAACGGCCTGAACGACTTTCTTAGTCAAGGCCGTATCGCCGGATAAACCAGCTTTGACGAGTTTTAATAAGAGGTCAGCACGTGCCATCTTGCGGGGGGAGGGACCGCCGAGGGAAGTCGACTAGCCCCTCATTGAGGTTCTTTACTAACATTTTAAGACAGCATTGGGTGCCAGCTTTTGAATAAGCTAACTGCTTTAGTAAAGATAATCAATTTGACCCGCTGTAACTAGCGCGTGTAAGAAGGGCGGTAACATTCATTTTATACGAGTCAAACCAATGCGATAAGCAATGGTCAGGCGAATATACTGTATTACACTAAGTTCGTTCCACGTACTCTATTATTGACGCTTGATTCCATAACCTTCCTTCATCTAAGTGAATTACTCTGACTTTGAAGCTCGCTGGCGACCAGCTGGCGGAGCTGAGCGCGCTAATTACAGCTTATTTTTAACTGAACTGTGTGACTTACTGAACGTAGCTCATCCTGACGCTACCACATACAATTCGGCTCAAGACGCTTATGTATTTGAGCGAACTGTTACTTTCGACAATGGCCCGAGTAACAAAGCCAGCACCGGTCGGATTGACCTCTATAAAAGAGGGTGCTTTGTGTTGGAAACGAAGCAGGGCGTAGGTAGTTTTGCGCCATTTTTAGTCGACGGCGACACGGATATTACACATAATAATATCGCGCACGACCCGCGCACGACCCGCGCACGACCCGCGCACGACCCGCGCACGACCCGCGCACGACCCGCGCACGACCCGCGCACGACTGGGCCTAATGCGGAACGCATAGAGTTAGGTTTATCTCCCGAAAAGTATCGCCAAGGCCACGCTACTCGGGGAACGGCCAAGTGGCGGCAGGTGATGGAAGCTGCCCGGCAGCAAGCGCTGGGTTACGTGCGAGCCCTACCGGCCAGCGAGCCGCGGCCGCCCTTCATCGTGGTAGTAGATGTAGGGTACTGCTTCGACCTCTACAGCAACTTTGCCGGGGTGGGCGACAACTACGTACCGTTTCCCGATTCGCAGACCTATCGCATTGCCCTGGCTGACCTGGCTGACGAGGCGGTACTGGCACGCCTGCGACTGCTCTTCACCGACCCGCAGCAGCTCGACCCTAGCCGCCGGGCGGCCCAGGTCACGCGGCAGCTCGCTGGCCAGTTGGCCGCCCTCTCTGCCCAGTTGGAACGAGCAGGCCACGCCTCGGAGGTGGTAGCGCAATTTTTAATGCGCTGCCTCTTCACCATGTTTGCTGAGGATGCAAGTCTGATTCCCAAAGCCTCGTTTTCCGGGCTACTGGCCAGCTACGCCGCTACCGAGGAGCTGCGACAGCTGCTACCTGATGCGCTCGAAAGCCTCTGGCACACAATGGATACTGGCGGTTTCGCGCCTGATTTGCGGGCACGGCTGCGGCGTTTTAATGGGCGCCTGTTTCATTCGGCTAAGGCCCTACCCCTCACGGCGGCCCAGCTCACCCTACTGCACGAGGCAGCCCAAGCCGATTGGACCGAGGTAGAGCCCGCCATATTCGGTACCTTACTGGAGCGGGCGCTCGACCCGCGCGAGCGCCATCGCCTCGGTGCCCACTACACCCCTCGCCGCTACGTCGAGCGCTTGGTCGTACCTACTGTACTCGACCCGCTACGTCAGGAATGGGTTGCGGCGCAGGCCGCCAGCGCCCGCCGCCTCGACGATGAGGATGCCAAAGGTGCCCGCGCCGAGCTGGTGAAGTTTCTGACCCGCCTCACCTCCGTTAAAATCCTCGACCCAGCCTGCGGAACAGGAAATTTTCTGTATGTGACCCTGGAGCACCTCAAGCGGCTGGAGGGCGAAGTGCTGACGGCCATCAACGGCTTCGGACAAACGGGCCTGCTCGACCTGGGCGCCGGCAGCACCGTGAGCCCTCGCCAACTACTGGGCCTAGAACTAAACCCGCGGGCGGCCGCCATCGCCGACGTGGTGCTGCGCATCGGCTATCTGCAGTGGCACCTACGCACCCACGGCCTGACGCAACTGGCCGAGCCGCTACTCGACAGCTATCAGAATATCCGCCAGCAGGATGCCATTCTCCAGCACGGCCCCCCAGTGCCACGTCTTGATGCGCAGGGCCGGCCGGTGACGCGCTGGGATGGGCTGACCACTAAACTGCATTCGGCCACTGGTAAGCCCGTGCCCGACGAAGCCGCCCAAGTGCCAGTATTCGACTACCCCGCCCCGCACCCCGCCGAGTGGCCAGCGGCTGATTTTCTGGTCGGCAACCCGCCTTTTTTGGGTGACAAGGCCATGCGCGGAGCCCTGGGCGACGGCTACGTAGAAGCGCTGCGCAAAGCTTACCGGGGCCGTGTACCCGAGTCGGCCGACCTGGTGATGTACTGGTGGGACCACGCGGCCCGGATGGTGCAGGCGGGCCAAGCCGAGCGATTTGGCTTCATCACCACCAATTCCATTACCCAGACATTCAACCGGCGGCTCATCCAGCAGCACCTGGCCAATACCGAGCAGCCGCTTTCGCTGGCCTTCGCTATCCCCGACCACCCGTGGGTGGAGGCCACTGATGGGGCGGCCGTGCGCGTAGCCATCACGGTGGGCGTAGCCGGCGCGGGCCAGCCGGGCACGCTGGCCGAGGTGATACGCGAAGTAACCGTTGCGGGTGAAGAGGCGCCGGCAGTTGAGCTAGGCGAACAGATGGGCGTGCTCAACGCCGACCTGACGGTAGGTGCCGACGTGTCATCAGCTCAGCAGTTGGGGGCCAACGCGGGCTTATCGAGTAACGGCATGATGCTGGCCGGCGCAGGTTTCATTGTCACAGCCGAGGAAGCAGCACAGCTTGGGCTGGGCACCACACTTGGCCTGGAAAGTCGTATTCGGCCCTATCGCAACGGCAAGGACCTGACTGCCCGACCGCGTGGGGTATACCTGCTGGATATGTTTGAACTAACGGAAGCGCAGATGCTCAGCAGCTACCCTCAACTCTACCAGTGGCTGGTGGAGCGCGTGAAGCCTGAACGTGACCACAATAACCGGAAGCGCCTAAAAGACATTTGGTGGCAGTTTGGGGAAACTCGCAAAGGGCTACGGGCAGCTGTGCAAGAACTGCCCCGCTACATTGCTACGCCTGAAACTGCCAAGCACCGAGTATTTCAGTTTCTAAAAAGTGAAGTGGCACCCGACCACAAACTAGTGTGCCTGGCACTAGATGATGCGTACCTACTGGGCATATTATCCAGTAGTGTGCATGTGGTCTGGGCTATGGCTTCGGGCAGTTGGTTAGGCGTGGGCAATGATTCCGTCTACGCAAGTTCACGTTGCTTCCAGACCTTTCCCTTCCCTACTGCTACAGTCGTACAACAAGACCGTATCCGGGAGTTAGCAGAACAACTCGATACCCTACGCAAACAACAGCAGGCCCAGCACTCGACACTTACAATAACAGACCTCTACAACGTCGTCGAAAAACTTCGGGCTGGCCAATCACTCACGCCAAAAGAGCAGGTGACTAATCAACTGGGGCTGGCCTCAGTGGTGCTCAACTTACATCAGCAGCTGGATAGGGAGGTGGCGGCGGCGTATGGCTGGGCGGCTGATTTATCCGAGACAGAATTACTCACCAAGCTTGTGCAACTCAATAAGCAACGGGTAGCGGAGGAGGCGGCTGGAGTAGTGCATTATTTGCGTCCGAGCTATCAGGCCCCCGGTCAACAACAGGCAGCTTTTACACTCTCGGCAACCCCAATTTCTACGACTGCTTTGGCTATTATTCAGCCCTGGCCTACTGCTTTAGCGGAACAAATGCAGGCGGTAAGGGCAGTGGTACAACAGGCGGTGACTCCTATGACGGTAGTACAGGTAGCAGCTTGCTTTCAACGTACTCGTCCGGAAAAAGTGAGGCCATTACTCGATACATTGACGGCGTTGGCATTGGTTCGACCCACGTTGGATGGGACATATGCTGGGTAGGCAGTGGGGAAGAGATTAGGACTAGAAAGCCCGTTTACTGAAGAGTAGCCGGGCTTTTAATTTAGGTAGTCGAGCGCGAAATAGTGATAAAAAGCGAGGTCGTCAAGTATATTGCTTAAGGCGTAGGGTTTTGCTCAAGGAGTAATCGTCGATTGCTTTTTTGCCCAGTTGAAACCTACCTCTTGACTACTTCCATTAACTCGCCAATGTGTAAACCCACTACGCTTTGGCCACCCGCCGACCCACCATGCCCTACGCTATTCTTCACACGGCCAAGCTTAAGACGCCGGGCATGGCCACCTGCGCTACCCAGCATAATTACCGGTTGGAGCTTACGCCCAATGCGGACCCCGACTGGGGCGGCCTCAACGAGGAGTACCTCAACCACGAGCAGCGCAACTACTGGCTCTTGGCCAGCGAGCGCATTGCCGAGTTGCAGCTCCCGCGCCTGCGTAGCGATGCCGTGCGCCTGGTAGAGGTGCTGCTGACGGCCAGTCCTGAGGCCTTCCCGCGCGACGCCGAGGGCCGGGCCCAGGACGTGCGCAAAACGTCCTGGGTACAGGAAAACCTCGACTTCGTGCAGAAGCGCTTCGGCAAAGAAAACGTGATTGGCTTCATGCTACACCAAGACGAAATAACGCCGCACATTCATGCCATGGTAGTCCCCATCACGGCCGACGGCCGGCTGAGTTGCCGCGATGTGTTCAGCCCGGCCACGCTACGCCAGCTCCAGACCGACTATGCGGCGGCCATGGAAAAGCACGGGCTCCAGCGGGGTATTCTCCACAGTACGGCCCAGCACGAAGACGTGCGCCGGCACTACGGGGCCCAGCAGATGAGCAAGGAGAAATTGGCTGAGGTGGCTGCACCGGTGAAGACCGCCGCCTTCCAGCTTGATGCACTCAAACCCTGGGAGCGGGTGCGCCCGCAGGAGTACGTGGTGCGCGAGCAAGGCCGCCTCGACACCCACCTAGCACAGTTCGTAACCCAGACCAACCAGAAGCTGGCGCAGGTCGCGGCGGTGGCCTCGGCCAATACGCTGGAGCGCGAGCGCGCCAAAGTGCTGGAGAAAAGGCTGGCCAGCAGTCAGGCGCTGCTCGTCGGCACCCGGCAGGAGTTGGGCGATACCAAAGCGCAGCTTCAAAAGCAGCAGGAGCTCACCACCAAGACGCAGCTTCATCACCGGCAGGCAGTCATTCGGCATCTGCAAAATGACCCAATACCCGAATCACTAGCCGCGCTGGGCAGGGGGGAGCGAGCCAAACATCTTGCGGTCGCCGAGAAGGTGCTAGCCAGGCACCTGCGTCCGCCCCTGTATCAGCTGACCGACCTGGCCGCCCCTTTACTCGAAAAGGGGTACGTGCTGAAAGTGACAGGCCCGCAAGAGTTGAGTATCACGCATAAGGGCGAGGGCTCACGCTTCAGCGCGGCCGAGCTTCGGCCCAACGGCCGTCCACTGCTAGAGCAGTTCAAGGAAATAGTAGCTCAGACCAACCAACAGGAGCGTAGCAGGGAGGCGACACCGCGTGGCCGTGACGCTGAAATGGAAATGTAATTACTGCCGCACCAACGCTTTACTGCCGCACCTCATACCGCCCAGCTAACTATACACCTCGCCCGGCGGAATCCAGCGCCGTACTTCTTCCGCCTATTGCGCCGCTGCGGGACCTGTCAGGTAGGCGCTAGTCAGGCCCAGGCTGCCGTCGGGCGTTACCCGCGTGTCGGGTGGCTCCAGGACAGACAAGGTATAGGCCGGCAAGGCCGGTAGGCGAACGAGCCAGCCGAACAGTCCCGACCAACTAGAGCAGAATGAAAACAGCTAATAAACCCGAAATAAACAAACGATAAAATATTACAAAAGCGGCTCGCAAACCAAAAACTATAACAGCCCGTTATATTTGTAACACAAACACAAAAACGGTTTAAAACCCGGTTTGCACAGTACCCTGCTCGCCCCGCTTTAGTCGCTGAGTCTCGCCCATCGCCCTAAAATGATGCCCTTCCTTGCTAGCGCTGGCTTCTTTGAGTTTTCCTCTACATCGCTTGTGGCGGTTGGTGGAACGCTTGTGGCTGCGCTAGTAGCCTTAGTGGGCGGAAGTATCCGGATTGTACGCAAAAATTGGGAATTTCACGCGCAGACCTCTGGCTTGCTGAATGTGAAGCGCAAGGATTCCGATAAGGTGGTTACATTGCCGGAGCACTATACGCCTCACGCAGCGCAGGAATTGCTCGACTTGCTGGCCTAAGGGCCTGAGTTACATGGCTGAGAGTACAGAAGTAGCCCAAGCAGAGAATATTACTGCCCCAGTTTTACCTCTAGAGCTTGTTTTTGCCAGCGCATTAGGCGCAGCAGCGGCGCTAATAAAAGATGTCAGCATACGCTCATTTGCTGTAATTTTCGCCGTACCTATTGGCTATCTATTAGCTAAGATGGGACGTTGGCTGGTCGTTTTCTGGGTGCCACGATGGTTGAACCCTGACCCTAATACACTTAGCGCGCTAGAAAAGCGCACAAGGGTTTATATAGCCGACCTTCGTAAAGAGTTAAAAAACCCGGCCCTTACTACTTCCGAGCGAAAGCTAAAGCTGCGTTTCATTCAGCAATTTGAGGAAGCTTTACAGCAAAGGCGTTTGGCTGAATTGCAAATCGTGCATACTAGCGCCCCTTCGCCGGATATGCAAGACCCTAAATAACTCAAAAAAACCTCACGCGCCACCGTGAGGTTTTTTTGTGCCCAGAAAAGCCGAATACCACCAAAATGGCCTAGCTTATAAAGCAACTTTGGGGGCTATGCCCAACACGTATTTTACTATAAAGCAGGTTTGCTATCTACGCCAACACTATGCGGACTTGCCGCCCGCCCACTTTGCGAAAGAATGGGGCGTGGGCATAGGGCAAGTGTATAACGTAGCCCGGCGCCATGGCATTAAACGCCGCGCTCCTAATGGACAGCTTATCTGGCGTGGGGGTGGCATCTCGGCGGTGGGGCGCTGAGTGACAATACCCCTCATTTATTGCCCTGAGCAGTCTGCCACTACCTAGCGCAAGCAAAGTCAGAACCCAAGAAATGAGGGGAGTAAAAGCTGCCCTCACGGTGCTCGATGCGCAGCTGGTAAGATTGGCCAACGTGAAAGCCGGCGGACTGCGTTACTTGCGCAGCACTTTACTAGTTCACAACGAAGCCCGCCTTATTCGCCACAGGTGCTGGTCAGTCACTTTGCTTCCATTTATGCCGCCAACTACTACTCATGCCCTCCAGCTGACGTTGGACACCGGTCAAATTTTAGAAGTAGCGCTTCGCTTGCAGACCGTCACCGAGCGCCAACTGCTGGTTGATATTGCGGCGGCTCAGGCTGAGGGAGCACGACGGGCCGAAGTAGAGAACCGCACCTACCACATGGGCACTAAGGCCACCGCAGGCCTCGACTACAACGACCGACTCACAGTGCGTATAGGGTGCTCCTCCTCGACAGCTTACCTCTATCTAAACTTGTCTGTGCACCGAGGAGGCCTGCGCCACCGGCGTATTGGTAAGAAGTACCACGTTACCGAACGCGCTGTCCGAGAATGGGAAGGAGAACCGATTAAGTAGTGGCGGGTCGGGGTAGCAGGCGCTGCACTGACATTGGAAAGAACAGGCCGAGCGTTAGGTGCGCCAGCCTCTCAATTGCCTCGGGTTCCCCACCAGATTACACCCATTATTAGCAGCACCACTATCACAAAGCCGCCTGTCACGAGCCGTCCTAACCATTTAGTTCTCTCAGATACTACACCCGCCCGCCGCTCTTCCTTCAAACGATACTGCCAGATGTTATAGCTATAGCTCAGCAGTATGGTACCCAAGCCTATTACAAAGAATGGCTTGCTACTCATTGTATGAGTGGCAGCAGTTAACAAGAATCCCTTCATATACCGAAGATAGCAGACCTTTTTGTGAGCCAGAGCGGCGCGTTTACTACGCGGCTAGAGGACTTGCTAATGGCAGATTAGGCCCTAAGCTACCTATAATTCTTCCTCCCGGCAAGAAACCTGTTTTGCGTGACTGGCTCGCTTGTAAATGCACCCATCGGCGGCAGAACGGTTATTCCTAGGCCCTACCTTTGGAACCTGTTCTGTCTCACAACCAAAATAAGTTTGTTGGTGATAGGCTCAACTCGAAAATCGAGTTCCTCACGGCCCTCACTCCCATGTAGCAGTTCAGCTACCTTAAAGCCCCTTTTATGCCCGCTATTGCTGATTTTCTACGTCGCAACGAAAGCCGCACGTTGGAATTTAAGCAGGATTTATCGTCGCCAGACCGAGTGTTGCGCGCCATTGTAGCCTTTGCGAACACAACAGGCGGGACGCTGGTAGTGGGCATTAGCGATGACAGGCAGCCCCTTGGATTAGTCGACGCGGCAATGGAGGAGGAGCGGCTAGCCAACCTGATTGCCAATGGCATTGAGCCGGCAATTTCGCCCGACTTCCAGGTAGTACCCGAAGCAGGTCAGAACTTTCTGGTGGTGCGGGTACCACGCTTCCCGGGGGTATTCTACGTAAAACGTGAGGGCGCTACCGAAGGTGTATACGTTCGGCACGGCTCGACTAACCGACGCGCCTCGCCCGACCAACTGACTGAACTACACCGGCAGGCACAGGTGGGCACCTTCGATAGCCAGATATGCGCCGGAGCCAGCTTGGCCGACTTTGACCAGTCCAGCGCACGGCAACTTTTTGCGGCGGCCGGCTTGGCGCTGACTCCAGCTAAGATGGAAACACTTGGCTTGCTGACGCGCTCCGACGACACATGGCTGCCCACCAACGGAGCCATTATTCTTTTTGGCACGCCCGCAGCCCGTGCCCGCTGCTTTCCTGATTCGAGGGTGCAGGCAGCTCGGTTCGCTGGCCCTACCAAGGCCGAATTCTTGGACCAGTTAGAACCCGACAACCAAGGCGTCTCCATCTTAGCAGCCCTAGAGGAAGTGCCACGCTTTGTGCGGCGGAACACCCGCACTGCCTCCCGCATCACGGGCGCAACGCTGCGCCGGCAGGATGTGCCTGAGTACTCAGCGGTGGCCTTGCGCGAGGTATTGGTGAATGCCCTCGCGCATGCTGACTACAGCCGCCACGGCATGACTATCAAAGTGGCCATCTTTAGCAACCGCATCGAAGTAGAAAACCCGGGCGGTTGGCCATTGGGGCTGAGCGAAGAAGATTTCCGCAACGGCGTGAGCCGAGCCCGCAATCCCGTTATCGCGGGAGTGCTGCATAAACTCACTATAATGGAAAACTGGGGCTCTGGCTTCGAGCGTATCGAAACCGATGCCCAAAAGCTTGGCTATTTACTGCCGACTTGGGAAGACAAGGGTAGCGTGCTGCGTGCTAAGCTTATGCCCCACCCCGACCCCCAAATCCCCACGGGTGACGAATTTACTCTGACATCCGATGTCATAGTAAATGTCAGAGTAAATGAACGTCAGCAGTGGTTTATGGACCGATTAGCCGATGGGTATCTAGCAAAGGCAGAGGATATTGCTCACAAATTTGACGTAACCGACCGAACTGCTCGGCGTGACATTAGCCAGCTCCAAGAAATGGACCTTATTGGTTTCATGGGGTCATTCAAGACAGGCCGCTATGTACTGCTAAAGAAGGGGTTTAGCTAAGCAAAATGGATTGTTCTGACATTTACTCTGACATCATGATGTCAGAGTAAATGTCAGAACAACTCCAATCATGCAATTTGGTGGTGGCTAGGGCAAGGCCTAACGCAGAACAATCTGGCGCGACATAATAACCTGGTAACTGGTCTGGGTGCATGAGCTTTTATTCCTTTCGGTTGCTTTCGCCCGTTATACAGCTCTAGTGGGTGCTCAAGCACGGCACGTACTTAGGGGCAGCGCTGGGAGGATGAGGGCGGCGTCAACCTCTACCACCTCACTGATGTGGGACGCGGCTTCTTTGTCGAGGTGGGGGTGGATGAGGGCCAGCAGCCGGTGGTGCTCAGGAGCTTTGTGAGTAGCATGCCGCTGGAGGATTACAGCCACGGGGTGCAGCTGCCGGAGGGATCGTACTAGCGATGGTAGTATGTCTGCTGGATGTAGTCGATATAGGTAGAGGAGCCGCCACTATTGCCTTGCTCTTCAAGCGTGAGCGAAGTAGCATCAAGCTTGCGAATGATGACATTCTTAAACGTGCCAATGTTGGCCGTTAGCTTCAGCGTGTCGCCCACGCGTCGGTACTCGAAGTGTACCATCACGCCTGTTTTATTTACGGGGTGCGTCGTGCGGTCGTAGCTGCTCTCTTTCATATCGAGCACGCTCTTGAATTGCTGGGTGGTCATCTGGCTCTGGATTTGGCCAGTGGAGGTTAGGTAAGTCTCCTGGATACTCTCTGCCTCCCAGTGGCCAAGTAGCGGGTCGCTATTTGCTGCGGGGTCGTTCTTTTTCGAGCAGCTGAGGACAAGGCTGGCTACCCCTAGCACGCAGACGATAGTAAGGTGTTTCATGCCAGCTAAGATAGGATGAGGGTGGCTGCCGGAGTGGGGAACCTAGCCCAGCGGCTACAAGCCTCGCCGACGCCGGCGTGCAGGCATATCCTCTTCGCGGGTCAAGGCCGGGTGTAGTTGGTACTCGTAGTAGCAATCCCAGTAGTCATCGTCGATGCGGTACACGGGCGCCTCGTGGGGCTGGCCGATGATATTAGGCACTACCTGTTTGCCGCGCCAAATGACGCGCTGCATGGGCGCGCCCTGGGCCAACTTCACGAAGCTGCCAATGACATACTTAAAGAAGGGTTGTGGACGACGCATGGGTGGGCATAAAAAAGCCCCGCTGTGAGCGAGGCTTTTTTATTTAAATCTTAACATTTTCCCCATGTATCAATGCTCGTTCGAGCATTTGATACATGGGGAAAGCTACATCTGGAGTTTGGTATTTGAATTCAAATACTTGTCCATTAGTCATACAGAGTACAACAAAGCCGAACATAACTCCACCATTGGGACCTGTTGCACCTTTTGAGTAAAGACTACTTACATGGTCAGTAGAAATGAGAAGAGTCCGCGCAGGCGGGTTATCTGCTTTTAGCGCTTCAATACGTATGAAAGGCATTTTTGAAAAGGGTAAGGTGAGAACTACAAGAATACTAAATTTCAGGCAGAAAGAACCCACGCTGTTGGGCGAGGAATAGGCATAAAAAAGCCTCGCCGGTGAGCGAGGCTTTTGGTTTAAAATTAATGGAATGAGACAAATTCCGTAATCAGTAGTAAGGCGAAAATGCTAAAAACGAGCCTGCGTCCCGGAATAGCTCCGGGTAATGTCCACTGACGTAAAGCAGGAATATAGCCAATGGTATACTCCATGGCTAGATACAGAAAACTGAACACTAGCCCGAACGAAGCAACCTGCGAAAGCCAATGATGCAAGGTATTCATGACTAAATAACAGTGATTTAGCGGCCGTCGGTTCCTAATATGGAGTCTATGGCTTCTTTGGAGTTGGATTAAGAGGAGTGCTGATTTTCGCCGCAGATTCATCTAAAGTAGCAGGGTCTGCGGCCTTAGCAAGCGAAGCAGTTGCTGCAGTAGCTGCCTTTGCTGAGCTTGCCGCAGTAATAGCAGAATCAGCTGATACAGCGGCAGCAGGTGCGAGTGCTGAGGTGTCAGTGGGAGCGGGTGATTGGCCTTCCAATATACGCAGTACGTCAGGGGTCAGTTTGGCATCGACCCCCGCTAGCTTGCCACTCAGGACGGCGTTTATATTTTGCTGCTTATGATACTCTTGATAAAACTGCAGCATCTCTGGAATTAGGCCTTTGGGGTGAAATGTGAGTCCTATTTTATTTACTCCATAATCTCCACCTTCAAGTCCGACCCACGTTGCACAGACGAGGAATATCCCCATCATTTTATTCTTAGTTATGAACTCCAGTAAACCTCTTGACTGGACATTTTGCCTGACGATAACTTCGCTGAAGGACTCATCGATGCCGGCTTGCTCACGAAACTCTTCCGTCAGAGTTAGCAAGATATTCCCCATCGGGAAATAGTCATTGCCATTAACGGAGCCTAATGCTTCGATATCTAAGCGAAAATGCGTTTTACCATCCTTTACGTAGATGGCGTACATCTCCCTGTCAATAAAGCTCGCATAGGGCTTCAGCGTTGAAAGGGCTTGAGGCGCACGAAAGGCTTGATAAAGCTTGGAATCTAGTTCCGCGAATTCTTTCTGAACAATCCACTCGACTGGCCGACGCTTACGGTAAATTTCCTCATCATCGAAGGAAGACGAGTCAGCTTCGAAAGGCTTGCCCTCAGTAACAACACCGAAAGCATATTTAGAAGAGCCGAAAGAAGGCATGACGACTACATCGCCAGCTTTCATATCCTCAAAGAAACGGTAAAAGAGCCCAGCTGGCTTCCCTATGTTTTTATTGTCAAAGTCATCCGGATACTTTTCTAGGATGACTTTAACTAACTCTCCATACGGGTTGGTGTCATGGCTTAGCGCCTTAGCGACCTGAGGCAAACTAACTAGATTATACCCAATGCCAACACAGTTATTATAGTAGAAATCATCGTAAAACTTGCCTCTATTAGTTCTGATGAACCAATACTGACGCTCAGAATCTATTTCGGGGACCCGGTCAGCAATTTCTTGTAAGTCGTCAAGTAGAGCCTGATTCATTGAGCTAGTAGGAGAGGATAAGAGCAGAAGTTTTACCGTAGGAAAGCCGTCAAAACGACATATAAAGGCACACCAGCGGGCACACCATGAAAAAGCCCGCTGTAAACTCTTGATTTACAGCGGGCTTTTAACATGTAGCGCTCCCTCCTGGGCTCGAACCAGGGACCCTCTGATTAACAGTCAGATGCTCTAACCGGCTGAGCTAAGGAAGCTTTATATTCCGAAACCGGCGCTTTCGGGCTGCAAAGATAGGGGAGGTGTTTTCCAAAAAACAAGCTTCTCGTAATAATTTGCGTGCTTTTCTCAAAAAAAGTCTTTTAGTTTGTGATTGTCAATAAACTACCATCGAGATTGGTTGTATACTGTCGTAGCGAGCGGGTGGCGGGGCCCGACGTCACCTGGCCTTGCAGACTGAAGTGCGAGGTACAGCAGCTATCCTGAAAGTAGAGGTGTGAGCTATGGTCGAGGCTAATGGTAGCGCAGGCACTTAGCGGTTGGTAAGGGCAATTGCGCTCAAAGGCCAGGTAGCTTGTAGCATTCTGCCGTACCACGTAGATGCCCTTTACGCCACCGTGCCCATTGGCGCTACCCGGCGGAATAGCTACCACGCCGTTATCGAAACGCAGGGCCTTATTTTGCTGGTCGAGCAGGTCAAGCTGCACGTTTACTGGCACATAAGGAATGGTAGAGGCTGCATCGGTATTGCTGTTGCAGGCGGCCAGCAGCCCGCTGGCCAGCAGGCAGAGAAGGAGAATGCGCATTACAGAGATAGCTAGTAACTGAGCTTTTCAACGCACAAAAGCGCCCGGTAGTCTACCGAACGCTTTTGGCGGGAGTATTTTTACAGAAAAGCTATTTTTTAAACAATGAATTGACAAACGTGTGGCGGTCAAATAGCTGCAAGTCAGTCATCTTTTCCCCAACTCCTATGTAGCGAACCGGAATACTAAACTGGTCAGAAATGCCAATAACTACCCCGCCCTTGGCGGTACCGTCGAGCTTGGTGATGGCCAGGGCCGATACCTCGGTGGCGCGGGTAAACTCCTTGGCCTGCAAAAAAGCGTTCTGACCGGTGCTGCCATCGAGCACGAGCAATACTTCATGCGGGGCTTCGGGGATAACCTTCTGCATGACGCGCTTGATTTTACTCAGCTCGTTCATCAGGTTCACTTTATTGTGCAGGCGGCCGGCAGTGTCGATGATGACCACGTCGGCGCCCATCTCCACGCCTTTTAGCACGGCGTCGTAGGCTACGGCGGCGGGGTCGGTGTTCATGCCGTGCGAGATAACGGGCACGCCCACTCGCTGGCCCCACACAATGAGCTGGTCGACGGCCGCGGCCCGGAAGGTATCGGCCGCACCGAGCACTACCTTCTTGCCCGCCGCATGAAAGCGGTGCGCCAGCTTGCCGATGGTCGTCGTCTTGCCCACGCCATTGACGCCCACTACCATGATGACGAACGGATGGCCCGGGCTATCGGGCCGGTCAAGAATAGCCCGCGAGCCGGTACGGTCGCCGTGTGCATCAAGCAGACCCACAATCTCTTCGCGCAAGATGCGGTCAAGCTCATTGGTACTCACGTACTTGTCGCGAGCTACCCGCTTCTCGATGCGGTCGATGACTTTCACGGTGGTATCGATGCCTACATCGGCGTGTACGAGCAACGTCTCCAAGTCGTCGAGCACTGCTTCGTCCACGGTGTTTTTACCCACCACGGCCTTGCTGAGCTGGTCGAAGAAGCTGGTTTTCGTCTTCTGCAAGCCTTCGTCGAGCGCCTGCTGCTGCTCTTTATTTTCCTTGTCTTTCTTAAAAAAGTCGAAGAGGCCCATATACTTAGCGTGTCGTCCTGAGCTTGCGAAGGACCTTATCACGCCCGCGCCGCAATGATGAGTAGTAACTCTGACGAACGCAGCCGTGATAAGATGCTTCGTTCTTCAGCTTGACAGAAATTGGTTTACACGAAAAAAGTCCCACGAAGGTGGGACTTTTTTGCTTCATCAGCGGCTGGGCAGCTTACTTATTGCTGGCCAGAACTTCCTGCACCTTGTCAACGGGTACCATTTCCTCTTTAAAGGTATAGGCACCGGTCTTCTCCGAGCGCACGGCACGAATTACTTTCGCCCAGTCTTTGCCGGTGGCAGTTTTCAGGGTTGCTACTACTTTCTTAGCCATGACTCAGGTTATTTAATTTCCTTGTGAACAGTCATTTTACGCAGAATCGGGTTGAATTTCTTCAGCTCGATGCGCTCGGGGGTGTTCTTGCGGTTCTTGGTGGTGATGTAGCGCGAGGTGCCCGGCATACCCGAGTTTTTATGCTCGGTGCACTCCATGATAACCTGCACCCGGTTTCCTTTCTTGGCCATCGCGACGGGAGGGGGGTTAATTTTTTAATTTAGGACTGCAAAGGTACGGTTTTTTTTCGAAAAACCGCAACGTATTGTCGGCCTGCTTTCTGCCCATCCAGCCCGGTGCGCCTGGCACAAGGGGCTTTTTAGCAACAAACCCGAAAAAGATATCCTTTACAGTACCGAAAGCGGATACTAATACACAATAAAGCCTTGCTCCTTGGCCTTCTTCAAGGTGGCCATGATGCCGTTCTTGTTGATGGTGCGGATGGTCGAAGCGGCTACTTTCAGCGTAACCCAGGCATCTTGCTCAGGAATGTAAAAGCGCTTTTTCTGCAAGTTGGGGTAGAACTTACGCTTGGTCTTGTTGTTGGCGTGCGACACGTTGTTACCTACGCGGGTACGCTTGCCGGTCAAATCACAAACTCGGGCCATGATATCGAAGGGTTAGATGATGCTATTCCGAAACGGGCCGCAAATATACGCAAAAAATGTGAAGATGTAAAAATTTGGAAATGTGCAAGATGCCCTACTACCCGGCAGCTTTTCGTTTTCACATTCTTAACATTTTCCTTATTTGCCACATTTTCCTCGCCACGGGCAATGGCGGCACCCGCTGCCGCAGCAGGTGCCCCGGCGCAGGTGATACTGGGCCGTAAAGACCAGGTAGCCTTCGGGCGTGTAGTAAAAGTCGCCGGGCTGCAGCGGCTGGGGCTGGGCGCTAGCGGGCATCGGGCAGGGCGGCGATGCACTCGATTTCAACCAGCGCGTCGAGGGGCAGGCGCGATACCTCGACGGTAGTGCGGGCCGGGCGATGCGCGCCGAAAACGTCGGCGTACACTGTGTTCATGCGGGCAAAATCGGCGAAATTTTTCAGAAACACCGTTGTTTTCACGATGTTGGCCAAGCTCAGGCCGCGGCTCGATAGTACGGTATGCAGGTTGGTGAGCGCCTGGCGGGTTTGCTCCTCTATCGTAGTGGCCTCGATGCGCATGGTGGCGGGCACCAGGGGCGTCTGGCCCGAGCAGAAGACAAAGCCGCCCGCTACAATGGCCTGGGCATAAGGGCCCACGGCCTGAGGGGCATCGGGATGGTGCAGGGTTTCCATAGGCCGCAAAGGTAGCGGCAGCCCGGCGGCGGGCCGAAAAAGCCGCTGCTTTGTTTGTAATTTTGAGCGACCCGACAGTGTTCTCTCCCACCCTTTTAGCCGCCTTTTCCCTATGCAGTCCACCACCGATAACACGCTGACCAGTTCGCGCGCCGAAGAGCTTATGCAGCTCGAAGACCAGTACGGGGCGCATAACTACCACCCGCTGCCCGTGGTGCTAAGCCGGGGCCGGGGCGTGCAGCTCTGGGATGTGGCCGGCAAGCAGTACTTCGACTTCCTTTCCGCGTATTCGGCCGTAAACCAGGGCCATTGCCACCCGCGCATTATTGGGGCGCTCACCGAGCAGGCGCAGAAGCTGACGCTGACTTCGCGAGCATTTTTCAACGACCGGCTGGGCGCGGCCGAAAAGCAGCTTTGCGAGCTGTTTGGCTACGAGAAGGCGTTGCTGATGAACTCGGGAGCGGAAGCCGTGGAAACGGCGCTTAAGCTGGCCCGCAAGTGGGGCTACCAGGAAAAAGGCATTGCGCCCAACCAGGCGCGCATTGTGGTGGCCGAGCACAACTTCCACGGCCGCACCACGGGCATTATTTCGTTCAGCACCGACGGCGACAGTACGGGCGGCTTCGGACCCTTCGTACCAGGCTACCAGGTAGTGCCGTACGACGACAGTGAGGCGCTGGCCGAGGCACTGAAAGACCCGCACGTCTGCGGCTTTTTGATTGAGCCCATTCAGGGTGAGGCGGGTGTAGTAGTGCCGCACGAGGGCTACCTGAAACGGGCCGCCGAGCTGTGCCGCGAGCACAACGTGCTACTTATCACCGACGAGATTCAGACCGGCCTGGGCCGTACCGGCAAGCTATTGGCTACGGACTACGAAGAAGTGCGCGGCGATATTCTTATTCTGGGCAAAGCCCTGAGCGGCGGCGTGCTGCCGGTATCGGCGGTGCTGGCCGATGATGCGATAATGCTCACCATTCAGCCGGGGCAGCACGGCTCCACGTTTGGCGGCAACCCACTGGCCTGCGCCGTGATGCAGGCCGCACTCGACGTGCTGCTCGACGAAAAGCTGGCCGACAATGCCTATCGGCTGGGCGAAATTTTCCGCCAGCAGATGCGGGCCGTGCAGCAGCGCCGGCCCGACGTGGTGGAGCTGGTGCGCGGCCGGGGCCTGCTCAACGCGGTAGTTATCCGGCCCGCCGCCGATGGCCGCACCGCCTGGGACGTGTGCGTCAGCCTCATGCAGCACGGCCTGCTGGCCAAGCCCACGCACGGCGATATTATCCGCTTTGCGCCGCCGCTAGTGATTACCGAAAGCGAATTGCGCGAGGCCTGTGGCATTATTGAGGAAGTACTGATGGCCTTCTAAGCGCAAGATTGCGCGAGGTCAACAGAGGTTTCGCGAGGCTTGAGAAGTTTGGACGACTATTACCTTGCGAAACCTCTTTTCACTTTGCGAAACCTTGCGCTTATGCTTTCTTACTGGGAGCACGAGTCTTTTTTTGGCCCGGCCGATGTGGTTATCATCGGGGCGGGGCTGGTGGGCCTCACGGCAGCGCTGTACCTGAAGCAGCAACGGCCCGGCTGGCGGGTGGTAGTGCTGGAGCGCGGGCCGCTACCCAGCGGAGCTTCGACCAAAAACGCCGGCTTTGCCTGCTTTGGGTCGGTTTCGGAGCTGATTGAGCAGGAAAAGCGCGGCGACCTGCAAGCCGTGGTAGCGGCCCGCTGGGCGGGGCTGGCCCGCCTGCGCGAGCTGCTGGGCGACGCCACCCTCGATTACCAGCCCGTGGGTGGCTACGAGCTGTTTCGCCACCAGGAAGCTGCCCTGGCTGCCGAGTGCCGGGCTAAAATCGGGTATTTCAACGAGCTGCTGCGGCCGGTAGTGGGCCACGCCCGCACCTTCCGCGATGCCAGCGACCAGGCGGGCCGCTTTGGCTTCGGCGGCGTGAGCACATTGCTGAAAAATGAGCACGAAGGCAGCCTCGACGCGGGCCGCATGATGCGCGCCCTGCTGGCCCGCGCCTGGGCCGCTGATGTGCCCGTGTTAACGGGCTGCGATGTGGCCGCCCTGGAGCCTTCGGGGGCGGGGCAGCTGGTGCACCTGGCCGCCGGCCCCGCCGTGCAGGCCAGCCGAGTGCTGCTGGCAACCAATGCGTTTGCCGCCGAGCTGCTGCCCGAGCTGGCCGTGACGCCCGGCCGCGGGCAGGTGCTCGTGACGGAGCCGCTGCCCGACGTGGCGCTGCCCGGCACCTTTCACTACGACCACGGCTATACCTACTTCCGCCAGCTGCCCGACCACCGTATTCTGCTCGGCGGCGGGCGCAACCTCGACTTTGCGGCCGAAGCCACTACTACACCGGGCCTTACGGCTCCCGTGCAGCAATATCTTGAGAATCTGCTGCATGAAGTCATCGTGCCGGGCCAGCAGCCCCGTATCGACTACCGCTGGAGTGGGGTCATGGGCTTTGGCCCCGCCTTGGCCCCGATTATCGACTGGGTGCGGCCGGGCGTGCTGGCCGCCGTGCGCTGCAATGGCATGGGCGTAGCCCTGGGCACGGGTATTGGCTATGCTGCCGCCGCGAAACTAGCCGGAGCGTAGCGGAAAGCGCCCGGTATCCGTAGAGTACACTCCGCGTTTTTCTTTTGACGTTCTTTTCTATGCCTTTTGCTACGCGCTTTCGCCTGGTTCGCTCCTATTCGCTTGCGCTCATGCTGGCAATTGCCGGCCTGGCCAGCAGCTGCCAGAGCAGCCGCCCCAGCTTCTCATTTCAGCCGGTGCCGAGCCAGCCGGTATTGGCCAGCCCCGTATCGGCTCCGGTAAGCCCGACCAGCGAGCCGGCGCCGGAAGCTGCGCCAGTGCTTACCACTACCGTTCCCCATATGCCTGAGCCGGCTCGCCCCCAGCACCGCGCCGCGCTGGTGGCCCCGCTCCGGCACCTGGCGGCAGTAGCCACCAGACAGCAGCTGGTGCATCGCCCTGGCCGCAAGCCTACCACTGAAGGAGCGGCCGAAAGCGGGCTGGGCCGCGTGGCGCTATTTTTTATCGGAGTAATAGCAGTGGTACTGGCCGGTCTGGCCGCGCTGGTCAATCTGATTTTCAGCGTCGGCTTCTTTACCGCGCTGGGCTACACGGCGGCGGGGCTGGTCGTACTGGCGCTGCTGTACTTGTTAGTAAGTGGCAAAAAGAAAAAGGCGTGATATAACATATATTTTAATTTATATTATATAAAGTAAAGCCCAAGTTTATCCTGGGAAGTCATTATTTTGCGGCTGGGTAGGCACACAAACAGCCCGGCCGCCTGTTGTCTTTGCTATGATTCCAACTCACCGCCCCCGCCGCAACCGTAAGTCGCAGGTTATCCGCGACATGGTGCAGGAAACCCGCCTTACTGCCCACGATTTTATTTACCCGGTTTTTATAGTTGAAGGCCAGAACCAGCGCCTCGAAGTAAAGTCGATGCCCGGCGTGTATCGCTACTCGGCCGACCGCATTATCGACGAGATTGGCGCGGCCGTGGCGCTGGGCATCAACGCATTTGCGCCGTTTCCGGGCCTCAACGACGCCCTAAAAGACCCGTTGGCCCGCGAATCGACCAACATGGACGGGCTGTACCTGAAAACGGTGGCCGACATCAAGCGCCAGTTTCCCGACGTGGTAGTTATGACCGACGTGGCCATGGACCCCTACTCGTCGGATGGCCACGATGGCGTGGTAAACCAGAAAACCGGCGAAATCCTGAACGATGCCTCACTCGAAGTGCTGGGGCAGATGGCGCTGGCCCAGGCCCGCGCCGGGGCCGATATCATCGGGCCATCGGACATGATGGACGGCCGCGTGGCCTGGATACGCGACGTACTCGACCGCAACGCATTTCAGCACGTGAGCATTATGAGCTACACTGCGAAGTACGCCTCGGCCTTCTACGGTCCGTTCCGCGATGCGCTCGACTCGGCGCCCAAAAAAGGCGACAAGAAAAGCTACCAGATGAACCCCGCCAACCGCCTCGAAGCCCTGCGCGAGCTACAGCTCGACGAAGCCGAAGGCGCTGACATGGTGATGATTAAGCCCGCCCTAAGCTACCTCGACATCATTCGGGAAGTGAAGAACAACACCAACCTGCCCGTGACGGCCTACAACGTGAGCGGCGAGTACGCCCTCATCAAGGCCGCTGCCCAGCAGGGCTGGGTCGATGGCGAAAAGACCATGATGGAAGTGCTGCTGAGCATCAAGCGCGCCGGGGCCGATGCCATCTTGACGTATTTTGCCAAGGAAGCGGCCGAGGTATTGCGGCGCGGCTAACCTGTAATATGACAACTGATTTGACCATTCGCCGCGCCACGGTGGCCGATTTGCCGGCCATCGTAGCGCTGGTGCGCGCCGTGGTGCCGCTGATGAATGCCAGCGGCAACTTTCAGTGGACCACCGACTACCCGAACGAAGGCGTTTTCCGGCAAGATATTGAAAAGCAGCACCTGTGGGTGGCCGAGCGCCTGGGCGAAATCGAAGGCGTGGCCGCCCTTACTCAGGACCAGGACCCCGAATATGCTGATGCCGACTGGGATGCGACCGAGCCGGCCCTCGTGACGCACCGGTTGGCCGTGGCCCCCGCGGCCCAGGGCCGGGGCGTGGCCGCCGCGCTGCTGCGCCAAGCCGAGCAGGAGGCTGTTTTGCAAAACTTGCGCACCCTGCGCGTCGATACCAACTCCCAAAACGCAGCTACCCAGCGGCTTTTTCCGAAGCTGGGGTATCGGTTTGCAGGCGAGATAAAGCTGGCGTTCCGGCCGGGACTGCGTTTTTTCTGCTACGAAAAGCGGCTGGGGTAATCAGGCTATCGGGAATAAAAAAAGAACGTCTTGGTTTCTTCGTCAACAGGACGTTCTTTTTTAGGGTTAGCTTACCGCGCATATGGCCACTTCCCAGCCTGCCGGCTCCATAGCAAAAAGGCTATACTCCCCAGCGCCATCATGCCCACGGCAGCCAGCTGAAAATACAGCTTGAAATGCACCCCGCCCCAGCTTACCTCGGCCGGCGCAATACCCACGAACACCGTCAGCCACACCAGGATAACGACGATGACGGGCAAGGGATAGAGCGGCATTTTGAAAGGCAGCGACGCCGTGCCACGCCGACGGCGCAGCAGCACCAGCCCCACCGCCTGCCCCACAAACTGCACCAGAATACGCATGGCCAGGATGGCCGAAATCACCTCGCCCAGCCGGAACAGCAGGCTGAATACGAAGCCCACGCCGCCCAGCAGTAGCAGCGACACGTAGGGAAACTGCTTGGTAGGATGCAGCTTACCAAAAACCGGCAGAAACTCGCCATCGGCCGCTGCTGCGTAGGGGATGCGCGAATAGCCCAGCAGCACCGCAAACAGTGAGGCAAACGCCACCAGCAGCACCAGCGCCGTGGCCGCCTGCGCCGCGGCCGGCCCGTAGAGCCGCTCCATAAACACGCTGATAATGAACTGTGACTTGTCGCCCGCCCCGGCCTGCCAGGTCTGTACTTCCTGCCACGGAATAACGGTACCCACGCTCCAGTTGAGCAGTAGATACAGCGCTGCGATGCCCAGAATACTCAGGAAAATACTGCGCGGGATGACCTTTTCGGGACCTTTAATTTCGGCCCCGAGGTGGCACACATTGTAGTAACCAAGGTACGAATACACGGTTTTAACGGCCGCCTGGCCCATTGCCACCGAAATAAGCAGCCCCGGCAGCTTGCCCACGCCGCCGGCCGGCAGCCAGGCCACCGGGTGGTTGGCGTGGGTGAGGCCGCCGAAAATTAGCCAGCCCATGAGGCCCAGCACGCCCACCCACAGCGCCACGCCCAGCTTGCCAATATCCTCAATACGGCGGTAGAGCAGCGCAATCAGCAACAACACGACCGAGCCGGCCACCAGCTTGGGCTGCCACCACAGCGGCAGCGGCACGAGGTAGCTGAAGTATTGGGCAAAGCCAATGGCCCCCGACGCCAGCACCAGTGGCGACTGAATAAGCGTTTGCCAGACGTAGAGAAACGACATGTAGCGCCCCCACTTCTGCTCGCCGTAGGCCAGCTTGAGGAAGCGGTACGAGCCGCCCGCCTCGGGGTAGGCCGCGCCCAGCTCGCTCCAGATGAGGCCATCGACGGCGGCCAGCGCCGCGCCTGCCAGCCAGGCCAGCAGGAAGTTGGGGCCCATGAAACCCATCACCAGCGGCAGGGTCACGAACGGCCCGATGCCCACCATATCAATCATATTGAGGGCCGTGGCTTGCACCAGACCCAAACGGCGCTGTAAAGAAGGTTGCGACATAGGCGGCGAAAGTAGTAGCTAAAGCGAAGGAGGGCGGACTTTGTAGTCTGTACAGAAGCAGGTCGAGCGCGGACTATAAAATCCGGGCTACAGGTCGTCCCAGAGTAATCCGCCACACGGCCCACATCAGCAGTGGCTGCAGTGGCAGGCGAGCCCACGCTACCCAGGCCGGAATATGCAATTTTTCGCATATTTGTAACATGTACACATTAGCCGGCAATACGGCTACCAGCAGCGCCAGCAGGCCCCACGCGGCCCAGCGACGGGTGGCGGGCAGCAGCAAGCCCAGACCGCCGGTTACCTCGGCCGCGCCGCTGAGCAGCACCAGCAGCCGGGGCGCGGGCAGGGCCGGCGGCATAATGCGCAGGTAGGTTTCGGGCCGGATGAAGTGCAGCAGGCCCGCACCCACAAACAATAGGGCCAAGCCGTAGCGCAGCCAGCGCCGGCCGGCGGGCTCCCTCACCGCTGCCATGCTAGTGATGGCCGGCGCGCAGGGCCGCGAGGCCGGCATCGAGGAAGCGCACGAAGTTGTCGGGGTCGTAGTTGGCGCCCTGCGGGGTAGCCAGCACGCGCTCGGTAGCGGGGTCAAGCTGCACGTAGAAGGGCTGCGAGTTGGCATTGTAGCGGCTGGCCTGGAACTCGCTCCACTTGTTGCCGATGGTGCGAATGGTTTTGCCACCCTGCACTTTCGACTCTACCTGCTCGTTGGCGGGCAGCTCGGTTTTGTCGTCTACGTAAAGCTGCACCAGCACGAAGTCGTTGCGTAGGCGCTGGAGCACGCGCGGGTCGGGCCACACGGTGGCTTCCATCTTGCGGCAGTTGACGCAGGCGTTGCCGGTGAAGTCGATGAGTATCGGCTTGTTAACTTTCTGAGCATAGGCGCGGGCCTCATCGTAGTCGAAGTACGCATCGAGGCCCAGCGGCGCGCGAAACAGGTTGCCGTACTTGTGCTGCGCGTGGGGCGCGGCGGCCGGACCTGCGCCACCGCCCAGGGTAGGCGTGTAGAGGTCAAAATCCTGGGTGTGCTGCGGGGGCAGGAAGCCCGACACGGCTTGCAGCGGTGCGCCCCACAGGCCCGGCACCAGGTAGGTGGTGAAGGCCAGCACGATAATGGCCAGAAACAGCCGGGGCAGCGACACATATTCCAGCGGGCTATCGTGCGAGAACCGGATTTTACCCAGCAGGTAGAAGCCCAGCAGTGTGAAGATGATAACCCAGAGCGAGAGAAAGACCTCACGGTCGAACCACTGCCAGTGGTAAGCCAGGTCCACGTTGGAAAGGAATTTCAGGGCCAGCGCCAGCTCCAGGAAGCCCAGCACCACCTTCACCGAGTTTAGCCAGCCGCCCGACTTGGGCAAAGATTTGAGCAGCGCCGGAAACGCGGCAAACACCGTGAAGGGCAGCGCCAGCGCCAGCGAGAAGCCAAACATACCTAGTGCCGGCGACAGCAAATGCCCCGTGCTGGCCGCCTGCACCAGCAAGGTGCCGATGATGGGCCCGGTGCACGAAAACGACACCAGCGCCAGCGTAGCCGCCATGAAGAAGATGCCCGCCAGGCCGCCCTTGTCGGCCTGGGTGTCGGTTTTGGCAATCCAGGAATTGGGCAAGGTCAGCTCGAACGCGCCTAGAAATGAAGCCGCGAACACCACCAGCAAGGCGAAAAACACCAGATTAAAAACCCCGTTGGTGGCCAGGTTGTTGAGCGCATCGGCCCCGAACACGACGGTTACCAGCAAGCCCAGCGCCACGTAGATAACGATGATACTCAGGCCATAAAACGCCGCCCGGCCTACCGAGCCGGCCTTCGAATACTCACCCTTGGTGAAGTAGCTGACCGTGAACGGCAGCAGCGGGAAGATGCACGGCATGAGTAGCGCGGCCAGCCCGCCCACAAAGCCCGCCAAAAAAATAGCCCACAGCGACTGCGCAGTCGCCGGTGCGGATACTGCCTGTGCCGTGGCCGCGGCCACGGCCGGCTTACTGGCCGCTACTGCCGAGTCGGCCGCCGCGGCGGGGGCTAGTGTCGGCGCCGGGCCAGCGTCGGGCCGGAAGGCGACCGTATCGGCTGGCTTCGTGGCGACAGGGGCAGGCGTAGCCAGGGGAGCAGAAGCCGCTTTTGGGGTCGTTTTGACGGCCGACGCGGGCGGCAGAGCGGGCTGGGCCGCAGCCGGCGCGGCGGCTCCTTTCACGGCCACGCTGAAGTCAAGGTCGTCGGGCGGCAGGCACTTCTCATCGTTGCACACCATGAAGGTGACGGTGCCCTTCACGGTTGTTTTGGCGGCTTTGAGGCGAATCTTCTGGCTGAACACGGCCCGCTTGGGGAAGTAGGCGATGTTCATGTTAAACGCCTTTTCAAATGCCTTCACCGGCTCGGGGCTTTCCGCTACCTTGCCCACCAGCTCGTAGTCGGCCGAAGGCGTAAACTTAAAGCTCGTGGGCTCGGGCCCACCTTCCTCGATAAACTGCGAGTAGATGTGCCAGTTACCGGCAATGGTAGCCGTGGCTGTAAAGGTGACTAAGCCGGTTTTATCGGCTGGCGAAGCGGCAAACTTCCAGGATACGGGCCGCTCAATCTGGGCCTGCGCCACCTGGGCGCACAGCAGCACCAGCGCCAGCAGCCAGCCCAGCCGCCCGGCCGCAGCGCGGCGAAAAACAAATTCTACCATAAACAGCAGCCGCCCGCGGGCCGGCAAGAAAGTACGAAGCCGCAAAGGTCGGGCGCGGTGGCCTCAGTAACAGCACCAACGGGCCGGCAGTTTGCGGCGTCGCGCTTCCGGCGGCCACGCCTAGCGGCCGAAGTCGTCCTGCACGCGCACAATGTCATCCTCATCCGACGGCCGGGTGGCGTCGGTGTGCTGCCAGATTTCGGCAATTACGCCCCAGCCCGCCAGGCCCACCAGGCGGTGGCGCTCGCCCTGCTTCAAAATAACGCGCTCGCCGGGCTGGTACGATTTCACTTCCGTCTGCTCGTCGGTATCGCTGATGGCCACGCCCACCGGCCCTTCCACCACCTGCCAGATTTCGGCGCGGCGGTGATGGTACTGCCAGCTCAGGCGCTGGTGCGGCGCCACGAGCAGCACCTTGGGGCTAAGCTGGCCCGAAATCCGCAGCTTCGCCACGTCCAGACCATTGAAATAGCTATCGGCAAACTGCTGCGCCTGGCTTTCATCGAGTACGAAGAAGCCCCCCAGGGACGGGTCGGGTCCAGGCGCGCCACACGCAAGCCCTGCGCCTGCAACCGCACCATGATTTCGTGAAAAAACTGTTGCTTCTGAGCGTCAGGGGTCATTATAGAGATTATTTCTACTGTTTTTAAGCGGGCGCGGGCTTTGCCGCTTATGCGGGAGCCCGACCCGCGCAAAGCTAGGAAGAGAGTGAGACTGAAAATGGAAGCCGGCCAGCCGGGCGGGTAACCTTGCCCGATAAGGGCAATTTTTACCTGCCCACGGCGCTAGTAGCCAAACCGCTGCCGGCTGGCCCCGGCCGTTTTACCTTTGTCCCAGCCTATGATTCTTCGCGCCGAGCACCTCGTCAAGCAATATAAAGCCCGCACTGTCGTCAATGACATGTCGCTCACCGTGGAGCAGGGCGAAATAGTGGGGCTGCTGGGCCCCAACGGCGCGGGCAAAACCACCTGCTTTTACATGATGGTGGGCATGGTAAAGCCCAATGGCGGCCGCATCTTTCTCGACGATGAGGAGGTAACCCGCCTGCCCATTTACCAGCGGGCCCGGCGCGGCATGGGCTACCTGGCCCAGGAAGCCAGCGTATTCCGCGACCTGAGCGTGGAGGAGAATATTCTCTCGGTGCTCGAAATGACGGATATGCCCAAGGCCGCCCAGCGCAACAAGGTGGAGCAGCTGCTCGAAGAGTTTAGCCTGAGCCACGTGCGCAAAAACCTGGGCAAGGTGCTGAGCGGCGGCGAGCGCCGCCGCACCGAGATAGCCCGCGCGCTGGCCGTGAGCCCCAAGTTTGTACTGCTCGACGAGCCCTTTGCGGGGGTAGACCCTATTGCCACCGAAGAAATTCAGGGCATCGTGGCCCGGCTTAAAAACCAGAATATCGGCGTACTCATTACCGACCACGATGTGCATAAGACCCTCGAAATCGTAGACCGCGCTTACCTGCTTTTCGAGGGCAAGCTGCTGAAAGCCGGTACCGCCGAGGAGCTGGCCGCCGACGAAACCGTGCGCCGCGTATACCTGGGCCGCGACTTTGAGCTGAAAAAGCGCAAGACATTTGAATAAGGGAGCAGGAAAGTGACGGGGGAAACTAAAGCGCTCGTTAGAATCACCGTTTTTTCCTTAATTATAATCTAGTAAGAAGTGCTCGACCAGCTACTTGCCCGCGCCGTTCAGCTTGGCAGCCTGCCCCGGCTGACGCGAGTGCAGCACGAGCCGCTGGCCCGGCAGGCGGCCGTGCTGCGCTACCTGCTGGGCCGGGCGCAGGGCACGGCCTGGGGCCAGCGCTACGGCTACGCGGCCAGCCTGAGTGCCAAGGACTTCGGCCAGCGCGTGCCGGTGAGCACCTACGAGCAGCTCTACCCCGAAATCGAGAAGGTGCTGCACGGCCAGCCCGATGTGCTGTGGCCGGGCCCGGCCCCCCGCTGGCAAGCCCGCAGCAGCGGCACTACCAACGCCCGCAGCAAGTACCTGCCCGTAACCAGCGAGGCGCTGCACCACAACCACTACCGCGCCGGGCGCGACATGCTGGCTCTTTCGACCCGGCTCTACCCCGCCCAGCGCCTGCTGCAAGGCAAAACGCTGAGTCTGGGCGGCAGCCTGGAGACCAGCCCGTTTGGGGGCGCCGCCCAGGCCGGCGACGTATCGGCCCTGGTGATGCAGAGCCTGCCTGGCTGGGCCCAAACCCTGCGCACGCCCCCTTTACCGCTGGCCCTGCTCGAGGAGTGGGAAGACAAGATTGAGCGCATTGCCCGGCATGTGCTGCGCCAGGATGTGCGCGTGCTGGCCGGCGTGCCCACCTGGATGCTTGTGCTGTTGCGCCGCGTGCTGGCCCTGGCCGGGGCTGCCGACCTGCGTGAGGTGTGGCCGCGCCTGAGCTTGTTTCTGCACGGCGCGGTGGCCTTTGGGCCCTACCGTGGGCTGTTTGAGCAGCTGGTGCCGGGCGGGCAGCTGCACTATCTCGAAATCTACAATGCGTCGGAAGGCTACTTTGCCTTGCAGGACGAGCCTGGCAGCCCCGACCTGCTGCTGCTGCTCGACCACGGCATTTACTACGAGTTTTTGCCGGCCGAGCAGTACGACAGCCCCGACCCGCGCCCGGTGCCCCTCGAAGACGTGACCATCGGACCAAGCTACGCACTGGTTATCAGCACTAACGCCGGGCTGTGGCGCTACCTGGTGGGCGATACCGTGCGCTTTACCTCGCTGCGGCCCTACCGGGTGCGCATTACGGGCCGTACCAAGCACTTTCTCAATGCGTTTGGGGAAGAAGTAGTGGTCGAGAATGCCGAGGCGGCCATTGCGGCGGCCGCGCACGCTACGGGGTGCGCCGTGCGCGACTTCACGGCCGCGCCGGTGTATTTTGAGGCTGGCCCCGGCACCTCGCGCGGGGGCCACGAGTGGGCAGTTGAGCTAAGCGGCCCGCCCCCCCCCGATGCCGCCCGCTTCGGGCAGCTGCTGGATGAGGAGCTGCGCCGCCTCAACTCCGACTATGATGCCAAGCGCCACCGCGATTTGGCGCTGGCGCCTCCCCGCGTACACTTTGTGCCGGCCGGCACCTTCGAAAGCTGGCTGCGCGGCCGGGGCCGCCTGGGTGGCCAGCGCAAAGTGCCGCGCCTGGCCAACTCGCGGCAGGTGCTGGAAGAAGTTCTCTCGCTCATGCCTGCCGGGGCGTCAGGGAGCGGCTTACAGCAGTAAAGGCAGTAAAGTCCGCTATCAGCCTGTTCTTCGGGCTACTGTGCCGTAGCTTGGCCAGCAAACCCCGGCGGCCGCAGATTGCCCACCCCGACGCCGAGATGTTTGCCGCTTTCAATGCCCACAACATCCCCAGGCTCATGGGCTCACGCCCGCCCTGGAATTTTATCACGACAAAGGCGGGCTATGCCCAAACGGAACAGGGTTCACCCAAATTAGTAGGCATTCGCCCGATATTCACCGCGAGCTGGTGCCAGGCAGCCTGGAGATGCACCCGACACTTGATTACGCATACATATGAATATATATATTCAATTTCTGCCACCAGGAAAACGGCCGGATTGCGGCAAGCCCAAGTTCACCATGCTCTGGTAGCATAAAGACGGAGCGTGGCGGGTGAGTCGCGTCGTCGGCTACGGGCATTAAGTGCCAGCTCAGAAGTGCACTTTGAGTTAGCTAGGATTCTTCGTATTCCTGTCTGCTAACTTCGTGGGAATGAAAGCACTCTTACTACCTGCTGCGCTACTTCTTACCCCAGTTATCACCTTTGCCCAAGGCGTGGGCATCGGCACTACCGCCCCCGATGCCTCGGCTGCCCTGGAAATAGCCAGCAGTAGCAAGGGTGTGCTGCTGCCGCGCGTGGCTTCAGCCAACAGCATCACCAGCCCCGCACCGGGTCTGCTGGTGTACCAGACCAACGCGCCGGCCGGCTTCTATTATAATGCCGGCACTAACGCGGCCCCCAACTGGCAACAGTTGGCCACCGTGGCCGCCCCCGGTACGGTGGCCAGTGTAACCGGCTTTGCTGGCCTCATTAATATCATCGCGGCCAATGCTAGTGCTTATGTATTCGCCGGACCAACTGCCCTTATTACCATTACTAGTGCTCAGTCAGAGGAATTAGTTACCCTAATTTTCTGGTAATGGCGGTCGAGTTTAACGCGGGCTTTTTCGAGGGTGAACTGCCAGTGGACGGTAACCTGGGCGGCATTGCGCTGGGCCACGCAGGCGGCGACGTGGGCGGTGAGTTCGTCGAGGGTGGGGATGCGCTGGTGCAGGCACTGGCGGGCGATGGCCGAGAGTTCAAGTTCGACCATGTTAAGCCAGGAGGCATTTTTAGGGGTGTAGTGCACCTCGAAGCGGGCAGCCAGCGCGCGGGCCTGGGCGGCGGGCAGGTGCTGGTAGAAGACGGCGTCGGTGTGGGTGTTGAGGTTGTCCTGCACGAGCACGATTTTCTCGGCCTGCGCATAGTGGGCGGCCAAGGCCTGCATAAAACGGCAGTAATCGGCCCCGGTCCGGCGGGCCGAGACCTCGACCAGGCGCTGGCCGGTGCCCGGCTCAAACGCCACCAGCAGGCAGGCCGTGCCCTGGCGCACGTAGGTGCTGCTTTCGCGGCGGGGGCGCCCGGCTCTAGCGGCCTGCTCGCCTACGGCGGGCTGGGCCGGCACCGGGGGCAGGGGTTCGACGGGCTGGCTGTGGAGCACACAAGGGCGCTCATCGAAGCAGACGACGGGGAAAAGCGGGTCGTGAGGCCGCTCGTAGACGGCCAGCACGTCCTCCATGCGGGCTACGAAGGCCGCATTCATCGCCCCGAGGCACCAGTGCTGCTGGCGGTGGGGGTGCAGCTCGTTTTTTTGAGCATCTGGCTCACCGTTTCGTGGGAAATAGTGTCCACCAGGCACAGTTCCACCGCCTTATCGGCCAGCAAGCGCAGGGTCCAGCGGCTATGGCCCACCGGGGCCGGTGTACAGGCTAGCGCCGTGACGGCGGCGCGTTGGGGACCATCAAAGCGGCGTGGCCCACCACTACGCGGGGCCTCGGCCAAGGCGACTTGCCACCCGGCCGCTTCGTACCGGCGGCGTATCTTGCTGACTGCCTGGCGGCTCAGGCCAACGGCTTGGCCGGCGGCCTGCTGGCCGATACCGGTCGCCAAGGCCAGCAGCGCCTGGGCGCGGCGCACGGCTCGTACGGGCCGACGACCGGTGCGCGTGAAATTTTCGAGGGCAGCTTGGTCAGCCGCCGGGAGGGCAAAGGGAGTAAGGGGACGAGACATAAGGCCCCTAACCCGGAGCACAGTGGTTTGTTAATTATTTCCTCTGACGCAGCACTAGTACTAGCCAAAAAGTTGTCGCGTCAGGCACTGCGCCACTTGGGTTGACTACTGGTGGGCCGCTACAAGCGCAGATTGGGATGTGCTATCAGCCAGCTGCTGGCGGTACAATCAGCAACTTTGCGGGCTTTAACTTTTCTATTATAAGGATTGCTGTTGGCCGGGTCGGGGTGCCTGCTGCGGCTACGGTCACCGGGCTGCCACCTGGTACTTATCGGGTAGGCGTAGGCGTGTTAAATAACTCGAACACCGCCATTAATGACAACGACTTTGTCAATGGCTACGTAATGGTTATCAATTAGCTTACTCAGCAGGGTCTTTTTCGTGGGTGGAATATCACCTATCTAAAAGCCGAAGTGCCTGCGCTTGGATCAGGCTTCGCGGCTAGCGAGCTAGGCGGGCATTGTTGCACAGCGCCCGAAGCGGCGCGGAAAAGCACCGTCAACTGTAGTGAGGTAGTCGGGTAAATCTGGACAGAATAGCGTCTTAACTTTCGCATGTCATGAAAGACAGTTCCCCACCTGCTACACGTCGGCGTTAGGATGCCGCTTTTCGCGCCGAGGCGCTACACCTGGACAGTGAAAGCCGCTCGACCCAGGCCGCGGCGCGCGCCCTCCATGTCAACCCCAAACGCATTTATAAGTGGCAGAAGGAAGCCATTACGCCGGTGGCCGCTGCGCGCAGCGGCGCAGAGCTCAAACCGGCCACGGCCGCCGAGTTGCGCCAGCTGCGGGCTTTAGCTCGACGGCAGGCGCAGGAGCTAGAAATTTTAAGAAAAGCCGTCGCCAGTTGCCTGCTATGAGCGCAGGCTCTCGCAGACACCGGGCCAATGAGTCGTTACCGCTTTATTGAAGCACAGCGGGACGCCTATCCCGTACGGCTACTCTGCCAGCTGGCACAGGTACCTGTTAGCGATTATTATGCGTGGCAACAGGCTCAGCAGCAGGCAGTAGACCAGGCAGAGCCGGCCTGGGAAACGGTGCTGGTTAAGGTGTTTGGGGGGCACAAACGCTGTTATAATACGCGCCGGCTCCGCGTCGAACTACGCCGTAAGGGCTACCGCGTCGGGCGGCGGCTACGCACCGCGATGCGTCGCTGGGGCTTGCACGCGCTACAGCCCAAAGCGTTTACGCCGCGCACGACGGACTCCACCCACGGGCTGCGTTGCGCACCTAATCGGCTGCTGGACCAGACTAAACCTACGCAAGCTAATCGGTTATGGGTCAGCGATATCACGTATTTACCGCTGGCCAACGGTGGCTGGGCTTACCTGTGTGCGTACCAAGATATGGTCAGCAAGCAGGTGGTGGGCTGGCACGTGATGGCCACGAATGCCCGAAGAGCTGATTACCATCGCCTTGCAGCGCGTCTTTTGGGCCCAGCCACCCACACCAGGTCTGCTCGTCCACTCGGACCGCGGCGGACAGTAATGCGGTAATGCCTACCACAACCTACTCCACGACTACGAGGCGCTACGCTCTATTTTTTAAGAGGTGGCCGAGCTCCGTAACCAGGCCTTGCTGGTATCCAGCGGAGCCGTGGAGGTACGGGCTTGCATAGGCAGCTCGACGAAGCCGTCGGCTATTCGCGCGTGACAATCCACCACTGCGTGCCGTCGCTTTGCACGGTGATGCCCTTGCCGCCGCTGCTGGTGCCGAGCGTGAAGCTGGTGAAGGTGCCGGTGGTGCCCGCGTCGCGCAGGGTGCCCGTGATGGTATTGCTGTTGGCGTTGCCGTTGAGCAGGTGGTAGAGGCGGCCGGTGTTGGTGGCGCTGGGGGTGGGCAGGGCCACGGCCCCGGTCACCAGCACGGTGTAGTCGGTGTCGGCGATGGTGCCACTGCCCAGCGTGCGGATGCTGGCGGCCACCGAGCCATTGACTTGCAAGGTGCTGTTGGGGGTGAGGGTATTCATGCCCACGTAGCCGGTGCTACGCTGCACTGTGAAGCGGTTCGTGTCGTTGCCCTCTACCACGAAGTCGCCGTTAGTGTTCTGACCGATGTCGAAGAAGGGGCTCGCGGTTGCGTTCTGGAAGCGCAGCTGCGGGTAGTTGACGCCGTTGGCCTGGAAGTAGCCCAGCAACACGGTGCTGAAGCCACCGCCGGGGCCATAGTCTGTGGTAAAGAAGCTGCCGTTGACCATCTGCGAGCGAATGGTGCCACTCACGTCCAGCTTGTTGGCGGGGGTCATGCCGATGCCCAGGTTGCCGCCCACATAGCCGTTGCCGCTCACGGTGGCGCTGCCCGTCACGTCGAGGGCCTGGGTGGGGGCTGTGGTGCCGATGCCCACGCGGGGCAGGCCGTTGTTGTTTTCCAGCGTCAGCACCTGCACGTTGCCGGTGCCGGCGGCGGTGCTGCCGGCACCGGTAGCGCTGTTGTTGAGGAAGAAGTCCAGGTCGTTGCCGCCCGAGCCGAGCGTGCCGTTGTGGCGCGAGCGCACGAAGTGGCGGAACCCACCGTCGTGCCACGAGAACGCCAGCGCCGACGGGTCGTTGGTGCCATTGCTGTCGGCCCCGCCCTGGATGTCGAGCTTGGCGGCGGGCGTGGCAGTGCCCAGGCCGGTACGCACGGCCACGTTGGCGGGGTCGCCCAGCACCACGGCGTCGTCCTGGTCTACGCGGGCGTTATAGCCCAGGGCGGTGGCCCGGTTGCGCTGGGTGCTGCTCAGGTTGGCCCCGCTGCCCAGTAGGGTGTTGAAGGCCCCCGTGGTGATGCTCACGCCCGCGGTGTTGCCCACGGCCACGTTGTCGTCGGCGGTGGAGTTGGCCAGGGCATTGTAGCCGATGCCGATGTTGCGGCTGCCGCTCACGTTGCTATAGCCGGGGTCGTGGCCCACAAACACGTTGTCGGTGCCAGTGGTTAGGCTGCCCCCGGCCTGCACGCCCAGCAACGCGTTGCTGGAGCCGCTGGTGAGCGCGTCGCCAGCCAGGTAGCCCAGCACGGCGTTGTTGATGCCCGAGGTGAGCGAGAGGCCCGCGTTGGTGCCCGCCAGGGTGTTTTGCGTGCCGCTGGGGGCCGTGGCGGGCAGGTTGCTGGTGCCCAGGTACAGGTTGTTGCCGTAGTAGTAGGCCACGGCGTTGCCGCCCACGCGCAGGCCGGTGCTGGCGTTGGCCACGCCCGCCACGTCGAGCGGGTAGGCAGGCGCGGCCACGCCAATGCCCACGTTGCCGCTGGCCTTCACGGCCAGTAGCGACGTGCCCACGCTGCTCTGGGCGCCCTTACTCACGTCGAGGGCGGTAGCGGTGGGGTCGGTGCCATTTATTTTGACGACCACGCCGTTGGCCCGCTGGTTGGTGCCGCCGTTGTAGAACATGCCCACGTAGCCGCTCTGGGTGGCGGCCCAGTTTAGCGAGTTGTTGCCACCGCCGTTGTTGTCGACCCCGAAGGTATTGATGCTGGTATTGGCTAACTGCGTGTTGGGGGTGGTGGTGCCGATGCCGATAAACCCGCTCCCCGTCAGGGCCAGGGTATAGCCGGCGTTGGCGATAGTGGTGGCCTGGGTAAGAGTGCCGCCCAGCCCGATGGCGCTGCCGGTTTTGGTGAGGCCGTTGGTGGCCGTGATGGCCGTGCCCGCCGCCGTGGCCAGCTGCTGCCAGCTGGGAGTTGCCGGGGTGCCGGCATTGTAGTAGAAGCCCGTCGTGCCCCCCGTCTGGTACACAATGAGGCCCGTGGCCGGGCTGGCCAGGGCCGTGGCGTCGGCCACACGGGGCAGCAGCACCCCCTTGCTGCTCACGATGTCGAGCGCCGCCGAGGCATCGGGGGCGGTGGTGCCGATGCCCACGCTGCCAGTCTGAGCCAGGGCAGTCAGCGGCGGCAGTAGTGCCAGTGCGGCGTTGCAGACCAAAGAGTATACTTGTTTCATAGTGTGCGAGCAGAGAAGGTCCCGGCACAGGATATGCCGTGGCTGTAAAGGTCGTGCATGCTCAGCATTAATGTGTTGCATCATTCATGCGACGAGCCCACTTTTTTTAGTTAGGTCCCCTTAAGCCAGGCGGTGGCCCTGGGGCGATGCTCTAAGCCTTGAGCAGCTTTGGCCCATAGCGCTCCAATGTGTCGTAGCCGTAGGCGCTGGCCGAGACGTGGCCTGAGGCAATCTCCTTTAGCGTTTGGTGACCCTCGCTACCCAGCACCAACAGCCCGGCGCCGGTGTGATTACTTTACTAACGGTAACACTAGCGTAGGGGGGGAACCGGCCGGAGTGGTAGCGGAGGGTAAAGAGAGGGGTTGTGTCGTTAAGTTGGCTTGAGCTGCTGCCCGACCTTGCGCTACACGTGCAGGTAGCGTGTATAGAAACTGTCCAAGCGCTTGGGCGAACTCTATGCTAGCACATAGCACTACTCCACCAGCAGGAGAAAGTACGGAATTAATAGCCTGAGTTATGTATTCCTTAGCGTAATGCTACAGACTTTCATCTACTTGAGACGGCCGCGGATAAATTTCGCCAGGAAATAAAGTTGTGCGGGCTGGCCCACCTGCTAGAATGGCACTACCGCACCTAGTGCACCTATAAACCTTCCATTGTCACGGAGTACTTCTTGCTTGGTCTAATGATTCGATTGTAGTAGCTGATGCTTCCTGATTCGGGCTGTCTATCTGGCAGTGTGGTCAGCGAGGAAGTGTCAAGTGTTGTAGTAGACTTGGCTTGGGAAGCTATCAAAAGTGTAATTACGATGGCAAACTAGGGGCATTAAGTTAAAATACCCCTCCAGCGCACCGCTAGAGGGGTATATGTGGGCAATATCGTGCCCAGCAGTTTGCCGAACACTGCCAGTACCTGCCGGCAAAAATGCCGTTCTGTAGCACTGGGTAGGATATACCACGGGGCTAGTAGCAGACTTCGGCAAGCATGTACTTAAAAACCGGGGGCAATTTCAGCTTTTGCCCCCGGTTGTAATTCTACCCCAACGCCACCTCCCAGGCATCGAGCAGCCGCGGGCCATAGCGCTCCAACGTATCATAGCCGTAAACGCTGGCTGATACGTGGCCCAGCGCAATCTCTTTCAGGGTTTGGTCGCCTTCGCTGCCCATGATGAGCAGCGCTGCACCGGTATGGCGGGCGGTGTGGGTGGTGAGCACCTGCCAGAGGGGCAACACTTGCTCCCGACGCTCCTTGCCCGCAAAGGCTACCTCCACAAACTCCCGCTCCAGCCCCACGGCCTGGCCCAGCAGCTTTAGCCGGCGGTTGCGCTCCTGCTGGCTGGGCAAGGGCAGGCGCCCCTCGTAGCGCTGCCAGATAGCCGCAGCAACCGGCGGCAACGGGATGAGCACCGGCTCACTGGTTTTCTGTTGGTAGAGCTCCACGCACAGCACCACCCCACGGCCTGGCAGCTCGTGGGCGCTGACGTGGTGCGGCTTGAGAGCCCGCAGGTCCACATCGCGTAGCAAGAGCTGCAGCTGCAACAAAAAGGCGTCGCGCTCTTCGGCCAGGTCGATCGGTAGCTCAGCGCTGGCCAGGGCCTGCACTTCGGCCCGGCGCAACGAAGGTGAACGGCCGTAGCGCACGGTGAGCTTACCCAGCCACTTCGGCACGGGCTTGCCAGCCAGGCGGTGAGCTTCGCGCAAAAAGACATAGTGGCGCTGCACCGTCGACTCCCGCTTGCCATCGGCGAACAGCCAGGCGGTGTACTGGGCCAGGCGCTCGCGCGTGAAGCCGGCCAAACGGAGCTTGGGGTCGTACTCGTCGAGACTACTCACCACCTGCTTATACATGCGGGTGTAGCTATCGGCCAGCAGCTGCGCATTCTCGGCCAGCCAGCGCGCGTAGAACGCGCTCCACGGGGCGGTAACGGGTAGGTACGTGCTGGCGGCCGCTACGGCTTCGGCCTGCTCTTGCCTGGTGCGGCGCTGCCGGCCGGCGGCCACGGCGGCTACGGCTGCCTCTAGCTCAGTCTGCGTTACGCTGGCTTCTGCCCGGCCCACTCCCTCAGCTGTGGTAAAGACGCCCTGCACCGCCGTGAGCAACCTGGTAAGCCGAAGGTTGAGCTGACTGCTGTTGTCGGCGCTGGTATGGATTTTCTTGGTCTTGGTGGGCTGCCAGTGAGCGGGTAGGCACTTGACACCAGTGGGCATTTTCCAGCGGTGGCCGCCGGCCCAGTGCAGGTCCCCGAAGACGGTAGCCCGGCCGGCTTTATCGGGGCGGTCCAGGCGCTGGCGGAAGATGAGTTCCATGGTAGGTTACTGCTGGCCTTCCTGCTCTCGCTCCTGGCGCTGGCGGGCCCACTCTGCTTGCTCAGCAGCACGGGCTTCAGCCTCCAATTCCTCATGCTGGGCCTCTGAAAGGTTATCCATTTCATCAGGGTCAATATCACGCTTCAAAGCTGAAGGAAGCAGTTGCTGGATTTTAGCAAGCTCTCCAGAAGAATCATTTTTGGCTAGATGCTCGACTAACGCCCGTAGTGCTGCCCTGTCTTTTTCACGCTGCTCAACTTCTTTATGATATTTTGTCCACTCCTCCTCACGGCGTCTGTAGTAATCGTCCATAGGTGGCAGGAACTGGCGTTTTTTCTCCTCATCCACCTTCGACGCACTTTCGAAGGGGTCCAACCCCGTTTCTGGCCGCAACATCTCTCCGCGCCCAAATAGCAGCCAGTCAGGATTAACAGTTGGGTAGCCAGTAAAAATCTTTTGCAATACCTCGAAACTGGGCTTGTTCTTTCTTCCACCAATTATGCCTGCAAGAACGCCAGATTGAATGTCAGCACCACGGCCAAAGGCAGTTTTATTGCCTTTGCAGAAGCGGTCTACCATCTGAGCAATACGGTCATGCACATTGCCAACCTCATTTATTTCTTGCATATGCGTAAATTTTTAGTGTATGCTTGTGATTTAAGTATTTGCAATTACATTTGCAATACCTAAAGCAAACATAAGCAAACGCAAGGAATTTTCGCATGACCCCCAACAATCTTAAGAGCTTGCTCCCTCACGGCGCTTTGGGGGAGATAGCTAAAAAATTAGGTTTAACCAGTTCTGCTGTAGGGCAAGCGCTCAAGCATGGTAAGCCTGGAAATAGGGTAGTACAAGAAGCTCTTCGCATGGCACAGGAATCTGGCGCCCTTGCTACTGCCCAGACACTGAGAACCCTCAAAGCCGCCTAGCCCATGACTAGCCCCACCACCCGCCGCCGAGTAGCTACTGCTACGCCCGCCGCTGCTGTGGGTGGGGCTGCCGTGCCTGCAATGCCAGAACTACACTTCACCATGGCCAACGGGCTGTTGGCAGTTCGGGATGCGGCTACCGTTGTAGCGTTGCTTCGGAATGAGCAGCAGGCCCGCCTGGCGGCCGAAGCTGAGCAGGCAGCGCTATCAGTATGCTACCGGGTTTCTGGTGAGGCCGACCCCACCCGGCCACACAACGGCTTACTCACTCAACGGCTGGCTTGCTCTGAGCGCACCGCGTATGAAATTCTGCGCACGGGAAAGCTCAGATACACCTGCGTAGGCAAGAAAAACCTAAGAGTAAGCGAATTGGCTGTGCGGGAGTTTCTAGGCGACGCCCCTACCTAATACACCTGATTTTCTGGGCATTTACACCTCGCTGGGCCACCCAGTATAGCTACTGCTTTACCCTTTTCTCACTCTCACTCACCCACAGACGTATGAAAAACTTTTTTAATGCCCCCACCAACCCAGCTATGGCTGGCACAGTAGCGGCCGTTGTGGCTGTGCTGCGCACCAAGCAGAAGCAGCGCCAGGCGGATGAGCTCGCCACCGGCCACACCGTTGAGGTTTTGCTGACTAATGCGGAAGGCAAAACAGAATATACCCTTTGTCCGGCCCGCGTAGCCGCGCGCATCCGGCGCATACTGGGCGAGCCTCAGCCCGGCGGCTCTGGCCTGCGCTGGGTCTTCGTGCACGAAGGCCAGAGCGAAGAAGCGGAGTACGGCCTGGTCGAGACGCTAGCGGCTAACTGTGCGCTGATGGCCTACCTCCATGCAAGCCACCGGCAGCTGCTACGGCGCATCGCCCGCAATAACGCACTCATTCGCCGCGAGCGGCTCAGCGTTGCCAACAGAGGGGAGGTGACACTGTGAGCCTCGACCACCCACTACCTGCCGTTTACTGGCTGCGCCGAAACCGCATGACGCCCGCTGGGCTAATACCGCTCAGCCTGCGCTTTACGATTGCTGGAGTACGGGGCGAATTAGCGCCCGGTATCAGTTGCCCCGAAAGCTACTGGTCGAAGCTCACGCATCAGCTCATTATGCCCGCCAGTAAAAAAGACTGGGTGCTGCCCGAGTTTTCTCCTGAGGCAGTGGAGCAATTCAACGATGAGCTCTATCAATTCAAACGCGAAATTCGGGAGCTCTACAAGCGCATGCGTCGGCCCGACCCGCGCGGCCCACTCGTGGAGGTAACGGCGGCCGACCTGCACTGTGCAGTACGTGGCGACGGCCCGGAAACTGCCAAGACGAAGGCGAAGGCAGCAGCTCTACGGCGGCCACTACTGGACATGGCCCGCCAGTTTGTGGATGCTCTGCAGGACGTGCCAAAAGCTGACCGGCTGGCAGATAGCACACTACAGAACTACGAGAGCCGCCTGAACACGCTTAAGCGCTACCTGGCTTGCCAGGGCACTAAAACGCTGCCCGCTGCGGAAGTAGATATCCCTTGGTGCCGCCGGTACGAGCGCTGGCTCCTTACTTCTGAGGGTGGGTTTGGGAGTACTGCCATGCGCAAGCAAGTGAATTTTGTGCAGCTCGCCCTCAGCTTTGCCGTGCATGAGGGCTGGTTGCCAGTAGACAAGCTGCGTGGCTATAAATACCAGACGCGCGCCACTACGCCGCCCGCCCTGTCGCTGACAGCTGCCGAGGTAGCCAAGTTAGTAGCGGTGCTGCCCGACCTCTATGAGGCAGAGCAGCGTGCCGTTACAGGGTGGCTGTTCTGTGCCTATACCGGGCTTTCGTGGGTGGACTACGGCCACTTCTGCCACGCTCCTGGCAACTACCTCTTCACCGAGCCTGCCCAGGCCTCAGGGGATCGGCCAACTTACTGGCTGCGTATGGTACGCCAGAAAATGAAGCGCCGCAAGCCGCAAGGCTTTTCGGTACCACTCTTCGACGAGGCAGCCGAATTGTTGGTGAAATGGCAAGGCCGGTTGCCCTTTTCGAATGATGTCAATGTCAATAAACTCTTGCATCGGGTAGAAGAAGAGCTGGGCCTGAGTCAATCGATGACGACCAAGCTGGCACGGGCCACCTTCTCACAGCTCAAGCGTGATGCGGGCTATTCTGATGAAGCCGTAGCGGCCATGATGGGCGACTCGGTGAGTGTGATGAACAGGCATTACAGCCGAATTTCTGAGCGCCGGATTGCGCTGGAAATGGGGCGCCTGGCTGGCGGGCATTCCATGCATCTTGCTGCGTAGCCATGGGTAGCTTCTCGCACTCCATTGGCCGGCGCCTGAACGGCTTACCGCCCCGCTCTACGACCGACGCCGGCCCCCGGGCCCAGCAGGTTGCCCTACCCGATGGGCGTAAACTCTGGGTTGAGCGGGTGCCCCGCGCCAAGTGGGCTCAGCTGCCAAAGGGCACCCAGCTTTTGCTAATACGCACCAAGCGCCGTCACGAGCCCTGGCAACAGGCCATGGAAATGGCTACGCTTGAGCAGAACGGCCTGAGTCACCCCGCCGCGCCCTGCCTGGCCCTGGCCTGGGGCTGGCTGCCCGATGGGGAGCCCGATATCCGCCCCGCCACCATCCTACGGCTGCAGGAGCTGCACCTGCTCCTGCGCTATGAGCTGCGCGAAACGAGCTGCCCGACCGTGGTGGCTACCATTCTTCCCCATCTGAATTAACCATGCTGGTTTCTTTCTATCCCAAGTCGATGAATCCAGAGGCCAGCCAGGCCCTGCAACTGCCCGGAGTACTGGCGGGTATCCGGGACGGACGCTGGCGGGAGCAGGTCCTGGCTGTACGGGGGCTCGACCCTGCCGGCAAGGCCTACAGCGCGGCTAAAAAGGCGCTGCCCGGCTTTACGGTATCGGGCACCTTTACCGGGCGCAAAGCCGAGCAGATGGCCGCGCACTCGGGCTTCTTATGTCTGGATATCGACGCCAAGCTAAACGCCGGGATAGACCTAGCAGCCGCCCGCCGGGCAGTGGAGGCCGACTCCTACACCTATGCCTGCTTCACGTCGGCCGGCGGCCTGGGCTGGGCCGTGGTGGTGCGGGTGCCAGGGCAGGACCACAAGGGCAGCTTTCGGGCCCTGGCGGCCTACTACCTGACCACCTACGGCCTGACCGTCGACCCTGCCTGCAAAGATGCCAGCCGCCTGCGCTTTGTGAGCTACGACCCAGGCCTCTACCTCAATGAGCAGGCTGCCACCTTTGAGGAAACGCTGCCCGACCCCACCGCTACCCGGCTGGCTACAGTAGGGGCACTGCCCGCCAGTACCTGGCGCGATTCGGCCCGCGGGGATGGCTATGGGCAGCGGGCACTGGAGCTGGCCTGCGACAAAGTGCGGGCCGCCCGGGATGGGGAGAAACGGACAGTGCTCAATAAAATGGCTTTTCTATGTGGGGGCTACATCGGGGCGGGTTTTCTGACAACTGCCGAGACACAACAGGCTCTCGAAGCCACCATTAGCAGCCGGGAGGTAGAAGATTTGCCGGCCGCCTTTAAAACAATAGCGGTAGCGCTGAAAGACGGCCAGCAAAAACCTGTGTTGCCGCCTGACCTGCACCAGCTGGCCTACGAGAAGCTGCGGGGCGGGGCCGGCGTTGATGCGGTAGTAGCCGGCATTGCCGCCAGCCAAGGGCTGCCCGTGGCCGTGCTGGAGGCGGCTGTGTGGGGAGTAGCCGAAGAGCAGGCGCGCGAAGTGCCGATACTGGCTTTTTGGCAATTGGTGCCCAGCACCAGCAAGCGCGATGCGCCGCCCAAGCTAATGCTGCAGCTGCATTTATTCCGGCGGTTTCTGACGCGCCACGGCTTTCGCAAGCATATGCCCGACCCCAAGGCGAAGGTGCGCGTGGTGCGCCTAGTGGAGCAGGTGGTGCACGAAAGCAGCCGGGCCCAGCTCAAGGATTTTGTGCTTGACTACCTGGCCAGCTTGCCGTTTGGCTTTGATGGCACCTACCGCACCCGTATTGAAGAGCTGGTGCAAGCCCAGCACCGGCTACTCTTCGACGAAGGCACCAGCGAGTTTCTGCCCAGTCTCTCCGGCGCGTTTCAGCGCGATACGGTTAGCCGCGCCTACTTATTTTACCGCAATGCCGTGGTGGTGGCCACCAAGGACGGGCCCGAGCTGCTGCCCTACCGGGAGCTTGCGGGCCTGGTGTGGGCGGAGCAGCTGATTGAGCGGGAGTTTTCGCTACTGAGCCGGGAAGACATAGAGAAAGGCGAATTTTTCCTCTTTCTCTTCAACCTGGCTGGAAAGGAGCAGGCGCGCTTCAAAGCCCTGCGGCTGTTTCTGGGCTACTACCTGCACGGCTACAAAGACCCGAGCAATCCAAAGGTGGGCGTGTTGCTCGATGAAGGGCTAGGGCCTGAGGGGCAAGCCAACGGCGGCACCGGGAAGAGCCTGCTCTTCGAAGCGCTGCGCCAGCTAGTGCCCATCGTGGCTATCGATGGCCGCGGCTACGACCCGCGTAACAGCAAGGAATTGCAGGAGGTGAAGGACAGTACCCGCGTCGTGTTCTTCGACGACTGGGCGCCTTCGTTGCCGTTTGAGCGGTTGTTCAGCATGGCCACGGGTACGCTGGTGGTTGACCGCCATTACCTGGGCAAGCAGAGCTACCCGTACGCTGTCAGCCCGAAGTTCGGCATCACCACCAACGGCGTGCTGACGGGCCAGGGCGGCAGCCATGACCGGCGGCGCTTCGAGGTGGAGATAGCGCCCTACTATGGGCCGCACCGCCAGCCGCGCGATGAGTTTGGCCACAACTTCTTTGATGGGTGGGACGCGCAAGAGTGGGCCCGCTTTGATGCGCTGATGGTGTTGGCCTGCTGTGAGTTTCTAGGCACCGGTGGGCGGCTGGCCTCCCCCGTTTCCGTGGGGCTGGAGCAGCGCCGGTTACTGGCTGCCACGAGTGCGGGCTTTGTCGAGTTTATGGATGCCCAGCCCCGAGGCGTAAGGCTCTACCGCACTGCTCTGCTGAGCGAGTTTCGGACTGCTGAGGGCTACGATGAGCGCGGCATGACACCCCACCGTTTCGGCAGCTGGCTCAATTTCTATAAAGAGTTGCGCACTGACTTTCAGAGCGGGCAGGACTGGGAAGTAGAAACCCGTGGGCAGCGCTGGATTCTGCTGGCTCAACCAGTAACGGAGAGTACCGGATAGGGCTTGCTACAGATGCTACAATTCGCGCCCTCTCTACCCCCTACCCTTCTGTTTTTGCTTTTTTCTAATATCGCCTATAAAGGAAAAGTATAAAAAAGAGGAATAGAGGCTACAAATACAACGAACTGTAGCATCTGTAGCAATCAATTTAACTAATTGACAATCTGACATAAGCACTAATTGTCTCCAAAACTAAACTGTTGCACCGATACCACGGCGCCTCCAACTACAGCTGCCTCTCTTGCTGCCCGCCCACATGAAACGTCCTGAAAACCCTGTCTTTAGCCAGCTCAGCGCCCACTTCCAACGGCTCGACCGCGCCGCCCACTTCACCAGTGGGGCCTGGCGCCTGTACTACCACCTGCTCCACTGCTTTCACGAAGCCGAATGGCCCACCACCCTACGGCTCAAGCAGCGGCACCTGGCCAGCGCCTTCGACGTGACTGATAGCACCCTGGCCGCCGCCCGCAAAGAACTGCAAGCCCGCGGCTTGCTTCGGTGGAAGCGCAGCAACCTGGGCAACCCCGCTAGCTGGGAGCTGGTGCTGCCTGATACGCCTATTCGCCGGCCCCGCGACCCGGATAAGCGCCCCGCCCAACGGGTATGCAGCCCCTAGAAAACTCCGAGAAACTACCCGCTTTTCAGGTCCAAAAACCCGGGAAATAACCTTGACAACTAACGCTTTACAACTTAAAATGAGCCCTTAAATCATGTAAAACCATGCATTTTCCCTTTTTCTCCTTTTTACCTCTTACAACCATGAAGCTTACCCCCGAACAAAACCAGGCCCAGCTCGCCCAAAACGCGGACCTGATTGCCCAGTGCACGGCCTACAAAGCCCTGCTGGCCGCCAATAAACTCCCGCTTTCGGTCGATATGACCGAGCTGACCACGGCCTACCGCCAGCAGCTCTTTGACCGCCTGCTCACGGTCGACCCTGGCCTCAAAGCCCGCTACGAGTTGCTGCGCACGGAGGAAGGTCGCCAGAAGCTGCTCTTCGATACCATTAACACCGACGGCCATGAGCTGCTCGACCAGGTGCGCGACGCCCTAGCCAAGCTCACCCGCCTCTACAGTCACGTCAGCTTCGGCATGGGCCACCAGTTGCACCAGCATCAGCCACTGGCCACCTTCGCCAAGCGCTACACCCTGGACCTGAACCAGGCACTAGCTGCTCATACTATCAGCTGGGAAGGCAAGGAGTACGTGCTGGCCTACTTCGAGGGCCTGCTGCCAGAGTTGGAGCGCGTGCGCGAAATCTTCCGGCCGCTCACCAATATCGGGGCTAGCATGGGAGAGGTGTTTATGGCCCTGAGCAACTTCTACCACGAAGACCGGACCCGCACCCCCATGCGCGTCGACGAGCACGCGTTGCATGAGCGGCTGCTGCCTGGCCTGGAGCAGCACGGCTTGCTGGGTAAGATTCCCCGGGCTAGCAAGTAGCCTGACCTCAACCGCTCGCCTGGCTCAGCTGCCGGCGGGCGGTTGACTTACTGGCCTTTCACAAATACCACCGAAGCTGCGCCAGTCCCTAGCGTAAAGGTGCTTAGGCTGCCTTAACTCGTCATATCTCGTTGCTTTTTCGCACGCCACATGCCAGCTAACACCTTGACCCGCAAGGCATATTGTCGAAGTGATTACGCCTATATCCGCGCTCATTACCAGGATATGACTGCGGCTGCTCTGGCTCAGCAGCTAGGCCGAACCACTGGCAGCCTCTACGAGTACATTTCGCGGCACCCAGAGCTGCGCAAATACGGCAAAACTTAACTATAAGTCCCTAGTAAATCGCCGGTTTGGTGCTCATTTTTACCGACTTACTTCTAACACCCTACCTACGATGGGCGCTGCACTGCTAAATGTTAAAATGACGCTGGAGGACCTGGTGAGTCCAGGCGTAGCCAAGATTCTCCGCAAAACCCAGGAGTTTGTTCAGCAGGTCGAAAAGCCGCACAAGCTGCACGTCGACACGGCCGGGGCACAGAGTGGCCTGCAGGGTATCAAGTCCCTTTTGGGCGGTATCGGCCTAGCCTTTGGCGCCTTCGAAGCCTTTAACTTCTTCAAAGAGTCGGTGAGCATGTTCAACGCCGCCGACCAGGCCGGGGCACAGTTTGATGCCACGTTGAAGTCAACCAAAAACTCTGTGGGGCTCACCCGTAAAGAGTTGCTCAAAATGAGTGATGACTTAATGGGCAAAAGCCTCTTCGACGACGATGCCATTACCGGGGCTCAGTCGATACTGCTGACATCTACCAACATTAAAGGTGCCATTTACAAGGATGCCTTACCTGCCATTCTGGATTTGGCTACCAAGATGGGCGGCGATTTGAAGGGAGCCACTATTCAGGTGAGCAAAGCTCTCAACGACCCACTAAAAGGTATCACAGCCTTACGTCGGGCCAATGTAGATTTCTCAGCCAGCCAGGAAAAGAGCATTAAGCATTTTGTTGAAACGGGCCAAATGGCCAAGGCGCAGGCTATTATCATCAAAGAACTAGGGGTAGAAGTTGGGGGCTCCGCCGAAGCAGCCAGCAAAGCCGGTACTGGTGGCTGGACCGTGCTTAAAAATCGCTTCGACAATATCCGGGAGAGTATCGGCGGGCTGCTTACCCAGGGCGCAGGCCAGGGCCTGCCAATACTCACTAACCTGGTTACTGATGGGCAAAAGGTGGTTGATTGGGTCAGCGAACATCTCGACGGCATCAAGGCCGCTTTTGCGCCGCTCAAAGACGCCATTCAGCCGCTGCTCGACACCTTTCAAAAGTTGTGGGCAGAGCAGTACGGCAACGGCGAAGTAGGTGACGTGCTGGCTACGGTCTTTAACCGGATTGGCACGGTGATACGGGTTATTTCGCCCTTTGTGAAAGTGGCCGCTACACTGCTGGGTACCGTCTGGGAGCAAGCACAGCGCGTGGTGAACGTGCTTACTAAGTTTTGGGAAACCAGCCCTAAGCTGCAAAAATTCTTCTCGGGCCTCTACACCGGGGCGCTGGCCACTTTCAAAGGAATTGCTGAGGCTGTAGGCAAGTACCTGGGAGGCACGGCCACATTCATTGAGGGCATCTTTACCGGCGATTTCCACAAAATCGGTGATGGCCTGAAGCAGACGCTTTCGGCGCTGGCAGATACCCAGGAGGTGGGCGCGAAAGCCGCCAACTCTTTTATGGATGGCTATAAGGCTAATATGCCTAAGAAGCTGGATTTGTTCGCGGCCCAGCCTGACTACTTCCCTGACTCTGCAAGTGCCCCGAGCAAATTCATGGCAGGAGGCAAGGCAACCGGGGCGAAGGCAGCAGCGATGACCGCCGACGCCAGCAAAGGCACCGTTACGGGGAGCGCAGGGGGCGCGAAGGTGGTCAATATCACGCTCAATGCCAATAACCCCTTCCGCGATTCCAAATTCTACGTCACCGACGTGACTGCAGGCGCAAAGTCTGTAGCCCAGCAATTTGAAGACTGGTTCACCAGCGAGCTCAACGACGTGAATACCATGGCCTCTAACTTTTAATAGTCCCTTAAATGCACATTGCAGAGTTGCAGGAGCTGTCGAAAGCCACTCCGCCCCAGCCAGACGGTACTACACTCCGCGTTATTGCTGTAGCGGCCAGCGACTGGCCTACGCTACCAGTGGACACTTGTGTCATATTGCGCCTACGTGGCAGTAAGGACTTATTCGCCGGTTTTATTGTAAATAACAGGCTGGCGAATTTTCTAGCGCCGGCCCTGGTGCTGAGACAGCTGGTCGGAAAAGAAGAGCACAGCTTTAAGCGGCGCACCATAGAGGAGCTGGGCCGCTATGAGTTGTCGGGAGCTGAATCCGTGAGTTTGCAACAGTCCTAATCAGCTCCTCATGCCCCTGCCCAAACCCCTGACCCACGTCCCGATTACCGGGCCCATTCCGCTGCCCAACGGCCAGCAGCTGCGCACCGAGCGCCTGCAGCGGGCCCAGTGGGCCGCACTCCCGGTGGGCTCCGTGGTGAGCGTGCGCACCAGAGACCGCGCGGGCTATATCGGGGGCACCATTGTCGAGAATAAGCTCGGGCTAGCCTGGCCCTATCTGGCCACGCTCACCCTGCAATGCTTGGTGTCCATGGCTCCCACCCAGACGGCTCCCATCAAGCTGGATAGTCATTTGGTGCTGGAGCTACTGCAATGCCGGCTCACCTCAGGTTAACTATAAGTTGCTTGCCAGCCCTTGCCCGCGGCCGCAGCTTTGCAGTGGGTTCAACAGCCCTTTTTGTTTTTCATAGTGTCCCAGAAAACCCCTATCTGCCTCAGATGGGGTTTTTTTGTGGCCCTACCCCGCCTGTTTATGACTACCCACGCGGCCGTGCGCCAAGCCAACCTCGACCAGCGTAACCAGCGGATTCGGGATGCCTTTTATAAGCGCTTCACCAATGTACCCCGGGCTCAACGGCCCGAGCGGGAGCTAGTGGTAGCGCAGCTGGCAGGGGAGTACTTTCTGAGTGCGAAGACCACAGAGAAAGTGCTGTGGGTGCCGGGGTAGGCAGAAGATTTTAGTAGTTATTACCCAAATACCGGGGGTAAAAGCGGGGGCAACTAAATGAAAAGTCCCCTCTGCACACTGCAAAGGGGGCTTTCGTGGGCAATATCGGACTCGAACCGATGACCTCTACCATGTCAAGGTAGCGCTCTAACCAGCTGAGCTAATTCCCCGGTTTTGAGCGGCGCGGCGGGCGCTTCAGGACAAAAGTACGGCAACCCGTGCGTTGCCGGGTACTTTTCGCGCAACTTTCGGCGGCGCCGGGCGTTGCTAAGCCTATGAAATACCTGCTTTTGCTACTCGTTTCGCTGGGGGCCACCGGGGCCGCTCATGCCCAGGTGCGCGGCTTGCCCTCAGCCGGCGATTATTCGGAAGGCCAGGGCACTACCTCGCGCAATACCGGCTTTGGCATTAAGGGCGGCCTGAGCTACAGCGACTTAAAAGGCAGCGGGGCCGATATTTTCACCAATCTTAACCAGCTTAAGACGTTTCACGCCGGGGTGTATGGGCAGTATGGCTTCACGCACTTTGCCTCGGTTCAGGTCGAGCTGCTGTACTCGCGCAAGGGTTTCCAGGCCGATTCCAACGGCTTGAAAAGCCAGCAGACAACGCAGCTTAATTATATAGAATTACCTATATTATTTGTAGGCAATATTACCGAAACCCTGAGTATTCACCTGGGACCGCAGGTGTCGATGCTTTCCAGCGCCCGCACCGGCAGCCAGGACCTCGATATCGGCCAGAGCGGCTACAACCGCTTCGACTTTGGCGGCATTGTGGGGGCCGAGGCCCGGCTGGGGCCGGCGCGCGTAGGGGTGCGCTACGACCTGAGCTTTGCCAACCTCTACAAGAGCGGCTCGGCCGTAACGTACAACGGCCACCCCATCAGCACCCTGATTACCGACAACAACATTCGCAATTCGGTGCTGCAAGTGTATCTGGGCATCGGTATCGCCCACTAGCCCGGCTGCGCCTTTCTTTGTGGCTATGCTGCTTTCTGTTTTGCCGGCCGCGCCGGCCTGGCTGGCTTCCTACCAACACCACGAGCTGCTGCTGGGCCGCGGCCTGGGCGTGCTGGGCGCCTGGGCGCTGCTCAACCTGGGCCTGAGCGGCTACCAGCTGCCGCGCACCGACCGGCGCACGTGGCTGCATCACTTTCACCTGATGAACTGCGCCTGGGCGTTTGTCAACTCCGTGCTCGCGGCGGTGGGCATTCTGCGCACGCATCCCGGCCGGCCGCCTCTGGGCTTCACGCCCGCGGCCGCGCTGGCCGACGAGCAGCTTACCGGGCACGTGTTTCTTTTTAATGCCGCTCTCGACGTGGGCTACCTGCTTATTGCCCTGTGGCTGCTCACCCGCGCGCAGACACCCGCGGCCACCCGCCCCGCGCGCCAGCTGGGCTACGGACGCTCGGTGCAGCTGCAAGGGGCGTTTCTGCTGGTGTTCGACCTGGTGATGTGGGCGTTACTGCGTTAGAAACATAGTTTATTAACCATATAAAAAAGGCGCTGCTCAGCAAAGAGCAGCGCCTTTTTTTAGTGGCTGACCAGGAGAGCTTACGACGCGCTGCCCGCCAGCAGCTTTTCCTCAATCTTTTTGTTAAAGGCGTCGAGGTCTTCGGGTTTGCGGCTGGTGATGAGGTTGCCATCAACCACAACTTCCGAATCCTGCCACTGCGCGCCGGCGTTGCGCAGGTCGGTTTTGAGGCTGGGCCAGCTGGTCATATGCTTGCCGCGCACCTGGTCGGCCTCGATGAGCGTCCAGGGGCCGTGGCAGATGGCCGCCACCACCTTGCCCGACTGCACAAAGTCGCGCACAAAGCTTACCACCTTCGGCTCCAGGCGCAGCTTGTCGGGGTTAATCTGGCCGCCGGGCAGTACCAGAGCGTCATATTGGCTTACGTGCACGTCGCCGATTACCTTATCCACGTCCACCTTGTCGCCCCAATCGGTTTCATCCCAGCCCTTTATAGAGCCGGCTTTGAGAGAGATAACATCCACCTCGGCCCCTTCGCCCTTCAGGTATTTCTGGGGTTCGGTAAGCTCCACCTGCTCAAAGCCATCGGTGGCCACAATGGCAATGCGCTTGCCTTTCAATTTATTACTGCTGAAAATAGACATCGTACTAGTGTGGGGGCTACTGAAAGCAGCAGCACTTGCTGCCGCAATGCCCGGCTCTACGCGGGGCTTTCGCCCTGGGTTGCTATGGCCGGGCTTACTTAGTCGGACTGGCCGGCGGCGCGGCGGGCCTTTTTCAGCTCCTGGCGCACGGCCTTTACCCGGTCGTCGAAGCCATCGGGGTCGTAGTCGATGCCCGGCACATCAAGCTCATCGAGCAACTCCATGAGGGCATCGGCGTGGTCGGTGCGGGTGCCGGCGGGCAGCTTCACAAACGTCATCTCCGACCACAGCAAAGCCAGCAGGCGGTGGCCATCGGAGGTGCGCATCTGCATCTCTACCACCAGATTAGAATTATCGAAATGAATAAGCTGGGTCAGGATGCGCACCACCGTGCCCTGCTGCGCTGGCTTCAGGTAGCTGATATGGTGCTTGGTAACTACCCAGGCGGCCTGCTGCTCACGGGCCAGGCCACCCATGTTCAGGGCGTAGTGCTCGGCCACCTGGTCTTCGCGGGCATTGAGAAAATAGTCGAGGTAGCGGGCATTATTGAGATGCCCCAGCATATCACAGTCCTGAAAATGAATGCGGTGCCGGGTTTCGGGAGTGCGGAGCAAAGTAGCCATGCCGCAAAGGTCGGGCTGCTATCGGCATAGCCTTCCAAATTACTCGGCACGCCTACTACTTACGGCAAAAGCTGCTTATCTTTTCCGCCGCATTCTCTGCCCGTAGCCTCGCTTATCCTGCCCGCCAATGTTTACGCTCACGCCTGCCCGCGCCGCCACGCTGCGCGCCGTAGCCGACACCTTTATTCCGGCCGGCCCTGGGGCCGACGGCCCGCCGCCCGGCTCGGCGCTGGTAGACCTCGCCAAGCTGACGGCCGCCATCGGGGCGCAGCCCCTGGGCGCGCAGGCTGAGTTTGGACAACTGCTTGATTTACTGGACCAGCCCGTGGCAGGCCTTACGTGGTGGGGACCGCTGCGGCCCTTCCGGACGCTGAGCCTGACGCAGCGCGAGCAGTTGCTGCAAAGCTGGGCCGCCTCACGCCTGCCGCTGCTGCGCAAAGGATTTCACGCGTTGCGCAAGCTCTGCACGTTTTTATACTACGGCGGTAGTCCGGCCGATGGCTCGCTCAACCCGGCCTGGGCGGCGCTGGGTTACCCCGGCCCGGCGCTGCCGCCCGACAGCGGCCCGCCCGTGCTGCCTGAGCGCCCGCTTAAGCCCCTGGGCCCTACCGTCGATACGACTTACGACTGCGATGTGCTGGTGATTGGGTCCGGGGCCGGGGGAGGCGTGGTGGCCGGCGAGTTGGCCCAGGCCGGCCACGAGGTACTGGTACTGGAAGCCGGCCCCTACTACCACGGGCGCGACTTTACGCAGCGCGAAGTGGATATGCTGGGCAGCCTCTACGACAGCCGGGGCGCCCTCACCACCCGCGATGGCAGCGTGGGTATTCTGGCCGGGGCCTGCCTGGGTGGCGGCACCACCGTAAACTGGGCCGGCGCGTTTCGCACCCCCGACTACGTGCTCGAAGAATGGGCCACTGAGCACACGGCCCCGCAGTTCGTCAGCTTTGAGTTTGCCCAAAGTCTTGATGCCGTGGCCCAGGCGCTGAGCGTGAATACCGACTACCCGCGCCACAATGCCCAGAATCAGGCGCTTCTCGATGGCTCGGCCCGGCTGGGGCAGACTACCAGACTTATTCCGCGCAATGAAAAGGGCGTCGATGACTCGGAGGCGCACTTCAAGGCCCTGGGCTACTCCACCCTGGGCGATGCCTACGGCCTCAAGCAAGGCACGCTGAACACCTACCTGCGCACGGCCGCCGAGCACGGCGCCCGCCTGCTGCCCGATACGCGGGTAGAGCGGGTAACCATCGTGGCAGGCCGGGCTACCGGCGCCGAAGCCATTCATACTGCGGCCGATGGCCGGCCAGTGCGCATTACGGTGCGGGCCCGGCGGGTAGTGGTGGCGGGCGGGGCCATTCAGACGCCCGCGCTGCTGCTGCGCTCGGGGCTGCGGCACCCCCACCTGGGGCAGCACTTGCACCTGCACCCTACGGTGGCGGTAGCCGCGCACTACGCGCAGGCCATGCACTCGTGGCACGGCCCGAGCATGAGCGTGGTCAACGATACCTTTACGCGGCTGCACGGCACCAACTTCGGCGTTAAGCTCGAAACGCCGCCCACGCATCCGGGCCTGCTGGCAATGGTGCTGCCCTGGCAGAGCGGCGCGCAGCACCGCCAGATGATGAGCGCTGCCGACCACCTGGGCTCCTTCATCGTGCTCACCCGCGACCGCGACGGCGGGCGGGTGCGCATCGACAAGCAGGGCAAGCCACTCATTGATTATCAACTATCGGCCTTCGACCGCAGCAATATGCTGACCGGGGTGCAAGCCGCTGCCGAAATCCACGTGGCCGCCGGGGCACACACTATTTATCTGCCCCACGGCACCCTGCCTACGCTGCACGCCACCGCGGGCCTGCTCCACAACCCGGAGCTGCTGGCCCAGCTGCCCAGGCTGAGCTGGCAGCCCAATAGGTTCGGACTATATAGCGCCCACCAGATGAGCACCTGCCGCCTCGGCGGGCAGGCAGCCACGCACCCGCTGCGGCCCACCGGCGAAACGGTTGAGGTGCAAGGCTTGTACGTGGCCGATGGCTCGGCCTTTCCGGCGTGCAGCGGGGTTAACCCAATGCTCACCATTATGGCGCTAGCGCACTACACCGCGCAGGGTCTGAAATAAGGCGCTATTTTGGGCTGAAACCGCCTTCCAGGCAATGTACGAAGCTTGTCGTATATATTACGAAACATTTCGTACATACTTCGCCTTTCTTTTTGCAGCTATTGAGGCGGTTTAGGAAGACTATTTGTGAGCGGACTGCCGGTTTTTCATGGGCCTCCTTAATAGTTTCATTATCAGATTGGTGTAACAGTAGCGAACTGCTGTCACCCCGCACTTTCTTCCTTATGAGAGCTTACACCTACTTTACTCAGGGCCAGCTGCTTTTGCCGACGCTCGTAGCCCTGCTGGTTTTTGGTAGTTGTGGTGGTGGGGTGCACGGTTTTCTACAAGGCATGGGCGAGCGTCGCCGGGCCCGGCTGCATAGCATATTGGTGCAGGAGCACATGCGCCGCGAAGCAGTCCGCAAGCTCGCCGGCCGGCCACGGCGTGAAGCCCTCCGGCAAGCCGAGCAGGCGAGTGAGGCGCGGCTCGACAGCCTGTTGCCTTCCAGCTATGAACAGCGCAAGCTGCAGCACCGCTTCGGCAAAATAAAGCGCCAGCTGCGGCATCACTGGTCACCGCCAGCCGCTGCCCGACCTTAAGCACTCGTTTTGCGTACTGAAGGCCATGCCCCATCTGCCGGCAGGCTTTCGCACTATGTATTCTTTTTCCGCGCTGCGGCCGTTGCTGGCCATTATCCTGCTGGCCACCGCCAGCTGCGCTATCTTTCACCGCCACCACGATACCCCGGCCGCCGTAACCGAGCCCGTACGCACGACCGACTCGCCCACGCCGCCCACGGCCGCCCGCGACCTTGCCGACGCCATGACGACCGTGCTGCACCTGCGCCCCGATCAGACTACCAAAGTGCGCCAGGTATTGGCCGCCACCGTGGAGCAGGTGAATGCCGCCCGCAAGCAGTACCCGGCCCAGTCGCCCCAGCTTAATGCTGCCCTGGCTCACATCAATGCGTCGTCCGACAAGCAGCTGCGCCAGATTCTCGGCCCGGCGACATATCAGCAGCTTAAAGCCAAGCAGCCGCAGATTCAGGCTGAGATGCTGCATCATTAGGTAGTTGTCTACTACTCTTCTTTACGCAGATAGTCTCCTTTCATCAACCACAGGCCGGCGTAGCTATTTACCTGGCGTGTAGCTGAGCCAGGACCAGGGTTGAGAGTAAAAATTAGTCGGGCTGTCGCGCGTTTCAATTGTAGAATACTTGGCGGCAACGCACGGATACGTAAGCTATCGCAATTGAACATCTGCCAATAAAGCTGTCGGCCCACCACACCTATGCGCTCTACCTCCCAGCGCCCCGAATCGGCGGGAGCACTTAGGTAGTACCAGCCCCGGTAGCGACGCAGGTGAACGGCTTTAGCCCCGCTCAGCTGCACTAACGTATCGTGTGCTGTCCAGCGCAGGTGGCAAGAGTCAGAAGTCAGGGCCAGTATTTGAAAATGCTCGCCGTTATGCCCAATGGCTAGGCCCTCCCGCCGGGGCAGCCCCAGCGAATCCAGCCTGGCAGCCGGTATTCCAACTGTCATTGAGGCATGTCTGATTATCTGTTTATTAGATATAAAAATTGCATAGGCCGTATCTTCGGCTAACACGTAGCGCCCTTGGTGGCGAGGCAAAAAACCTGCCGCGTCGGCCTCGTTGGCCGGAAAAGGCCGGGCGAAATTCACTTCCACGGGGTTCTCATCGCAGCCAGTGAGCAGGGCTAGCAGGAGCAAGCAGTAAATGGGTTTAAGTAGCGCTTCCATACGCTTTCATACCACCTGCTTCCTTATGTAACCCACCCTCCCTACCGCACCCGCGCCCTGGGCAGCAGCTTCTCAAAAGCGCTTGGCAGCCAGCGCTTTATCACCACTCCGTAGGTTTCGCGGCCGCCGATATTGATTTCGCTTACACCTTGCCTGATGGCTCGCACGGCGCGACGGGCAAACTCAGCCGGGGCCATGCCGCCGGCCGTAGCCGCGTCCATGGTACCCAGGGGCTCGCCGTTGCCGGCCAGCGCATTTACCGACACGCTGGTATGGATAAAGCCGGGGCAGATAATGGTAATCGTGATGCCCGTGCCGGCCAGTTCGGCGCGCAGTGAGTCGAAAAAGCCATGCAGCGCGTGCTTGGAAGCCGCGTAGGCACTCCGGTAAGGCGTACCAAATTTGCCCACCAGGCTACTGATAACCACCACTTGCCCAGAATTTTGTGTCAGTAGCCGGGGCAAGGCCGCTTTGGTAAGGCCCACGGTGCCAAAATAGTTAACTTCCATCAGGCGGCGGTCTACGGCCAGGGTAGTTTCCAGGGCCAGCGCCCGCTGGCTAATGCCCCCCGCGTGCACCAGCACATCGAGCCGGCCGTAATGAGCCCACACCGTTGCCACCGCAGCTTCAAAAACCGCGGGCTCACTAAGGTCGAGGGGTAGCACCAGCACTTCGGCCGGGGCACAGGCGGCCTGCACGCGGCGTAGCTCCGCCTCCTTGCGGGCCGAAAGCACCAGCCGGGCACCCTGCCCCGCCAGGTCCATGGCTATGGCCTCACCGATACCCGATGAAGCGCCCGTTATCCAAACTACCTGCTTAGCAAAACTCATAAGGCAAGATACCGGCGGCCCGCGCAAGTAACGCCGGCAGGCCGCAGCTGCCTCGGCGTAGTCGATTTATAAATACCTGAGCAGCAGTCCCAACAATTGCCGCACCCGCGAAGTATAGGGCGGGTAAAACTGCTTGATGCCCGTGAAGCCCACGCGCTGCCGCAATACGGCTTTTTCGTTGCTGAACGCCAGAAACCCTGCGTGCCCGTGCGCTTTACCCAGGCCACTGTTGCCGACGCCGCCAAACGGCAAATCGGGGTGGGCGAGCTGGATAATTGTCTCATTTACTGCTGCTCCCCCGGCCGCGATGCTATCAAGCAGGTAGCGGCGGTTGGGGCCGCTGGTCGTGAATACGTACTGCGCCAGTGGCGGCAGCCGGGCGTTGACATACGCAGCCGCTTCGGCCAGGCTACGAAAGGTGAGCATGGGCAGCAGCGGCCCAAATATCTCCTCTTCCAGAATGGCCGCGCCGGCTGGCACATCGGTAAGAATAGTAGGCTCGATGTAGCACTCGCGTTCGTCTACGCTGCCGCCCTGGGCCACGGTGGCCCCGCGGGTTTCGGCATCTTCGAGCAGCGCGGCCAGGCGGGCAAAATGATGGGCATTGACGATGCGGGCAAACGACTTCGAGGCTTTCACAGCTTCGTTATCAGGGCCATAGTAGCGCCTGATAACCTGCTGCATCTCATACAATAACTTAGCCTGCACATTTTCCTGCACCAGCAGGTAGTCGGGGGCCACGCAGGTCTGGCCGGCATTGAGAAACTTCCCCCAGACTATTTTTTCGGCCGCATCACGCAGGTTGGCGGTTTCATCCACAATGGCCGGGCTTTTGCCGCCCAGCTCCAGCGTTACGCCGCTCAGATGCTCGGCGGCGGCGCGCATCACAATCTTCCCAATCTGCGGCGAGCCGGTAAAGAAAATATGATTCCAGGGCAGGCGCAGCAGCTCGGTAGCTACTTCCTTGCCGCCTTCCAGCACCAGCACCTCGTTGGGCGGAAACAACTCTTCGCACAGCCGGCGCAGCAGCGCCGAGGTGGCGGGCGTTTGCTCGGCAGGCTTGATTACTACCGCGTTGCCGGCCGCGATGGCCGACACCAGCGGGTCGATAGCCAGGTAAAACGGATAGTTCCAAGGCGCAATAATGAGCACTACGCCCTTGGGCTCGACCTGCACCCAGCCCCGCGTACCCAACAAGGCCATGGGCGTGCCCACGGCCTGCGGAGCCAGCCATTTTTTCAGCTGCTGGCTGGTATGCCGGGCCTCCGTCAGCGAAGGCCAGATTTCGGTAAGGTCGGCTTCCTCCGGCGGCTTTTTAAAGTCCGAATATAAGGAATTCTGAATATCCTGACGATGAGTCAGCAGCCAGTCGGCCAGCCGGCCCAGGCGCTGGCGGCGAGCGCTTACATCGGCGGCCCGCAAAGCAGGGGCCTGCGCCCGCAAGGCGGCAAACTCCGCGGCAAACCGATTGGGTGCCGACTCAGCCTGCTCAGAAGCAAACGCGTTGGTAGTCAGGGTGCCAGCAGACATCATACCCAAGCCGGCTACGGGCCCTGGCCCGGCAGTGGGCCCGGCCGGCCGGAAAGCTGAAAGGTACGTACCCAGGCTGTCCGCCGCAAGCCACGCGCATACAAAAGCCCGCCTCCGTCAGGAAGCGGGCTTTTACATAGCAAAGCGTTTAGCTTACAGAATGCTTTTCTTCACCGTGCGGTGACCATTCTTGTCGATGATAATCTTGGTGCCATTGGCTTCCTTGATTTTCACCGAGCCATCGCCGTGGCGCTTGATTTTGGCGCCGTTCTCGTACTTCACCTTGTGGCTATCGTCTTTGTTCTCCACCTTTTTCACTCCCGAGCCCTGGCCCACGCTGGTATGCACCACGGGGCGGGCAGTAGTGGTTGTGGTGGTAGTAGTGGTGGCGGTAGTAGTGTAAGGACCAGCGTAATAGTTGCCCTGGTTGTCGGTGTACGTGCGGTAGGCAGTGGGGTCGGTTACCACGGTTTTTACCTCGGTAGTGGTACGGTCGTTGGCAGCTTTCACGGCGGCATAGCGGCCCGTGGTGTCGGCAGTGTAGCGGCTGTCAATGTCGCGCAGGGCACGGCCCCGGTTGTAATAAATCTGCTGCAAGCGGGCTTTGGCGGCCGCATCGCTCGTGCGCAGGTCGGCCGCTACCCGGTCGGCCAGCTGGTCGGCGCTGGCGCGGTAGGCAGTGGTGTCAACGGTAGTTGTCGTGGTGGTCGTGGTTTGGGTGGCGCTACCAGGCACGGCCGTGGTGTCGGTGGTTTCGGTTTTCTTTTCCTGCGTGCAGGAAGCAAAGGCGAAAGAAGCGGCCGCAGCCAGTAAAAGAAGGTTGGAGTTCATTAGTTTAGCACGAAATACAGTGCGGTTTTTTCAGCACCTGGCACCTCATACGCGCTCCTGGGAAACGATGTTGCCAGCTCTTATACAAAGCGCTGGCAATCAAACATCGGGCAGTTCCAGGCTGCTTACCCGTTTACCACTGAGCCACCGTTGGGGTGCAGCGTCTGGCCCGAAAAGTAAGAGGCATCTTCCGACGCCAGAAATACATAGGCGGGGGCTACTTCGGAAGGCTGGCCGGCGCGCCCCATCGGCACGTCGTGGCCAAACATCGGCAGCTTGAGCAGCCCCGCACCCGTTACGAACGGCGTCCAGATAGGCCCCGGCGCGACCGAGTTTACCCGTATGCCCTTCTTGATGAGCTGCAGCGACAAGGCCCGCGTGAAGCCTTCGATAGCGCCCTTGGTGGAGGTATAGTCCAGAAGCTGCTCGTTGCCTTTGTAGGCATTCACCGAAGTAGTATTGATGATGGCCGCGCCCTCCTTCAGATGCTTGAGCGCGGCCCGCGTAGTGCGGAACATGGCAATGATGTTGAGGTTGAAAATGCTGTCCAGCTCATCATCCGTAATTTCTTCGAGCGAGTCGTGCCAGTTTTGCTCGGCGGCATTATTGACCAATATATCCAATTTGCCATATTCGGTTACGGTCCGCGTCACTACTTCGTCGCAAAAAGCGGGCTGCTTGAGATTGCCGGGCAGCAGCAGGCAGCGGCGGCCTTCGGCCTGCACCAGCTGCTGGGTTTTTTCAGCATCCTGCTGCTCGCCAGGCGTGTACACGATAGCCACGTCGGCTCCTTCGCGAGCAAAATGCACCGCCACGGCCCGCCCGATACCCGAGTCGCCCCCCGTGATGAGCGCCGCTTTGCCCAGTAGCTTGTCGGCGCCCTTATAACCAGCCCGAATATGCTCGGGCTCGGGCGTCATCTTGTATTCGAGGCCGGGATGACCAGCCCCGGCATCCTGGTGCTGGGGCGGAAATAGTGAGGGCTTGTCAGACATGCTATACCTAAGCGCTTTAGTGAAAATTGGCTTAACGGCCGGGCGCTACGCGGGTTACCGGCCAGCCGGACTGTTGGCTAAAAAGCCGGTTCTTTGCGGCGGCCTTTTCCTGCTTACCCGTGTCCGAACTACTGCTGCCTTGCGCTGCCGAGCTGCCCCACCGCCACTTTTTACTGCACAAGCCCTACGGCTACCTCAGCCAGTTTACCAGCGAGTTTGCCAAGGAAGTAAAAAAGAAGCACTTTTTGGGCGAGCTGGGCGACTTTCCGCCCGGCACCATGGCCATCGGCCGGCTCGACGAAGACAGCGAGGGGCTGCTGCTGCTCACCACCGACGGCCGCGTGAGCGAGCAGGTGCGCAGCCGCCACATCGAGAAAGAATACTACGCTCAAGTTGATGGCCAGCTCACGCCCGAAGCCCTGGAGCAACTGCGCAACGGCGTCGATATCAGCCTTCACGGGCAGCCTTACCGCACGCTGCCGGGGCAGGCGCGCCTGCTGGCAGCCAGCCCCGACCTGCCGCCGCGTGCCCGGCGCATCCGCGACGACCGCCACGGCCCCACCAGCTGGGTGAGTATTGTTCTTACCGAAGGCAAGTACCGGCAGGTACGCAAAATGACCGCCGCCGTAGGCTTCCCAACGCTGCGGCTGGTGCGCGTGCGGGTAGGCGAAACCCTGCTCGGCGACCTTGCGCCGGGCGCCAGCCGGGAGGTTGCGGGTTTTTTCAAAAATTAACGAGTAATTTCGGGACTTATTCCGGTGCGAGGTGGTTCTAACATAGTCTGTTGCTCCCTATATTGGCAGTAGTTTCATGCCGCCCAGCAACCGAAATCCTCATTACCCCCCTATGGCCAGAGCGCAAGAAAGTTTCAGTAAGAAAGAAAACGAGAAGAAGCGGCAGAAAAAGCAGCAGGAAAAGGCTGAGCGCCGCGAAGAGCGCCAGGCCAACAAGAAGGACTCGAGCCTCGAAGAGATGTTTGCCTACGTGGACGAAAACGGCAATATTACCTCGACCCCGCCCGACCCGACCCGTAAAAAGAAGGAAATCAACGTGGAGGACATTCTGGTGAATGTGCCCAAGCAGGAAGACCGCGAGCCGGAAGACGTTGTCCGCACCGGCACCGTCACGTTCTTCAACAACTCGAAGGGCTACGGCTTTATCAAGGACGCAGCGAGCCAGGAAAGCATTTTTGTGCACGCCAACGCCCTCAACGGCTTGCAGCTGCTGGAAGGCAACAAAGTAACGTTTGAGGTGGAGCCCGGCCAGAAAGGCCCGACCGCCGTGCGCGTAAAAATGAGCGCCTAAACACTCCTGCGCCTAGACTACCTACTAAAAAGCGGCCCCGATTCTTAAGAATCGGGGCCGCTTTTTAGTAGGTGGCAACTCGTTAACGGAGTTACTAGCCCGGCGAGGCAAATACGAGTCAATACATATGATATTCCATATGTTATAAGCGCGCCTGGCCGGTATCAGCAACGCTTTAGCCTGCTTCCGCCTCTTCGCCCAGCGAAGTCAGGTTGTGCTCGGCTACTTCCACATCATCGGCCGTAACAGCGGCTTTGCCTTTACTCAGCTGCTTCACCAGGTAGCTGATGCCCAGTGCCCCGAGGGCGACTCCGGTCACAATTTTTTGGGTAATAGACCAGGGTATTCGCCAGGCAAGCCCAGAAGGTTGCCGGCCGGGCTTATTCTTAACATGGACTAGGGCGTACGGACAATAGTCCACACCAGCAAAGGGCGGCAAAGAAATGCACGAAGCCGAGGAAGCTAACGGCAGTCTTTTCATACCGGGTGGCCAAGCGTGGGAAGTTCTTGAGGCGGCCGAAAAAACGTTCTACCCGATTGCGCTGCCGGTAGCGCACCCGGTCGATGAGGCGGCAGCACAAGCGGCTTTTCTGGCTGGGAATCACGACCTCGGCCCCCAGTTGTTCGACCTGCGCGACCACCGCATTCGTGTCGTAGCCTTTGTCAGCCAGCACGTAGCGCGGCTTAGGCACGGCCGCCAGCAACTCCGCCGCCCGTTTACAGTCGGCCTGCTGGCCGCCGCCCTACAGCAGGGCGTGCGGCCGGCCGTGCTCGTCCACGGCCGCGTGCAACTTGGGGCTCAGCCCGCCGCGACTGCGGCCGAGCGCCTCGTCGCCGGTGCGCTTTTTTTTACCTGACCAGCCGCGCGTTGGTGCGCGCGTACGATGGTCGAGTCCAGCAGCACGGCTTCGAGTTCTGTACCGCGCACGGCCGCAAACAAGCGCTGCCAGGCACCTTTCTGCGCCCAACGCAACGCACGTTTACGCACCGAGTCGTGCTTGCCGAAGCGCTCGGGCAGCACTGGCCAGGTGCCGCCATGGCGCATGACCCAGAGCACCGCGTTCAGAAACAGTCGGTTATCGTGCGCCGTGCAGCCCACGTCGCCGGCTTTGGCCGGCAAATGAGGGGCAAACTTCTTCCACGCGGTGTCACTTAATTCGGCTCCAGTTAATCCCATTCCTTAAAGATAATTGTCCGTAGGTCCTAGTAAAACAAACGTGGCCGATAGAGCCCTTCTACCAGGCAAAACCGACTAAAATGGGTTGTTGAATAAATGTCTTTTTTTTTGTCCCATTTGGCGTTGAGGCTATCCCGCTCGGCCGTAGTCAATCGCCAAGATGCCAGCGAATCTGGACCAGTGCGGTACATCACTTTCTGCATAGGCAGACCAGTTTTTTCGGGCGGCGCGTCGGACACTGCTGCCTGCGCTGGCGCAACAGCAGTAGCTTTTGTCGCCGGCCTGTCGGCTGGACGACTAGCCTTAGCTGCCGCAACGACTTGCTCTACTTAATATAGGCCGGGTGCGTTCGCAAGCCAACAGCGAAAGTAATACGGCCGCCCCCACAAGGAAGCGGCCGTATCGAGCAGAGTCAGGAAGCCACATAATGCTTCTAAGCCATTACATGTGAATCGCCCGGTTTTCCGTAGCGGCCAGGCACGCTTCTTTCATGGCCTCGGCGTAGGTGGGGTGCGAGTGGCTCATGCGGGCCACGTCCTCGGCGGAGGCGCGGAACTCCATGGCGGTCACGGCTTCGGCGATGAGGTCGGCGATGCGCGGGCCAATCATGTGGACGCCCAGGATTTCGTCGGTGGTTTTGTCGGCCAGCACCTTCACGAAGCCGTCGGTGTCGCCGCTGGCGCGGGCCCGGCCGCTGGCTTTGAAGGGGAAAGAGCCCACTTTGTAGGCCTTACCCTGCTCCTTAAGCTGCTCTTCGGTGTAGCCTACGCCGGCCACCTCGGGCCAGGTGTATACCACGCCGGGGATGAGAAGGTAGTTGATGTGCGGCTTCTGGCCCACGATGGTTTCGGCCACGAATACGCCTTCTTCCTCGGCCTTGTGAGCCAGCATAGCCCCGCGCACTACATCGCCAATAGCATATATTCCGGGCACATTGGTCTGTAAATGCTCATCGACCTTGATGCGGCCGCGCTCTTCCATCTGCACGCCGGCAGCTTCGAGGTTGAGGCCGGCAGTGTAGGGCACGCGGCCCACGGCCACCAGGCAATAGTCGCCCTCAAACTTTACCTCCTCCCCTTTCGGATTGAGGGCCGTCACGGTCACGCTGTCGCCGTCGCGGGTGGCGCCGGTTACCTTGTGGCTCAGGAAAAACTCGATGCCGATTTTGCCCAGCACGCGCTTCAGCTCCTTGCCCAGGCCGCGGTCCATGGTCGGGATGAGCGAATCCATGAACTCGACTACCGAGACTTTCGCGCCGAGGCGGGCGTAGACGGAAGCCATTTCCAGGCCGATTACGCCGCCGCCAATCACTATCATATGCCGGGGCACTTCGCGAATGTTCAGCGCCTCAGTGCTGGTGATGATGCGCTGCTTGTCTTGCTGGATGAACGGCAGCACCGTGGGCTTGGAGCCGGTGGCGATGATAACGTTCTTGGTCTCTATCTGCTGCGCCTCCCCGCCCTGGGTGGGCACGATGCTAAGGTGATTTTTATCGACAAACGAGCCGACGCCCTGTAACACGTCGATTTTGTTCTTCTTCATCAGGTAGGCAATGCCATCGACGTTGGCTTTCACCACGCTGGCCTTGCGGTCAATCATGCGGTTCATGTCCACCGTCAGGTTTTCCAGCCCGATGCCGTGCTCGGCAAACACCGAGTGGGCGTTGTGGTAGTGCTCGCTGGAGTCGAGCAGTGCCTTGCTCGGGATGCAGCCCACGTTGAGGCAGGTGCCGCCCAGCGTGGGGTACTTTTCAATGAGGGCGGTTTTCAGGCCCAGCTGGGCGCAGCGAATGGCGGCCACATACCCGCCCGGCCCCGAGCCGATGACGGTAACGTCGTACTGATTCATACTCACAAAAAAACAGGTAAAATCCGGCCCTGCGGCCAGCCCCGTAAAGATACGCGGGGTAAGAATCGTTCTTACCCAAAGCAGGCTAAACGCCCCCTGCCAGACTGGTATTTATGCCTTTGGCAGCGGGCTCAGCGCTACGCCGCCGGCCAGCACCAGCGCATCTTCTCCCGCCCCGATGGTCGAAGTAGCGATACCGGTTTTCTCACTGAGCCCTTTGCGCAGGTAAAATGTCAGAAAGGTAGCGGCCACGGCACCCAGGCTACCTACCAAGGCACCTTTGAGGGCGCTACCGCCCTGCGCCTTGTACCAGGTAGCTCCTACCAGCGCACCCGAGGCAGCCCGCACCGAAAGCTGCTGCGGCACGATGCGATTTTCGGTAGCAGGCAGCTTATCGCCTACCAGCTCGCCGGCGGTGAGCAGCTTGAGGACGCTGGCTACCCCTGGCTTGGCCAGCAAGCGCAGCGGCGAGCCGGCCAGACCGGGCGCGAGGGCGCGGCGCGACAGGTAATCGGCCAGAAAGGTAGGGCCGCTGGTAGCGCGCGAGCCGGTGATGGCGGCAAAGCCCAGCGCGGGCCAGAATTTGGCCGAACGCGGTGCAGCCGTCGGAGTGGGGCTTTTGGATTTCATAAAAGACTGAATCGGTCAATGGATTTGGTTTTTAACGCAAAGCCACCCGAAAAGGCTGATGCAGGAGCCATAAAAAAGGCGGCGGCCTCCGGGTAGAGACCGCCGCCTTTTGCAGCAACTATGCGGGAGCTTACACGCCCAGCAGCAGGCGGGTCGGGTCTTCGAGCAGCTCTTTTACACGCACCAGGAACGACACCGACTCGCGGCCGTCAATTACGCGGTGGTCGTAGCTCAGGGCCAGATACATCATGGGGCGGATGACGACCTGGCCGTTCTCGGCCACCGGGCGCTGAATGATGTTGTGCATGCCCAGAATGGCCGACTGCGGCGCGTTGATAATCGGGGTACTCAGCATCGAGCCGAAGATGCCGCCGTTGGTGATGGTGAACGTACCACCCGTCATCTGCTCGATGGTGAGCTTGTTGTCGCGGGCCAGGCCGGCCAGGCGCACCACTTCCTTCTCGATGCCCTCAAACGACAATTGCTCGGCGTTGCGAATCACCGGCACCACAAGGCCTTTGGGCGCCGATACGGCAATGCTGATGTCGCAGAAGTCGGAATACACGATGTCGCCGCCGTCTATGTAGGCGTTCACGGCCGGCCACTCCTGCAAGGCTACGCACACCGCCTTGGTGAAGAACGACATAAAGCCCAGGCCCACGCCGTTTTTCTCCTTGAACTTGTCTTTGAACTTGGTGCGCAGGTCCATAATGGGCTGCATGTTCACCTCGTTGAAGGTGGTAAGCATGGCCGTCTCGTTTTTCACCGATACCAGGCGGCGGGCTACCGTCTTGCGCAGGTTGCTCATGCGTTCGCGGCGCTGGCCGCGCTCACCGGCCGGGGTAACCGGCACCGACTGGCTGGCAGCCGGGGCGGGCGTAGCCGCCGGAGCCGGTGCGGCAGCCGGCTTAGCCTGGGCATTCTGGGCGTCTTCCTTCGTGATACGTCCGTCGCGGCCCGAGCCGGCTACGTCGGCCGGGCTGATACCTTTCTCGCCCAGGATTTTGCCGGCAGCCGGCGAGGGCACGCCCGTGGCGTAGGTGCTGGCTCCGCCGCCAGTAGCCAGCGCGGCAGCCGGGGCTGGAGCGGCCGGGGCACTGGCCGCCGGAGCCGGCGTAGCGCTGGCCGCGCCGCTACCGCCTTCAATGCGGGCAATGATGGTGCCGATGCCGATAGTCTCGCCTTCCTTCACGGCGTGGCGCAGCGTGCCGGTGCCTTCGGCGGGCAGCTCGAAGGTGGCTTTGTCCGATTCCAGCTCGGCAATTACCTCGTCGCGGCTAACCTGGGCGCCGTCGGGCTTCAGCCACTTAGCAACCGTTACTTCGGTGATGGACTCGCCCACGGCGGGGATTTTCATCTCTACCATACCGCCGCTGGGCGCGGGTGTGCCAGCTGGCGCACCGGGCGTAGCCGGGCTGCTGTCGGGGCGGTCGGCGGGGGTGCCGCCGTAGCCGGCCTGGTCGCTGGCCTGGGGGTTTTCCTCGCCTTTGTTCAGCGGGTCGGCCGCCGTAGCAGCGGGCGCGGCCGCAGTTGGAGGCGCCTGGCCATTGCCAGCCGCGCCGTCGAGCACGGCGATGACCGTGCCGATACCAATCGTTTCGCCTTCCGCCACGCGAATCTTCAGGGTGCCATCGGCCGCGGCGGGCAGCTCAAACGTGGCCTTGTCCGACTCCAGTTCGGCGATTACTTCGTCGCGCTTCACGGCCTCGCCGTCTTTCTTGAGCCACTTGGCAATGGTGACTTCGGTGATGGATTCGCCAACGGCGGGGATTTTGATTTCGGTGGGCATGGGCAACGGGTAGTAGATTGAGCGTCTGAAGTAATTCTTAAATTAAAAAGGCCTGGGCCAGCGGGCGCAGCTTCGTGCGAAAACGGTACATCATGGCTAGCAAGTCAGCCGTGGTAAAATCGGGTGTATCATCGTTTTCATAGCGCCACTTCACAGCGAAAGCATTGAGAATGGTAGCAGCCGAAACATCGTCGTGGTCAAACGCCACTTGCCCACCCAAATCAGTGGCTAAGCTCGTTAAATCATGAATGAACGGAGCCGGCAATCCGTGCAGGAGCAGTACGGCCTTCAAATATTTTTCTGCCGCCTGCTGGCAGCTGAATCCGATGCTTTCATAGAGGTGCGGCGCGTGCTGCGACAACGACTCAGCGACTGCTACGTCGCGGTCGGCCGCACGGAGCAGCGTATGCACGCGCTGCTGCGTAACTGTGTTAGGCTGCTGCATACAAAAGTCGGCCTTTGTGCACAGCTTCGGCTTCCACGGTAAAAACCCGCGCTACTGCCGCGCTCAATTCCTGCGGAGTGCGAACAAATATATCCATCGGTGGCATTGGCCCGCCCCATAGCAAGTGACGGATGGTCAAATCACGCTCAATGGAGCGTGTCTCCGCATCCTGCTTGATAATGAGCAAATCCAGGTCGCTGTCCTCCGTCGGCTCGCCGTAGGCATACGAGCCGAACAGAATTATCCTGTCCGGCGCGTAGCCTTCGACGATGCGGCGCACCACGGCCTGGATTTGCTCTTCGGTTATCATGACCGCAGATTTAACGGATTTAACGGATTTCGTGGATACGCCCGCGACGCGGGCTGACTATGCTGGCGGGGTTAGTCTTGCTTTTTAGCTACTGCGTTGGTTGCCTTGATTTGCTCGTCGGCCACCGCTTCCTTGGGCTTGTCGAAGGCGCGGGCCACGATTTCCTTCTGCTCTTTTACGTGCACCTTGTTGTAGCCGGTGGCGGGCGAAGCGGAGGGCTTGCGGGCCACCACGTCTTCCAGCTCGCGGCGCATAAAGCGCAGCAGGTAGTTCCAGTAGCCCATGTTCTCGGGCTCTTCCTGCGCCCAATATATCTTGGCTTTCGGATATTTGGCCAGCTCCGCGTCCAGCTGCTTTTTGGGGAAGGGGTGCAGCTGCTCCAGGCGCACGATGGCTACGTCCTTGCGGTCGGACTGCCGCTGCTCGTCGAGCAGGTCGTAGTAGACTTTGCCCGAGCACAGCAGCACTTTCTTCACCTTCTTGGCCTCGGCGAAGCTGTCGCCCAGCACTTCCTGGAAGCGACCACTGGTGAAATCATCCACCGGCGACACGCACAGCGGGTTGCGCAGCATCGACTTGGGCGACATCACCACCAGCGGCTTGCGGAAGCTCCACGTGAGCTGGCGGCGCAGGGCGTGGAAGAAGTTGGCCGGCGTGGTGATGTTGGCTACCACGATGTTGTTCTCGGCGGCCAGCTGCAGGAAGCGCTCGGGGCGGGCGTTGGAGTGCTCGGGGCCCTGGCCCTCGTAGCCGTGGGGCAGCTGCATCACAATGCCGTTCATGCGCTGCCACTTGCTTTCGCTGCTCACCACAAACTGGTCAATCATGGTTTGCGCGCCGTTGGCGAAGTCGCCGAACTGGGCTTCCCAAATCACGAGGGCCGTGGGGTTGGCCATAGCATAGCCAAACTCAAAGCCCAGCACCGCATACTCGCTCAGCAGCGAGTTGAAGATATTCAGCTGCTCGTGCTCACCACTCATATTATTGAGCGAGTTGTAAGGGGCCGACGTTTCGGCATCGTGCAGCACCGCGTGGCGGTGCGAGAACGTGCCGCGCTGCACGTCCTGGCCACTCACGCGTACCGTGTGGTTTTCGCTCATCAGTGAGCCATAGGCCAGCAGCTCGCCGGCCGCCCAGTTGAGCACGCGGGTTTCGTAGAACATCTTGCGGCGCTCCTTCAACAGGTTATCAATCTGCTTGATGGGCCGGAAATTCTCCGGAATCGTGGTCAGGGCCTGGGCTACGCGCTCCACGGTTTCGGCCGAAATCCCGGTTTCGGGCGACTGGTCAAAGTCTTCGTTCGTGGAGCGGCGCAGGGTGCGCCACTCGTTTTCGAGCGCCTGGTACTTATACGGCAGCGGCTGCTGCTTCACCTGGTCGAGGCGGGCTTGCAGGGTGTCGCGAAACTCGCGGTCCATCTGGTTGGCCAGTTCGGCATCCACGTCGCCGCGCTGCACGAGCGTGGCATTGTACACCTCGCGCGGGTTGGGATGCTTCGAGATGACGTTGTAGAGCGTGGGCTGGGTAAACTTGGGCTCGTCCGACTCGTTGTGACCGTGGCGGCGGTAGCACACCATGTCGATGAAGATATCGGCGTGAAACTGCTGGCGGTACTCGGTAGCCAGGCGCACCGCGAAAACTACCGCCTCGGGGTCGTCGCCGTTCACGTGAATCACCGGCGCGTCGATAATCTTGGCCAGGTCGGTACTGTAGATGGACGAACGGGCGTCCTCAAAATCAGTGGTAAAGCCGACCTGGTTGTTAATCACGAAGTGAATCGTGCCGCCCGTCTTGTAACCTTCGAGCTGCGACATCTGCGTCACTTCGTAGCCGATGCCCTGGCCGGCCAGCGCCGCGTCGCCGTGGATGAGAATGGGCAGAATCTGGTGGTAGTCGCCGCCGTACTGGTGCTCAATCTTGGCCCGCACGAAGCCTTCTACTACCGGGTTCACCGCCTCCAGGTGCGAGGGATTGGGTGCCAGCTTCAGATTCACTTTCTGGCCGTTCATGGCCTCCACTTCCGACGAGTAGCCCATGTGGTACTTCACGTCGCCGTCGCCCATCGTGAGGTCGGGCGTGGCGGTGCCCTCAAACTCCGAGAAAATCTGCTCATAGGTCTTGCCCATAATGTTGGCCAGCACGTTGAGGCGGCCGCGGTGGGCCATGCCAATCATCACTTCCTTCACGCCCAGCTCGGCGCCTCGGTTGATAATGGCATCAAGGGCCGGAATGGTCGTTTCACCACCCTCCAGCGAGAAGCGCTTCTGCCCCAGGAACTTGGTGTGCAGGAAGTTTTCGAAGACTACAGCTTCATTCAACTTCTTGAGAATGCGCTTCTTGTAGTCTACATCGGGGTTGAAGGCCAGCGCGCCGTGCTCGGCTTTCTGCTGAAACCAGTCGAGCACCTGCGGGTCGCGAATGTAGGTATACTCGAAGCCTACCGTGCCGGCGTAGATGCTCGTGAGCGCCGCCACAATCTCGCGCAGCGTGGCCTGAGTGCCCAGGCCCAGCTCCTCACCCTGGTGAAACTTGCTGTCCAGGTCGCTGTCGCTCAGCCCGAAGTCGGCCAGGTTGAGGCGGGCCTGGCGGTCTTTGCGCTCGCGCACCGGGTTGGTTTTGGCCCGCAGGTGGCCCCGGCTGCGGAAGGCGTGGATGAGGTTGCGCACCGCCGTTTCCTTGTCGCCGGCTGCTGCGCCCTGGGCCAGGCCCGGAGCATTATTGGTGGAGGCGCTGGTATTGAGCACGCCATAGTCGTCGGGCTGCGGCACGGGGCCGGGCGCGGGCGAAGCGGCGGTTTTGGGCGCGCTGCCGTTCGTCGCCGGCGCCGCGCCGTTGGTAGCCGCGCCGGGTATTACGGGCGCACCTTCCGGAAACTGCTGCGAGAAGTCGAACCCTTCAAAGAACTTCCGCCAGCCAAAATCGACGGACTCGGGGTTGTTTCGGTACGCCTGATAGAGCGTTTCGATGGCCGCCGCGTCAGCGTTGGCAATATAAGAGTAGGTATCCATGGCGGGAATCTGAAGGGACGACTGAGTTGATGCAAAAGTAAAGTAGCTGACAATAACCCTAAAACCTACATTCGACTACACAAATTTATTTGTCAGTCAAGCAGATAAAACAAACTGGGCTTCTCACTCCTCCACTTAAGTGGCCAATTTAGTCAACCCGGCCTGCATTCAGGCCTGCGGGCAGCTGGGTTGTCTGCTAAATACGCCCGCTTGAAATTGCTAAAAAGGCAGGCTTTTTTACTTAAACCCCTCAGGCTTTGCTGGCGGAAAGGTGGTATTATTTTGCCAAAGACCCGCGCCTACGGACGCTCACGGCGAGCCCGATTGGATAATTTATTTTTCTGTAACTATTGCATGTGGCTCATCGTTAATGCCTTTCTGCCCAATCGGCAGCGTTTATAGAATGCTCATCCCGCCCGGCTAAAGTGGCGGCAAAATCAATTGCTATTCGATGGATAATGCTAAAATTATAATCAACGTTTTGCTAGCGGCCGTGACGATACATGCCCATCATCACATTAAAACGAGTGCCGGGGCGCACCGGGTGGCCACCTTTCTCACTACCGAGGGCCATAAGCGCCTGCTCATGCCCCGAACCGCCCAAAAGCGGACTCGCCTGGCCCGGCCACTCACGTATACCGTAACGGCCACCGCGTATCAGGCCGAAGTGGGCCAGACTGACGACGAGCCGTTTATAACGGCCGACAACTCGCGCATTAAGCCCCGCTACAGCAGCAAAATGCGCTGGATGGCTCTCTCTCACGACTTGCTGGCGCGCTGGGGCGGCCAGTTTCAATACGGCGACAAGGTACAGGTGACGGGCATATCGCCCGAGCTCGACGGAATATATACTATTCACGATACGATGAACCGGCGGCACCGCCACTGTATGGATATCCTGACGCATCGCCGCGAAAAGCTGGACATCTTCACGAAAAACGTTAAAATTCAGCTTGCTTACCGGCCCCCGGCAGCAATGCCCGCTTCTACTGCCCCAGACCGGGTTGCCGACAAGCCAATGGCCGGCCTCAGGCTTGGGGGAAGCACAAGGCCGGCCAGACTTAGCTCGCGCCGCGGGCAGATTTTCAAGGGAAAACCCGATTACTATTTTGCCAGCGCCATCTTGTAGATGCGGAACGGCTCGCGGGGCTGCCCTACGCCTTTGTTCCAATGCGGCGTTTTGTGGATAGCCGACGTGGTAAAATACATCGTATTGCCGTCGGGGTCCCAGCTAAACGTATCGGGCCATTCGAGGCGGGCTTCTTTTACTACCGTTTCAATTTTGCCGGCGGGCGTGCGGCGCAAAATCTCCCCGTTTTCGAAGCCGGTCAGGTATAGATTATTCTTGCTGTCGATTTCCATGCCATCGCAGGCGGGCGCGTCGCCCAGCTTCTCAACCTGGCCCGACAGCTGCGCCTCGCTAAGCGCGGCATTGCGCAAAGCCGCCGTTTTGATGCGGTAGAGCGAGTGGCCCGACAGCGCCCGGTAGTAGAGATACTGGTTGTCGGTGCTTAAGGCAATGCCATCGGCCTTAAACTGGCCGGGCTTACCCTGCGGGTCGTACAGGGCCTTGCCCTTAGCCTTGGTAATAAAGCCTTTATCGGGCAGCGTGGAAGGCTGCTTAGCCAGCAGCTGCCGCGACTTTGTGGTTTTCAAATCGACCACTACCAGCGCGCCCGTGCCCGAATCGGTGAGGTAGGCGTAGCTATTTTGCAGGTCGATGCGCACGTCGTTGAGGTACGAGCGGCGCGGGGCCACACTTTCAGGGAAGAGAATAGTCTGAAGTACCTGGCCGGTTTTGGGGTCGGTTTTGACCAGCTTGGGGCCGCCGGGCACCGTAAACTTGAGGCCGGGCGCGGCGGGGTCCACTATCCACAGCATACCCTGCTTATCGACGTAGCCGGCCTGCGGGCAAATCCAGTGCTTCTGGGGCTCGGCTTTCACCGAGTCGTTCCACATGCACCAGCCGGCATCGGGGTAAGGCGCGAGCGTATTATTGGCCCCAACCAGCGCCACCGGAAACGTCGGGTTATAATCCCAGCGCGGCGAAATGGCGAAGACCTTGCCGCCCGGCGCTACCGCTACGCCCGTCACCTGCGGGTCGGTAAATTCGGCCACAACAGTAAGCGGTGAGCCGGCCGGCGCGGAAGCAGGCACATGGGTAGCCGTCGAGTCGGCGGGAATGGTGCCGCGCGGCCGGTCGGCGTGGGCCGTGCCGCCCGAGTTGCAGCCGCCCAGCAGCAAGCCCAGCGCCGCAACCGGCGCAGCGGCGAGCATAGAAATTCTCTTCTTCATATAGTAAAAAATTAATAAACAAACCCCCGGCTCCATGGGTGGGGCCGGGGTTAGCATACGGCCGGGCTGGGGCCGCTGTTTGGTTTGCAGAAAAGTTACCTCCTCCGCAGATGCCTCATTTTTCAGCTTTTGTAGGTCAGTACTACCAGCTGCTCGGCGGCTTCGGCGGCCGACTGCGGGGCGCCGGCGGCATTGTAGAGCAAGCTCAGCGGCTGGAACGGGTTACGCAGGATAATTTCTTCGGTGAGCCCCCAGCGGTGCCAGAGCCCGGTAAGCGTGTGGCCGTAGGCGAGGTTTTCCCAGGGGCTGAAAATAGTTGAGGTCACATCGTCGATTAGCGCGTCGAGCACCAGCTCGGCACCGGGCGCATCGGCGGGCGTGGGCCGGCGCGGATAAATATCGGGCACCACCCCCAGCAGGTAGGCCGCGTAATACGTCCGGGCCTTAAACTCCGCCAGCTGGGCCGGATGCAGGGGGCGCTGCGCATCGGCTGTTACCTGGCGCATGGCTTTGCCAATGAGGCCAATATCAATGAGCGTAGCCACGACCACCGCATTACCCATCTTTACACTGAAAACCAGCGTATTGAGGTCGTCGTCGTACTCGAACGCCGGCGCGTCGTAAGCAGCATCGGCCTCAAGCACAAAGACGGAGCCCGGCACGAAATCGGCGTAGTCGGTAGGAACGCGCAGCCCTTGCAGCAGCTGAAAAAACGTGCGAAAGCGCTGCACCAGCTGGGCATTTTCCGCCAGCGGGTACTGGGGCTTGATAAGTGGCTCCTGCTGCTGAAGCAGCTCCGTGACAAAGATGCCGTAGAATATTTTGCCGACCCACTGCCACAGCTGGGCGGGCGGCAGGGCCCGCAGCGCGGCCGGGCCGGCCTGGGCCGCGGCCTGCACCCTGGCCTCCAGCGCAGCGAGGCGCGGATGCAGCGCGGGCGCAAGCGGCAGGCGCAGGGCCGCGTAGGTAGTCTGGCTCTGGTCGAGCAAGTAAATGGGGCGGTCGGCCAGGTCATAAGCAGCTTGCAGCCACTCCGGAAATACCGCGATAGTATCGTGGGGCCCAACGGGCTGACCGGTAAGAAAGCAGCGACCAAGGCCGAACTGCATTCCCTCAAAAGGGTCGTAAAGGGTAATCATAGCGCATCTGCTTAGGCGCGCAAAGGTCGGGCACCAACGGCCGGAACGCACGACGGCCTACCCGGCCCCACTGGCAGAGTACCCGGCGTGCACTGCATCGGGGGCCGGATGGGCCGCCGCGCTACTACCGCGAAAGCAGGTTGCTGGCCTTGATAAGTACCTTGCTTAAGTTATGCAGCGCCGCCGAATAGCCATTGGCCGACTCGTCGGCTACCTTGGCAGCTTCGGCGCCGAGGCTGGCCAGGATTTCGGCAATTTCGTGGCCCTGGGTGTCAGAAGCACTCAGCGCTTCGCGTAACACCTTGATTTCCTGCTTAATCTTAGCCAGGCCGGGCCGGTCGCTTGCCGCCAGCACAGTTTCCCAGCGCTCCAGCTCCCGGAGCCCGGTGGCGCCATCGGCATTGGGCAGGCCGTGGCCAAGCAGGCTGAGGGTGTCGGTAAGCAAAGCCGTATTCTGCTCATCGCTGACGTGCAGCTGAACTTCGGGAGCGGGTGGGGTGTGCGGGGTCGAGGCAGTAGAGTCCATGAGCGAAATTTGTGCGGAAAAGAATAGATTAGCTGGCTATACTTGAGCCACTACAAAAAAGTTAGTTCATGGCCCAACGGCCACGGTTACTTTTAGTCGGCCAAGATGAAAAACCGCCTTATTTCTCATTTACTCCGTTTAAATTTTTCCATGCACCTTTTCCCAAAAGCCCTGCTGACGGTACTTATTGGCTTAGCAGCTACTGCCTGCACTTCAACTGACAGCCAGACTACAACCAAGGATGACGGCACGACCACCACTACTACCCGCCAGACTACCGACGGGCTCGATGCGGCGAGCGCGAAGCTGGACCAGGCCGCTGCCAGGCTGGACAAGGCGGGCGATAAGCTGGACGCCAAGCTGGAGAAGGCCGGCGACAAGCTCGATGCTGCCGGGGCTAAAGCGGAAGCTAAGCTGAAAGAAGCCGGCGCCAAGCTGGATGCCCAGCTAAGCGCGGCCGGCAACAACCTGGGCACTACCCACAAACGGGCGCAGCAGCGAGCTAAGTAAGCCTACCCCGCTAGCCCGCGAGCCAGCCCACTGCGCCTACGGCCTGCCCGCGAGGCCTGGGTTATTCTCTGAACGCCGGTCGGGCGCGGCAGGCGTACTTTGCCAGCGTGTTGTTTCGCCGCCGTGCCACCGTTGTTTCTGCTACCGCACTTTCCGACCAGGAAGTGCTGGCTCGCTACCGCCAGGGCGGCAACGTAGCCGAGCTGGGTATTTTGTACGAGCGCCACCTGCCCGAAGTATTTGCGGTGTGCCGCCGCTACCTGGCCCCGCCCGACGAAGATGCCCAGGATGCGGCCATGCAGCTATTTGAGCAGCTGGTCGGGAAGCTGCGCACGCATAGCCCCGACAACTTTCCGGCCTGGCTCTACGCCACGGCCCGCAATTTTTGCCTAATGGAGCTGCGCGCCCGGCAGCGCGGCACGGCCAGCGGCGGCCCCCTGCTGCTGTTGCCCGATGCCACCGATGTGGAAATGGCCGCCGCCCGGCATCTACCCAGTGCCGAGGCCGAGGCCGAAGAAGCCACCCTGCACGAAGCCGACCTGCAGGCCCTGGAGCTGGCCCTGAGCCAGCTACCTGCCGAACAGCGCCGCTGCCTGGAGCTGTTTTATTTGGAAGAAAAATCGTATCAGGAAATTGGGGCCGCGACTGGGCTGGCTCTCAACCTCGTCAAAAGCCACCTTCAGAACGGCCGCCGTATGCTCAGGCGCGAGCTGGAAAAAAAAGCTGCGCCTGAGTAGCGACAACGAAAGCATTACCTCCTGACCCCCACTTCCTGCTTTTTAACTTTTACTTACACTAAAAATGCTGCCTACCAACCCGCTGCTCAACGCTACTGCTCCGGCCGGTGCCCACCTGCCAGTGGCATTACTGCGGCAGTACGCGGCGGGTTCGCTGGCCCCGGCCGCGCAGCACCGGGTCGAAGCGCACACCCTGGCCTGCCAGCGCTGTGCCGATATCCTCGACGGCCTGCTGCAAACGCCGCCTGCCACCACCGACCAGGCGCTGCAGCAGCTGCAGCAGCGCCTGCGCAAGCGCGTGCTACAGCAGGCAGCCCCGGCCCGGCAGCAGCTGGGGTCGCGGCAGCACCGGTGGCTGGCTCCGCAGCTGGCAGCAGCGGCTACTCTGCTGCTGGGCCTGGTGGCCGGCGGCTGGTGGACCTGGCAGCAGCGCTACCTCACGCCGGGCCAACCGGTTACGGAACGGAACGGCCCGGTTGCGACAACTCCTGCGCCGGCAGCACGCGTCGCACCAACTGTTGCGACCGGGGTACCCCCGGCTGAGCCAATTAGCTCCACAGTGGCGACAGCAGTAGTCGCTGTACCTGCTGCCAGGCATCCAGCCGCACAAGGCAGGCACCGGGCAGGAATATATAAAAAAGAAGATGTTCTTGCTCGGCGCCAACCCGCTGAAAGCCAGCCCCTGGCAAGCGAGGCTGTAGCCGCCGCGCCTACGCAAGCACCGGCTTTGGCCGTGGCACCCGCGGATACCGCTACGCTCGCTATGCATACCCGCCGCCTGGCAGTCGCCAAAGCTAACCCCGCCTCCGAACCGGCACTGGTACACGACGCAGCTATGCCAGCCGGCCCCAGGGTACTGCCGGTGCCGGCCGGTGGCTACCCGGCCCTGCGCGAAAAGCTGCGGCACGATGCCGCCAGCTTTCAGCCGGAAACGCCCGAACCCAAACTAACCGGTACGGTAAAGCTGAGCCTGACCATCGGCGCTGATGGCAAAATACAGCAAGTCAGTGTGCTACATGGCCTGCGCGCCGACTACGACGCCGAAGCCCAGCGCCTGGTGTGCGAAGGCCCGGCCTGGATACCCGGCATTAGCAGCGGCCGGCGGGCCGCCCAGGTAGTGGAGGTAACAGTTCCTTTTTAACAGCACTAAAAAGCCGTGGTAACGCTCACTTTCTGTTCCGGCTTCCAGAACAGGATGAAGCATTACCCCGGCTTTTTACATTACTTTTTATAGCTTGGTGCCGGGCTTAAATGAGCCATCATCTACCGACTTGAGGAAGGTAATGAAGCCTTTCATGTAGGTCTGCTGGTCGTCGTACATGCTCATGTGGCTGCCCTGGGGGCATATGAGCGAGTTGCCATTTTTGACCTGGGTAGCAATCCAGGCCATGTGGGCCGGGTCCATGGTATCGTACTTGCCACCGATGCTGAGTACGGGCACCGTCAGCTTGGGCAGGTCCTTGGTACGGTCCCAATTGACAAGCTTGCCGGCTACGCCGAACTCGCTGGGGCCCTGCATGGTCACGTAGAGCGACTTGTTGAGCTTGCCCATTGAGCGGGTGATGGGCTCGGGGTTAGGCACGATACGGCACAGGTGCTGGGCGTAGAAATTGGGCTCCAGCAGGCCCATGTAGCGCGGGTTGTCGAAATCTTTTTTGGCTTCGATTTGCCGGATTTCGGCCAGCACCTCGGGCTTCATCTGCTTGGCCAGCACGTCTTCGGCATATTTGCCGTAGGCCGGGCAGCTCATCATCATATTGCTAATAATGAGACCTTTGAGATTTTGCTGGTACTTGAATGCGTACTCGGCGGCCAGGATGCCACCCCACGAATGCCCCAGCAGGTAGAAGTTATCCTTATTGAGATTCAGAGCCTGGCGTACCTGCTCTACTTCCTCTACGTAGCGCGGCAGGCTCCACATGGAGGTATCGTGGGGGTTGTCGGAGTTGCCGCAGCCGAGCTGGTCATAGTAGATAAACTCTATATTCTGCTGCGGCAGAAAGCTTTCCATGCACTCGAAATACTCGTGCGTGGCGCCCGGCCCGCCGTTGAGCAGCAGCACCTTGATTTTCGGGTTGTTGCCGAAGCGCTTGGTCCAGACGTTGAACTTACCCTTGGGTGTGGTTATGGGAATAACCTGGATGCCACCCGTTTTCACGCCCGCTTCGGGAGCCGGGAAATAGGCGACGCCGGTTGAGGTAGTGGCCGGGCTGCCGGCGGGGCCAGATTGGCAGGCGGTAAGTAAAGCGGTAGCGCACAGCGCTCCGCAGGCCCAGCGTAAAGTAGCAGAAAGCATCATGAGTAAAAAGCAGCCGCCTGAAAATGAACGGTGCGCCAAGCTAGCACGCATTTAGGAGAACGGCCGAAAAGCCGGGCCGCCAGCCCGCAGAAATTCTTGCTTTATAGCTGAACAAGTCGCCCTTTAAGCTGCAAACTCTCTGCGCTTCGGGCTGCGTTAGCCTTTCGATTTATAAACAAAAGCCTATTTAATCTGATTTACCTCCCACCATTTTAGTTAACTGGCGCGGCCCTCAGCTGTCCATCCTCACCTCTTCTTTTCCACAACTTATGCAACCTTATCAAGAGCTGAACAAGCAATTTATCGATGGCGTCTGGCGCGACGGCCAGGAGCAGGACGTTATTCAGGATATAAACCCCTACGACAACTCCGTGCTGCTCGACATCAAATGTGCGGGCCTCAATGAGCTGAACGAAGCCTATGAGGCCGCCCGGCGCGCCGGCGTGGCGTGGGCGGCGCTGCTACCTCAGGAGCGCCGCGATGTTCTGCTGAAAGCCGCCGACATTTTGCTTCAGCGCAAAGACGAGTTTGCTCACTGGATAGCGCAGGAAGCCGGCGGCGCCCACGCCAAAGGCGAGATTGAGGTGATGCTGGCCCGCGAGGTAATTCTCGAAGCTTCGTCCTTCCCAAGCCGGCTGCACGGGTTTATTCTGCCTTCCAGTACGCCCGGCAAGGAAAGCCGCGTGTACCGCAAGCCCCTGGGGGTCATTGGCATTATCAGCCCCTGGAATTTTCCGGTGCATTTGTCGATGCGCTCCATTGCGCCGGCGCTGGGCTGCGGCAACGCTATTGTGGTGAAGCCCGCTTCGCAAACCCCGGCTACGGGCGGCACCCTGCTGGCCAAGCTATTTGAGGAAGCCGGCCTGCCCAAAGGTGTGTTCAACGTGGTCATCGGCAAGTCGTCGACCATCGGCGATGCCTTCGTAACGCATCCTATTCCGAAGCTTATTTCCTTTACCGGCTCGACGCCGGTGGGCAAAGGCATTGTCAAGCTGGCTGGCGAAAGCCTGAAGAAAGTAGCGCTGGAACTGGGCGGCAACAACGTTTTTATCGTGCTCGAAGATGCGGATATCGACTTGGCCGTAGCCGCTGCCATGATGGGCAAGTTTATGCACCAAGGCCAGATTTGCATGGCCGTGAACCGCTTTCTGGTGCACGAGGCGGTATACGACGAATTTCGCGACAAGCTGGTGGCCCGCACGAAGGCGCTGAAAGTAGGCGACCCGCGCGACCAGGCTACTGACATCGGCCCGCTCATCGATGACAAGCAGGTGCAGCGCATTCAGAAGGATATGGCGGAAAGCGTAGCCCAGGGTGCCAAAATTGAGTGCGGCGGCCAGGCCGAAGGCGCGGTGCTGCACCCAACCGTAATGAGCGGCGTGCGCAACGATATGCCTATCGCACGCAACGAAATCTTTGGCCCGGTGGCCGTGCTCATTCCCTTTAAAGACGACCAAGAAATGCTGAAGCTGGCTAATGAGCTGGACTTTGGCCTGAGTGGGGCGCTGCACACCCGCAACGTAGACCGCGGCGTGCAGCTGGCCCGCCAGGTAGAAACCGGCATGATTCACGTCAACGACCAGAGTGTCAACGATGAGCCCAACGCCCCGTTTGGCGGCGAGCGCGAGTCGGGCCTGGGTCGCTTTGGCGGCGAATGGGTAATGGACGAGATGACCCGCGTGCAGTGGGTAACCGTGCAGCACGAGCCCCGGCAGTACCCCATTTAACGGCTTAACGGCAGTGTTGTAGCGCGAACTACAAAGTTCGCGCTACAACAAGGCTAGCCGCTGTAGCCACCGCCGCTTTCGGGCTCGGTGGCACTGCCGCCAGCCTTATCGGGGGCAGGCAGGTCTGGCTCGGTGTGGATTTCGAGGTGGCTATAGTCCGGAACACCATTGCCTTCGGTAGGTACTGGCGGCTCGGTAGGCGGGGCGGAGGTGGCAGGGGGCTGGTTCATACAGAAACTGATTACTGATTGGGGGTCTGGTCCCTACTCACCAGTCTGACAATGGTAGTAAGACGGAATAGCTCTACGGCTGCGCGCGGGCCATGGCCGCCCGCACCGGCCGGGCGGCGTACTTTTGCCCCGTTGTTAGCAGTAGTTTCCCATCCCTTTCTAGCTCAAATGACCCAGTTCCGCACCGAAAAAGATACTATGGGCCAGGTGCAAGTGCCCGCCGACGCCTATTGGGGCGCCCAAACCCAGCGTAGCATCGAGAATTTTCCGATTGCGCAGGACATCAATAAGATGCCCAAGGAGATTATCCGCGCGTTTGCCTATCTCAAAAAAGCGGCGGCCCTTACCAACGAGGAAGCCGGCATATTGCCCACCGATAAGGCCCAGCTTATTGGCCGGGTATGCGATGAAATCCTGGCTGGTCAGCTAGATAAGCAGTTTCCGCTGGTGGTGTGGCAAACCGGCTCGGGCACCCAGAGCAATATGAACGTGAACGAGGTGATTGCCTACCGCGGCCACGTGCTGCACGGCGGCCACCTGGCCGATGCCAAGAAGTTTCTGGCTCCCAACGACGACGTTAATAAGTCGCAAAGCTCTAACGACACCTTCCCGACGGCCATGCACATCGCGGCCTACAAGATACTGGCTGAGAATACAATACCAGGCATTGAGGAACTGCGCGACGCGCTCAAAGCCAAGTCGGAGCAGTTTATGCACGTCGTTAAAATCGGCCGGACCCACTTCATGGATGCCACGCCGCTGACCTTGGGCCAGGAGTTTTCGGGCTACGTTTCGCAGCTCGACCATGGCCTGCGCGCCATTAAGAATACCCTGCCGCACCTCAGCGAGCTGGCCCTGGGCGGCACGGCCGTAGGCACGGGCATCAACACACCTGCTGGCTACTCCGAGAACGTGGCCCGGCACATTGCCGAGCTGACGGGCCTGCCCTTCGTCACGGCCGAAAACAAGTTTGAGGCCCTGGCCGCGCACGACGCCATTGTGGAAGCCCACGGTGCGCTTAAGACTGTGGCCGTGAGCCTGCTGAAAATTGCCAACGACATTCGGATGCTCAGCAGCGGCCCCCGCGCGGGCATTGGTGAAATCTCGATTCCCGACAACGAACCCGGCTCCAGCATCATGCCCGGCAAGGTTAACCCTACGCAGTGCGAGGCCCTGACGATGGTCGCCGCCCAGGTAATGGGCAATGACGTGGCCATCACGGTAGGTGGCTCGATGGGTCACTTTGAGCTCAACGTGTTCAAGCCCATGATGATATATAACTTCCTGCACTCAGCCCGGCTTATCGGCGATGCGTGCTCGTCGTTTACAGATAAGTGCGCGGTGGGTATCGAGCCCATTTTGCCCAATATCAAGAAGCATGTCGATAGCAGCCTGATGCTCGTGACGGCCCTCAACCCGCACATCGGCTACTACAAAGCCGCCGAAATTGCCCAGACGGCCCACAAAAACAACTCGACACTGCGGGAAACCGCCATTAAGCTCGGCTACGTCACGGCCGAAGAGTTTGACCAGTGGCTGAAGCCCGAGGACATGGTGGGCGAGATTAACGTGGGCTAGCCTGCTCATCGGACAACTTTCTCTGAAGAAGAACGTCCTGCTGAGCCTGTCGAAACCTCTCTCCCGCGCCGCCAGGGTCGTTCGGGAGAGAGGCTTCGACAGGCTCAGCAGGACGTTCTTTATTTTGTTGATTAGCTAATCATGCGCTGCCACCTGTTTTTCAGCCTCTTTATAGCCGCCGCCCCGCTGCCTGGCCGGGCGCAGCTGGCCCAGGCGGTGCCCGTCGATTCGGCTACGGCCCGGACCGCCCTGGCGGGGGCAGCCCAGCGGTTTCCGAAATTTTACCAGACCTTGCGAGCTGTCCAGCAGCACGATACGTTGCTGCGGCGGTTTGTGGTAGTGCGCTCGGCACTGCCGCTGGCCACCCCGGCAATGGCTTTTCCCAACGGGGCCGTGCGCCTCGACCTGCGCTACCTGCAACACTCCCAGCCCGGCTTCGACGACAACCGGCTGGTGGTAGTGCTGTACCACGAAATCGGGCATTTACACTACTTCCGCACGGTGGCGCCGGCCAGCCGCACCCCGGAAGCCAGCGAGCGGGCTGCGTTTGATTACTCGCTGCTGAAAACGCGCGAGCTAGCTGACGCAGGCGACTGCAAGCCCTTGCAAACGGGGCTGTATTTTATGCGGCTGCGCAGCCAGTCGGCCGATATAGCCGACCCGCACGTGCAGGCGTTAAAAAGCCTGGTGCGCGAGCCTGCCTACGCCAACTACCAGCGCTACGTGGCCGAGCATTGCGCGGCGAGCCGCTAGACTGGGGGCAGACTGGTTAGCCAGCTACCGCTATTTTCGTTTCGTTTTTACGCTTCTTTCTCTACTTTACTGCCGTGCCTTTCGATTTCGAACAAACCCTCGTGCTGGAAAATAGCCGCGCCCGGCTGCGCCCACTCGAAGCCACAGACTTTGAAGAGCTGAAGGCGGTGGCGTTTACGCCTGAGCTGTGGGAGTACACGCTCAGCCGCGCCGACGACACCGTAAGTCTGGCGGCCTACATTACGGCGGCAGGCCAGGCGCGGCAGGCCGGGCTGCGCTACCCGTTTGTGATAATCGACCGGGCCACGGGGCGGCTGGCGGGCAGCACCAGCTACTACAACCTCGACCCCGACAATCAGAAGCTAAGCATTGGCTACACCTGGGTAGGCACTGATTTTCAGCGCACCGGCCTCAACCGGGCCGCGAAGCACCTGCTGCTGTGCCATGCTTTCGACCAGCTGGGCTGCGAGCGCGTGGAGCTGGAAACCGACAGCCGCAACCTGAAATCGCAGCAGGCCATGCGGCGCATGGGCGCCACCGAGGAAGGCACGCTGCGCAGCCACCGCCTCACGCAGGGCAACTTCCGGCGCGACACCAAGATTTTCAGCATCCTCCGGCCCGAGTGGAACCAGCTGCGCCACAGCGTTTTTGCCGAGTTCGACGCCCGTGGCTAGCCCTGCACCCCCACCCGGCCTGCTGCGCCGCCGCGCGGCCAGCTTTGGCCATGCCCTGCGGGGGATTGGCGCGGCCCTGCGCTCCGAGCTACACCTGCAGTTTCATGCCGTGGCAACGGCCGTTGTGCTCGGGCTGGGGCTATATTTTCGGCTGCGGCTAAGCGAATGGGCGCTGGTAGCGCTGGCGGTGGCCGGCGTGTGGGCAGCCGAGCTGTTTAATACCGCTATCGAAACCCTCACCAACCTGGTATCGCCCGACTACCACCCGCTGGCGGGGAAGGCCAAAGATGTGGCGGCGGGCGCCGTGCTGCTGGCCGCGCTGGGCGCGCTGGTGGTGGGCGCGCTGCTGTTCGGACCTAAAATCTGGCTTCTGCTGTCGCGCTAACTATTCGAAGCCATTGGCGTAAGGACACAGGATTTTACGTTAGCTTTTTACCCATTTTCGCTATGCGCCGTTTGCTTATCCCTTTTACCGCGCTGGCCTTGCTACTGAGCGCATGCCAATCAGACGTAGTCGTGAATACGCCCACTACGCCGCCCTCCGAAGGCTTTGTGAGTGAGCCCGATACGCCGGCGCCCACCAGCACCAACACCACCGACCCCGTAGCGGCCCGTGACATGCGCCTCGACAGCACGGCCCGGCCGCTGTGGCTGCGGCAGCGCATTGAAAGCATCCTGGCCACGCGCAAGCGCAATCCGATTATCCGCATCACGCGCTATGAGTATGAAGGCCAAACCGTTTACTATGAGTCGGCCCCCTGCTGCGACCAGTACTCGACCGTTTATGATGTAAAAGGCCAGATACTATGTCACCCCGAAGGCGGCATCACGGGTAAAGGCGATGGCAAGTGTGCCAACTTCGACAAGCGCAAAGCCAACGAGCAGCTGGTGTGGCAAGACCCCCGGTGAGCCGGCTACACTGCGAACAACCTCTCTCAATCTTCCTCTCTTCCAATGATTAATACGATTGCCAAGCTCGGCGCTTTCAACGTGTGGGCCAACGAAACGCTGCTGCGCCGCCTCGACTCTTCGGTAGCGGCCGGCAAGGAGGCCCCCCAGGCCGCGCTGCGCATTTTCAGCCACGTTATCAATGCCCAGGCTATCTGGATTGCCCGCCTCAGCGGCACTCAAAGCCCCCTAAAAGTGTGGCAGGAACACGACCTGGCCGGCCTGCACTACTGGCACGAGCAAACCTCGCGGCACTTTCAGCAGCTGTGTGAAACTGCCGACGATACGGAGCTGAACCGCCATATCCAGTATTCCAACTCGCAGGGCGATGCCTTCGACTCCCAGGTGAGCGACATCCTGACCCACTGCGTAGTGCACGCCAGCTACCACCGCGGCCAGGTAGCTACCAAGATGCGCGAAGCCGGCCTGGAGCCAGTTAACTCCGATTTTATTACTTACTGCCGCGAGATAAGCGGGCAGGTGCAGCCGCAGCTGTAAGCGGGCGCCGCTTCGCCTGCTTTCAGCTTACCGCTTCTACGACCGCCCTATCCTTTTAGTGGGTAGCTGGTTCTACCACTTGTTCCTTCGGAGGGCCACCCGCTTGGGTGGCCTTTTCGTTGGAGTTACTTACCGCTACTTTTCTGGTTTATCAAGTACATGCCTGCTTCCACCTCTCCCGTTCTTACTGCCGACCAGCTGGCCACCGGGCTCAGCTACCCTGCTTATCGCCAACAGATTGCCGAAGCGCTGGCTCAGGCAAACCCCGACCCGCAGCAGGCTAAAATGCTGCCGCACTACCGCGAAGGGGCCGACCGCATGGACCGCGTGGCGCCAACCGTGGCGGTGCTGCCCGAGCTGCAAGCCGCGGTAAACCGGCTTACGCAACACTACCTCTGGGCAATTATTACCGAAGGCTGGTGCGGCGACGCCTCCCAGACGGTTCCGGTTTTTGAGGCCATAGCCCAGGCCAGCGGCGGCCACCTCGAAACGCGGTACTTTTTGCGCGACTCGCATCCCGACCTCATCGACCGCTACCTTACCAACGGCGGCCGGGCCATCCCGATTGCCATTTTCCTGCGCGCCGACTCGCTCACCGAAGCGGGCGTGTGGGGCCCGCGCCCGGCTCCCCTGCAAACCATTATGCAGGAGCTGAAAGCCCGCGACACGCCTTTCAAAGAGATTGTTACCCAGGTGCATGCCTGGTACGACCAGGATGCGGCCCGCACCACCCAACACGAGCTGCTGCCGCTGATACAAAGGCTTTCATAACTCATTGTATTTTTAATATATATTAAAAATACAATGAGTTATCCGCTCTCCTTCGAGAGTGGGCGCTCTTCCGGTTATTTTTTTGCTGTATCGGCAGGAGCCGCAGCCTTTTTACGACCACCAAACAGACTATTCAGGCCCGCGCCGATGGCTTGCTTGGCTTTTTCCTGCGCTTCGAGCTTCTTTTTCTGAATTTCGAGCTGGAGCTGCTCCTGCGAGGTTTGCTGGGTGGTGGCGGTGGCCTTCTGGGTGCTGTCGGTTTTGGCCTTGTTCTTGGTCGCCAGGCTCAGCAGCGCGTCGGTGAGCTTGGTTTTAACTACATTCGTCACAATGGCCTTGCCCTGGTCTTTGAGGCTACCGCTGGTCAGCTTCACGCTGGGGCTGGCCACGGTCCCGCCGATGTTAAGGCCCAGCGTCACGCGGTCGGTGCCCTGAATGTTCGATACGCCGGTGAGCTGCGTGAGCTTGCTATTCAGGGCATTACCCAGCTTGCCGGTGGGGGCATTGATGGCCGTAACGTAGGAAAGCATACCGGCCAGGCTGTTGGAGCCGCCCACCGTCATCTTTACGTCGCCTACCGTCAGGTCGAAGGGCTTCACCACGAAGTTGCCATTCACAATCTCGGCGTTCACGATGCGATTAATCACCTCCAGGTTTTTCAGCTCGGGCAAGGTAGTGAGACTGGAAATCTGCGACATTACCGGCGACTGCAACACGCTGGCTTTCACGATGTCAAACAAGCCCTTGCCGCTCAGCGTGGCCAGCTTGGGCAGCATATCCTGGCCCATCTCGCCGCTCACGTTGAACGTGGTGCCAAAAATCCCTTGCACCTGCGAGGCCAGCGGCACCAGGGCCTTTACAGTGTTGAAGGCCCCGAACGCCTTCTGAAAATCCAGATTCTTGATATTCAGCCCCAGGTCGAACTTGGGGTGCGCCAGGTCTTGCGTGTTATAACTGCCCGTAGTGCCGAAGGCAGCGCCCAACGTGTTGAAGGTCATATTCTTCAGGGTAGCCACTTCGTTCTTTACCGCTACCGTGCCGGCGGCATTCGTCAGCTTCAGGTTGTCGTAGGTCACGTTATCGACCTTGCTGTTCACTACCAGGTCGAAGAATTTCGGAATGGGCACCACGCCGGTAGCCTTCGCCGGAGCCGCCTTGCCGGTGGCCGTCGACTTCTCGCTCACGGGGTCTACCATAAACTCATTTACGTTAAAGTTGTGCGAGGTCACGTTTAGCGTGCCGCGCAGCGGCTGGCCGGGCGTAAAGAGATAGCCCAGGTAGTTGCTCACCGTGCCGTTGGCCGCAAAGTCGGAGCTGCCGGCCGTGCCGTTAAGGCTCTGAATAACAATCTGATTATTGTTGAACGTGGCGGCAGCATTGCTGACAGCTACACCCTGCGGCAGGTCTTTGCTCTTGTATGTCACATTGTTGGCCTTCACAGTGCCGCTGGCTTTCACATTCTGGTAGCGGCCGGCTTCTACGTCGGCCATGTTGCCGGCAGCGGCGATGTTGCCGGCCACACGCCCCGTTACGGTCATGCCCTGAAGCGGGAAAATCTTCGTGATTTTGGTGAGGTCCACCGTGCCGTTCACATTCGCATCAAATACCGGTTTGGCTATATTGTGAGCCGTGAGGCGGCCATCGAGCGGCTCGCCTTCCAGCATCATATGAAACTGCGGCAGATTTACGTAGGTATCGTTCATCTGACCAGTAGTATTTACAACTGTACCGCTGAGGTTAATATCTTCAATCGGGGCCGGGAACTTGTCTGACTTCACGTAGCCATTTGCCATTTTAATGGCCGCGTTGACCACCGGCATCTGGGTTTTTGAATAGATGCCTCTGCCCGTCGCATCCACGAAGAACTGCCCGCGCATTGTGAGGCCGGGCACCGGGTACACCTTTAGCGCCTCGGCCAGGTTCACGTTGGCTTTTACGTGGCCGTCTACCTTCATGGGGGCGAGGCCATCGATGGCGACGCTGCCATCAACCGGGTCGTTGCCCAGGTCGAGGTGAAACTTCGACACGTTGACTTTCACGTTGTTGGTAAAGCCCGACGGGTTGTCTACCACCATCGCCACGTTGATATTTTTGGCCTCGCGCGGCAGGTCAGGGTACTTAAAGCGGCCGTTGGTCACGGCTAGGTTCAGGCCGTAGCCGGGCATTCGCAGCTTGTTTTGCACGCCTTTGTAATAGCCGTTGAAAGCCACCTGGCCGCCGGCTTCCACGTTCTTAAACTGGGCGTTGTACACGCCCGGCACCAGGCTCAGAATATTCTTGAAATCAGTTTGCAAAGCCTTGAACGTCACATCATAGGTGATATCCGTAGCATTCGGCAAGCCGATGGCACCGGCGAAGCTGAACGGAAAGTCATTCAGCTTTACCTGGTTTTCCTTAAACGTGTAGAGGTTCTTATTCAGGTCCATGCTCATGGCGATAGCGGCGGCTACCTGCTTGTTAGTCAGGTAGTCGATACCATTGTAGTTGGCCGTAAGCTGGCTGATAGTGGTGTTGGAAGTCAGGTCGAAGACGTTGTTGGCAAAATCGCCCTTGCCCTGGTGGTTGACACCCCGCGCATCGAGCCGCACCGGAATACTGAGGTCTTCGTAGCGCAGCCGCCCGTTGGTAATTTCCCAGCCCCGAATAGCCAGATTTACCTTGCTGGTATCCTGGCCCTTAGCCGCCGCAGTGGCGTTCGGAATCATGATATCCCAGTTGGGCCGCCCGCTTTTCAGCACCTTCACCGAAAACTCGGGCTGGTCGAGGGCCACGCTTTTTATATCAATCTGCTGGCCTTTTACTACCGACATCAGGTCGAGGCCCACCCGCAGGCGCGGCAGGTAAGCCAGCGTATCGCGGCTAAAAGAGTCGAGGCCAATTACGCGCAGGTTCTTGATATCCAGCCCCAAATCGGGAAACGTGCTGAGTAGTGTCACGCCAATATCGTCGGGGTTGTACTGCACCTTCGCTCGCACGCGCTGCGCTATCTGCTGGTGGGCCAGCGCCCGCAGCTTGTCTTTAAAGAGGAAGGGCGCGGCGGCCAGCGCCACCACCAGCAGCACGACCAAGGCCAGCAAACCAAGCAGAATTTTACGCATCATGAAGAAGTCATTAAGTCTATGTCAGACAAAAATACTTGCCGAATAGCTCCAGCTTAAAGCTAAAATGAAGCCGAAAGCCTCACCCAGCCCTTTTATCTTGCCAATGGGCCCGCTTTCCCCACCAAAAACCTGGCCGGAGCGCTCCAGCAGCCGGATTGGCTCCGGGGCGCTCCGGCCAGAGTAGCCCAATCGACTATTAAGGGCTACTTCGCCGTGACTTGCTCCAACAGTAGGTACCGGGCGCGGGTCTGGTCGCTTTCCGCTCTGGTTGTCACATCCAGCCGCAGCAGCTGCCCAGCGGCCCCTTTGCCAGCGGCCGGCCAGTTGGGCAGGACTGCCCCGTTGGGGTTGCCGGTTTTGATAAAGTTGGCAAAGTAAGCCTGCATGGTTTTGGACACCAGATAATCGTCAGGCGTCCAGGCATATACTTTGTTAGTAGCCAGGTTACCCAGTGCATATTCAATCTCGGCCGAATGCACGGCGCCCTTGGCCGGCGGCGCGGGGGCGGCGTTGCCGGTGCCCTTTACCACACCGCCGGCCAGGCCAGCGGTAGCGTTGCCCATCTCGGGCGTCATGGCCGGGCGGGGGCGGGCAAAGAGATAGCGGTACACGGGCTGGTCGCCGGTTTGGGCGTGCAGGTCGGCCCACTTCCAGGTGCTGTAGGCAATGAAGCGGTCGCTGGCCAGGTCGGTAGCCGCTTGCTCAACCTGCACGTCGGTGGTAGCGGGGTAAAGCTTCAGGATGGCCCCGGCTTGCGCGCCATACAGCTTCTGCACGGCAGCACGATAGCTTTCCAGGTTGGGCGCGGCGGCCCCAAGCAGCGCCTGATATCCCATTTCCTGCGAGTTCCAGCCCACCAGCAGGGGCACGTCGGCCTGAGCGCCACTGGCGTAAATCTCCGTTGGGGGCCGGGGCAGGAAGTACCCATCCACAATAGCAGAAAAGTGCGGCGCACCCTCTTTACCACTGGCCTCCAAAAGCTGCTGGGCCGGCAGCGCACGCAAGGCCGCCAGCGAGCCAGCGCCCAGGCTACTAGCGAAGGCTACTCCGGTTTGCTCGGCCTGCGTCAGGGTAGGCAGCGGCTGCAGGCCCAGCAGCGAGCCGCTTTCGCCGATGGCCCCCACCAGCAGCTTCTTAGCCAGCGGCGAAGCCATTTGGGCGCTTACCGAGAACGAGCCGGCCGACTCGCCCCCGATGGTAATACGCTGCGGGTCACCGCCAAAGGCGGCGATGTTGTTCTTCACCCACTGGATAGCGGCGGCCTGGTCGAGCAGGCCGTAGTTGCCCGAAGCGTGATGCGGCGATTCTTTGGTTAGCTCGGGGTGAGCCATAAAGCCGAACACGCCGAGCCGGTAATTAACTGTCACGGTTACGATGCCCCGCCGGGCCAGGGCTTCGCCGTCGTAGCGCGGTTCCGAGCCATCGCCGGCCACGAAGCCGCCGCCGTAGAAGTACACCAGCACCGGCCGCCGCTCCTTGCCAGACTGCGCACCCGTCCACACGTTCAGATACAGGCAATCTTCGCTCACACCATTCGAGCGGAAATTCATGTCGCCAAACAGCGGCAGTTGCATTGCGCGCGGGCCAAACTGCGTGGCCGTCCGCACGTCTTGCCACGGCTGTGAGGGCTGCGGAGCCTGCCAGCGCAGCGGCCCTACCGGCGGCGCGGCGTAGGGTACCCCACTAAAGCGATGGATGCCGCTGGGCAGCGTAGCACCAGCCAGCTGGCCGGTAGCCACCTGCACTTGGTTGGTAGCCAGGCTACCAGCTGTTGGGGAGGCAGACTGCGCGACGGACGTGGTAGTCAGTAGGCTAGCTAATGCTAGCGCAAGGAGGTTTCTCATAAGCGAATAGGAAAGAGTATGGCATCGAATATCTGCTTCCCGTTATAGTTTGGGCCGCGTCGTGGTAGTCGGCTGGCAGCGAGCTACAAAGATGCGCCACCGCCTTCCAACAAAAAGCCCCGCCGCCAATCTGGCAGCAGGGCTTTCTCAACTTAAAAGCTTACGCTTACAGCAGCTCGGTGCTGCGCTTCACGAAGGCCGTCAGGGCCTCGCCTTTCAGCAGGCCCTGCGCCAGCAGCGCCAGGTCGAAGGCTTGCTTGGCAATGGTTTCGCCGCCATCGGCCAGGGCTTTTTGCGCAATGGGGCTGTTGGCGTTCACCGTCACGTCGAACGAGTCGGGCAGTGAGCCGAACATCTGCATGCCGCCTCCGCCGCCGGTGCGCTGCATGTCTTTCATGCGGCGCATAAACTCGTTTTGGGTAATAACCACCGGCGCATCCTGCGGCGAGAGCGGGGCCACTTTGACGTGCATGCTGGGGTTGCTGATGGCGCTGGTAAAGAGCTCCTCCAGCTTCTTGTGGTCGTCTTCGCTGAGTACGCTGGCCGGTGCTTCTTCCTTCTCGATAAGCTGGCCCACGGTAGCCGAATCGACGCGCTTAAACGTGGTTTTTTCCAGTTTCTGCTCTAGCTGGCCAATGAAGTGCGCGTCGAGCACCTGGTCCATATTCAGCACGTCGTAGCCCCGCTCCTGGGCGGCGGCCACAAAGCCGTGCTGGGCCTCGGCATCGGTAGTGTAAAGCACCACCGTATTGTCCGTTTTGTCTTTCTGATTAGCCTGAATATGCTCGGTGTACTCGGTGAGCGTGTAAAGCTTGCCGCTTACGCTTTTGAGCAGCACGAAGTCCTTGGCGCGGTCGTAGAATTTCTCGTCCGAGAGCATGCCGTATTTCACAAATACGCCAATATCAGCCCATTTCTCCTCGTAGCCGGGGCGGTCCTTGCGGAACAGCTCAGCCAGCTTATCGGCTACTTTCTTGGTGATGTAGGTGTTGATTTTGCGCACCGCCGCGTCGGCCTGCAGGAAAGAGCGCGATACGTTCAGCGGAATATCGGGCGAGTCGATAACGCCGTGCAGCAGCATCAGAAACTCGGGCACTACGTCCTTCACCTCGTCGGTGATAAACACCTGGCGCGAATACAGCTGAATCTTGTTGCGCGAGAACTGCAGCTCGTCCTTCACCTTCGGGAAGTACAAAATACCCGTGAGGTGAAACGGATAGTCCACGTTCAGGTGAATCCAGAACAGCGGCTCGTCCATGCTCATCGGATAGAGCTCCTGGTAGAACTTCTTGTAGTCCTCGTCGGTCAGCTCCGAAGGCTGCTTGGTCCAGATGGGCGTCGTATCGTTAATCAGCTGGCCCTCAAACTCAATCGGGATGGGCAGAAACTTGCAGTACTTGCTCAGAATGGTGCGCAGCCGGGCTTCTTCCAGAAACTCATCCGAGTCTTCGGCGACGTGCAGCACCACGTCGGTGCCGCGCTCGGCCTTGGCGTGCTCGCCGGTAGGCTCGTCGATGGTGTACTGGGTGCTGCCGTCGCAGGTCCAGTGCGCCGTAACGCTGTCCTCTTTATAGGATTTTGACCATATCTCCACCTCGCTGGCCACCATGAAGGCCGAGTAGAAACCCAGGCCAAACTGCCCGATTATCTGGTCTTTAGCCTGCGCATCCTTCTCCTTGTACTTCTCCACAAACTCGGTGGCCCCGGAGAAGGCAATCTGGTTGATGTACTTCTTGATTTCGTCGGCCGTCATGCCCAGGCCGTGGTCCGAAATCGTGATTTTGCGGGCTTCTTTGTCTACCGTCACGCGCACTTTCAGCTCGCCCACTTCGCCCTTGTACTCGCCCAGCGCGGCCAGGCTCTTGAGCTTCTGGGTAGCATCGACGGCATTGCTGACCAATTCGCGCAAGAATATCTCATGGTCAGAATATAAGAACTTCTTAATAATAGGAAAGATGTTCTCGGTATGGATGGAAATGGAGCCGGTTTCGGACATCGGAATAGCTGACTTAGGGTTGGGTGAAATAACAAAAGGCTGACTAACAGGCCGGGGCCTGCCAGTCAGCCTGGCTTTTCAAAGGCTGTTCCAAGGTGCTGCCGGCTGTCAGGTTGGCAGCAAACGGGGTTATTGAGGCTCGTAGCCGGCCAGGGGCTCGGCCACCTCGTCGGAATAAGAGAAGAAATCACCGAAATAATCCACCCACTCGGCCCACAGGCCGGGCAGGCGGGGCGACTCGTCGGTGAGCCAGGCCAGCGCGGCTGCAGGATGCGTAAAAAAATGCGCTTCGAAAGGCAGCTGAGCATCAACAGCCATCAGCACGCCTTCCACTACCTGCTGATTGTACACGCGCTGCGCCGAAAGCACAATCACTACCTGCTCAAGCGGCACGGTAAAAAGAGCCGGCATAAACCGGGTGCTCAACCACAGCTGGTCGTACACCGGAATATCAGGCATTCTATTTAAATCCAATACTATACGCTTTACGCAAAGCTGCTTGACCAGCACGTGCAGCTGCGTAAAGGCCTGCTGAAAGCGCTCCATATTCCGCTCGGCCATCCAGGCCACCCGCATCAGGCTTGACGTCTCATCGTACTGAATACAAAACTCAGCTATTTGATTGATAATCATATGTTCATTTACCGTAAACAGTGTCCAGACCAGCGCCCGCCAATCCTTAACGTCTACAGGAAGCTGTACAAGTACGACAAGTAGTCGTTTTTGGATTTTTTTCGGTTACTTTTTTTAGACTTCTTTTAGGGAACCCGGCGGTACTCGATTTCCTCGCGTACGCCGGGCAAGGCGTCGCCCACCAGAAAATCTACTACCAGCTTCCGGCGGCTTACCTGTATCAGCTGCTGGTTATCGAATGAGGAGCCGCCTTCCGTAGCCGGGCTTTGGGCAAAGAGCGTTCCTTGCTTAACTGCGTAGCTACCAGTCTCGAGGCGAACGGGCTGGCCCGGCCGCGCTACCGTAAACTGATAGCTGCCATCGGGCCGGAACTCAACCAGCAGGTGCGCAAGCCCACTTACTACTTCTTGGTTTAGCGCAGCTACCTCCGGATTATTCATCTGCTCCAGCACTTCGGGAGGCACCGTTTGGGCCGCCGTAAAGCTGACCTGACGCAGTTCCCAACGGCCGGGCAGCAGCGCCGGCACCTGCGCCCACGCCCTGCGACCTCCTAACAGGAGCCCTGAAAATAAGATAAAACCAAGATTTAATTTCCCCAAACCGAAGCCAAAGGCGTAATGCTGCCTACCTCATGGCAAGTTAGCATCCCTTAAGCTTATTTCGGCCTGGCCCTGCTTATACTTACCCAGTAAGACGGCCTTTGAAGCAACGCTGCTCACAGCAGATTCTTCGGCAGCTACTCGCCCTAAACCGCCACCGACCCGCGCCCGCCCATGCAGCATTAGTACCTGCTGAGGTTAAGCGCCGGAAGCCTGGGGCGAATTTGCCTGCTCAATGCAACCATTGGCTACCACCGGGCTCTTTACAGAAGCTCACTCAGCATTATCGTGTTGCGGACCATTTTACGCCCCTACCTCGCCCTGCTCTTGCTGCTCTGCCTGCTGCGGACGCTGCTGCCCGAGGCGTGGGTACTGGCGTTGCACAGCCACGGCCACACCACGGAGCTAACGGCCAGCCAGCGCCCCAAAGGCAAGCTGCTGAGTCCGCGCCATAGCCACTGCCAGACTGAGCAGTTTTACAATGTGCCTTTTCAGGCGTCCAGCCGGCTGGCTTTGCCCCAGCCGCGCTTCTGCCGGTGCTACCAGCCGCTGGCGGCACCGGCGGTGCTGGCTTGCTCGGCGGTAGCCCTGCGCAGCACCGCGCTGCGGGGCCCACCCGTGGGCTAGAGGCTACCCGCGACTTTTTTAAAGAGCCACGACCTGTTAATCAGCGCTTTCGCTTGGCTTCTTACCTGCATGCTATGCGGCTTTCCCGGCCGGCTGCTCCGATTTTTCTCTGGTTTGGTTTTAGAGAAAATGCAAACAGGCCCTGACCTTTGGCTGGGGTTTGTTTGCGGAGCCAGCATGTGCATTGGCAGCGCACGGCGCTCCACCTCCTTCCTGCTCCGTTATTTCAAATGTTTCGCACTTACTCTCCTGCGCTGCTAGTCAGCGCGCTATCCTTTTCATTGCCAGTGCGGGGGCAGGTGGCCCCGGCAGCTGCCCCGGCCCGGTCCCGGGCGGCTGTCACCTTTGCCGGGCACCTTACCGATGCCGCCACCGGCGAAGCCATACCGGGGGCAAACATCGTTTTTCCCGACCTTAAGCAAGGCACTGCCTCCGATGCCACCGGCCGCTTCAGCTTTAGCAACCTGCCCAGGGGGCGGTTTTCGATGCAGGTAGTATCGCTAGGGTACAATACTATCACTCAAACGGTTGACACCAACAGCGGGCAGCTCTTGGAGCTGAAGCTGACGCCCGCTGCCACCGAAATCGGGCAGGTAGTGGTGACGGGCGTGTCGCAGGCTACGGAGTTGCGGCGCTCGCCGGTGCCCACCACGGTGATAGACCGCACCCGCCTCAATCAGACGTCCTCGACCAACGTGATTGATGCCATTGCGCACACGCCGGGCGTGAGCCAGATTACGACCGGCGCGGCCATCAGCAAGCCCGTGGTGCGGGGCCTGGGCTACAACCGCGTGGTGACCCTCAACAATGGCGCCAAGCAGGAAGGTCAGCAGTGGGGCGACGAGCACGGCATCGAGATTGACGAGTTCAGCATCGACCGGGCCGAGATTATTAAAGGGCCCGGCTCCTTGCTCTATGGCTCGGATGCGATGGCGGGAGTTATCAACTTTCTGGCTCCCGACCCCATCGCCGAAGGCCACATCACGGGCACGGCTACGGCCAACTACCAGACCAACAACCACCAACAGGGCTACTCGCTCGAAAACGCGGGCAATATCAACGGCCTGAACTGGCTGGTGCGCGGCACCCGCAAGGTGGCCGGCGACTACCAGAACCGCTACGATGGCCGGGTTTTCAACTCGGGCTTCAATGAGTGGGACGCCAACGGCTACCTGGGCCTGAACAAAGCCTGGGGCTACTCGCACCTCACCTTCAGCACCTTCAACCAGAATCTGGGCCTGATAGAAGGCGTGCGCGACAGCCTGAGCGGGCGCTTTGTACGCGATGTAGCGGTGGGCAACCAGGTGCAGTCGCGGGTGGTGAGCGACGACGAGCTCCGCGGCTATGGCCTGGCCGTGCCGCGCCAGCTCGTCAACCACCTGCGCCTGGGCACCGACAACAGCTTTATTATCGGCCAGAAAGGCGGCCGGCTGGCCTTGCAGGTAAATTACCAGCAGAACCTGCGCCGCGAGTACGGCAACGCGCTTGCGCCCGAGGCGGCGCAGCTTTACTTTCAGCTGCGCACCGTAGACTATGCTGTGCGCTATTTTCTGCCCGAGCTCAATGGCTGGAACCTGGCCGTGGGCACCACCGGCCTGCGCCAGCAAAACCGTAACCTGGGCACCGAATTTCTAATCCCGGCCTACGACATGACGGAGGGCGGCGTATTTGGGGTACTCAAAAAATCGTTTGGCAGCCTCGACCTCAGCGGCGGCCTGCGCTACGACGTGCGCCGCATCTCGGCCCAAAGCCTATACCTGGACGCCACTACCGAGCAGCCCACCGCGCCCACCATGCCGGGGGCCGAAACCAAGTTTCCGGGCTTCCTGAGCACGTTTCAAAACTATAGCGGCAGCCTGGGCGCGGCCTACAACCTGAGCGACCGCCTCACGGTGAAGGCCAACGTATCGCGGGGCTTTCGTGCGCCCAATATTGCCGAGCTGGGAGCCAACGGCGTGCACGAGGGCACCATTCGCTACGAAGTAGGCGCGCCCAGCCTTAAGGCCGAAACCAGCCTGCAGGTAGATGCGGGCGTGAGCTATACTTCCGACCACGTGCGCTTTACGATTGATGCCTTTGAGAACAGCATCAACAACTACATTTTTGAGCGCCGGGTGCTAAACCGGGCCGGCACCGACTCCCTGGTTTCGACCGGACCGAATATAGGACTTTTTAACTATGTACAGGGGCAGGCCCGGCTGCAGGGCGGCGAGGTTACGCTCGATTTTCACCCGCACCCACTCGATTGGCTGCACTTCGAAAACTCGTTTGCGATGGTACGCGCCCGCCAGCTCGACGTACCTGCCGACCAGCAATACCTGCCCTTCATCCCGGCCGACCGCCTGCAGTCGGAGCTGCGTGGCAACTTCCGGCGTCAGGGCAAGCGACTTACCAACGTGTACGCCCGGTTTCAGCTGGAGCAAACCTTTGCCCAGAACCGCTACTTTGCCGCCTACGACACCGAAACGGCTACGCCCGCCTACACGCTCTTTAACGCCGGGGCGGGCACCGATGTGGCCGATGCCAAGGGCAAAACCCTGTTCTCGCTCTATATCACGGCCAATAACCTGTTCGACGTGGCCTACCAGTCGCACCTGAGCCGCCTGAAGTACGAAGATTTCAACTACGTAACGGGCCGCCGGGGCGTGTTTAACATGGGCCGCACGGTGAGCTTGAAAGTGGTAGTGCCGCTGGCCTTCAAATAGCGCGTAAAAAGGGCGATTGCCGGCCCGCCCCGGCGATGCCCCTTTACCGGCTGGCATCCTTAGCTTGCGCCCTGCCTGAATCCAATGCCCCGGCTTTGCGTTTAGGCCCTGAGCCCAATCCCTTTTACTTACATGCCCCACCACCACGACCATGCCGGCCACAGCCACGCCGGCCACGTTCATGCTGCGCCACCGGCGGGCGGCCACTTCAGCGCCGCCTTTGCCATAGGCATTGGCCTGAACCTGGCTTTCGTCATTGCCGAAACGATTGGCGGCGTCTGGGCCCATTCGGCGGCGCTGCTCTCCGATGCCGGCCACAACCTGAGCGATGTGCTGAGCCTGGCGCTGGCCTGGGGTGCGGCCTGGCTGGCGGGCCGCCCGGCTACCGGCCGCTACACCTTTGGCTACCGCGGGGCTACCATTCAGGCCGCCTTGCTGAACGCGGCGCTGCTTTACGGGGCGCTGGGCTTTGTGCTGTGGGAAACCATTGACCACCTGCGCCATCCCGCGCCCGTAAACGGCGTGGCCGTGATGGCCCTGGCAGGGGCTGGTATCCTGGTGAATGGCTTCACTGCCTTCCTGTTTCGGGCGGGTCAGAAGGGCGATATAAACGTGCGCGGCGCTTACCTGCATATGCTCACCGATGCGGTGGTAAGCCTGGGCGTAGTGGTAGGCGGGGCCATCACCTACTTCACGCACTGGACCTGGCTCGACCCGCTGCTGAGCCTGGGGCTGCTCGCCGTGATTGCGGTGGGCTCCTGGGGCTTACTGCGCGACACCATCCGCCTGGGCCTGCAGGCAGTGCCCGAGGGAATTGATTTAGAACAGGTTCGGAAATTTATGCTGGGTCAGCCCGGCGTGCAGGGCCTGCACGACCTGCACATCTGGAGCATGAGTAGCGATGGCCACGACACGGCGCTGATGGCTCACCTGGTGCGGCCCGGCGGGGCCGATGCCACCTGGCTGGCCAACCTTTCGGCCGGATTACTGCATGAGTTTCATATTCACCACAGCACCGTGCAGGTAGAAGACGCCGAGCTGGAACACGGCTGCCAGAGCGGCTGCGTCACTGCCACCCACACCGCGCAGCTGTCAGCTTAGCCGGGGCCCGGATTGAGGAGCACTGCCCCAAAGCAGCTTGCCACCCCCGAAAAGTCGGGGCGGCATAGTACTTTTCAGCATGCAAAATCCCGCCCGCCCGCAATTGCCCCCGCAACTCGACGAGTCCGCTAAGTCTGCGGTGCAGACTACCCGGCTGTTTTCGGCCATCGTTATCGTAGCTTCGCTGGGCTACTTCGTTGATATTTACGACCTTATCTTATTCAGCATCGTGCGGGTAAAAAGCCTGAACGAGCTGGGCATCATTGACAAAGCGGCCATTAAAAGCCAGGGCGAATACCTGCTTTCGATGCAGATGGGCGGGATGCTGCTGGGCGGCATTCTGTGGGGTGTGCTGGGCGATAAAAAAGGCCGGCTGTCGGTGCTTTTCGGCTCCATTCTCATGTATTCGCTGGCCAACCTTGCCAATGCCTACGTGCATACTCTTGACCAGTACGCCTGGCTGCGCCTGATAGCCGGCATCGGCCTGGCCGGTGAGCTGGGCGCGGGCATTACGCTGGTGAGCGAAACGCTGCCTAAGGAAAAGCGCGGCCTGGGCACGATGGTAGTGGCAACGGTGGGCGTGAGCGGCGCTATGCTGGGTTACTGGGTGGGGCAGCGCCTTGGCTGGCGCAACGCCTACCTGGTGGGTGGCGCGCTGGGGCTGGCGCTGCTGGTGCTGCGCGTGAGTGTATTCGAATCGGGTATGTTTCAGAAAACCAAAGAAAGCACCGTGGCGCGGGGCAACTTCCTGAGCCTGTTTACCAATCCTACGCTGCTGGGGCGCTACCTGCGCTGCCTGCTCATTGGCATTCCGCTGTGGTTTGTGGTGGGCATTCTTATTACCTTCTCGCCCGAGTTTGCCGAGGCGCTGGGCGTGCGGGTGCCCGCCGGCGAGCCAGTTATCTCGGCCGGGCTCGCGGTGTTCTGGTGCTATTTCGGGCTGGTATTCGGCGATTTTTTCAGCGGCGGCCTCAGCCAGCTTTTAAAAAGCCGCAACCGGGCTTTGCAGCTTTTTCTGGGCTTTTGCACGGTTATGGTCGGCACGTATTTGTTTGGCCTGAAGAATGCCACGCCCACCGTTTTTTACATCGTGTGTTTTATTCTGGGTATCTCGGTGGGGTTCTGGGCGTTGTTTGTAACCGTAGCGGCCGAGCAGTTTGGCACCAACCTGCGCGCCACCGTAGCCACCACCGCGCCCAACTTTGCGCGGGGCGCGGTAGTGCTGCTGGTGCCGGCTTTCCGCTGGGCCGAGGCGCACCTGGGTGGGCGCATCAGTGGGGCGGCCGCCCTGGGCGGGCTGTCGCTGCTGGTGGCCTTCTGGGCTGTAAGCACCCTGCCCGAAAGCTTTGGGAAAGACCTGGACTACAGCGAGCCGGGCTAGTACCGGGGGTTACTTGCCGCGCCAAGGCTTCAGGGCCGCGAAAACCTGAACCATAACTTCGGCGGCGCGTTGAAGGGCTAGCCGCTTTAGTCGGCTATCATTTATATGAAAAATACCATATTTGGCGCCGCTTTCGCTCTCAGCACCTTCGCGGCGCTCGCCGGCCACGCCCAAACGGCTACCCCCGACCAGACCGCCCCGCTTCCGCAAAACGCCCAAAACACTTACGACCAGCAGCGTAGCCAGCGCAAAATGGCCGACCAGTCGGTAACCGACAGCCGCCGCCAGCTCAAGCAGCAGGAAAGCCAGACCCGCGACCTGAAGCATCAGATGCGCGAGCAGCGCCAGCAGGCCAAGCAGCAAAATGAGCAACTCAAGATGCAGCGTCAGGACGCCAAGGTGGCCCACGAGCAGGAAAAGCAGGCCAAAGCGCAGCTGAAAATGGAAAAGAAAGCTGAGAAAGCTGGCCAGTAACCCTAACAGCGACAGCCTTTTCCGGCAGCTCACTGCTGCTTATCTCAGAAAAAGCTCTGGCGGCGGCCGGAGCTTTTTTTATTTTGCCCGTATCCTTGTTTTTGCCCTTCTTGTACTCGCCACATGGCTGCCAAAAACCCTGCCCGCTACTATCCGCTGCACCACTTTATTCTGCTGCCGCTTACCCTGCTGATGGTTATCTATACCATTCGCCGCTATGCCAACCTGGCCGGTGACGATTCTGAGCTCTCCCGTCTGTGGTTTTCGCTGGCGGCCGTTACGCTGCTGTTTTTTGTTGCACTCGTGATGCTTCGCCAGCACTACGCACTCACGCTGCAAGACCGGCTGGCCCGTCTCGAAGTGCGCCAGCGCTACTTTGAGCTAAGCGGCCAACGCTTCGCAACCCTCGAAAAGGACCTTTCGCTAAAGCAAATCCTAACTTTGCGCCTCGCCGGCGACCAGGAGCTGCCCACGCTGGCCCAGGCCGCTACCCGCGAAAAACTCACGCCCAAGGATATTATGGCCCGTATCAACGACTTTCAGCTTGACACCATGCGGGTCTGATACAGGGCGGGAGAGAGTATTTTAACGGTATACTATTCGAATTATACCGTTAAAATACTCAACGATTATATATTTCATCAGCCGTAAAAATATGATTCTTTACAACGTTACTACCAGCCTGGAGCCCGGCATTGCCGAAGAGTGGGTGGCCTACATGCGCGACCACCACATGGCCGAAGTAGTGGGCACCGGCTGCTTCATTCGTAGCCAGTTGCTGCGCCTGCTCAACGAAGAAGACGATGGTGTAACCTATGCTGCCCAGTATTTCAGCATCAGCCTTGAGCAGCTGGAGGCTTATCAGCTGCATTTTGCCCCCGCCCTGCGCCAGGAAATGGACGATAAGTTTGCCGGTAAGTACCACTCATTCCGCACCGTGCTGGAAGTGGTGGAATAGTGCGCAATGGGTAGTGGGTAATAGGTAATGCCGTTCTCACATGGGAAGGCGAGCGCTACTTACCTGGCCTGTTTGCCCACAGGCAATATCGTTCTCTCACCCGAATAATATTACTCACTACCCACTACCCATATTAAACAGCGTGAAGCTCCACACGTCGGTCCATTCGGCTATTTGGAGCTGGGTGCTTTTGCCCGCGCCGTGGCCGGCATTTACATCGATGCGAATGAGCGTGGGGCTTGGGCCCGCCTGGCAAGCCTGGAGCTCGGCGGCAAACTTAAACGAGTGCGCTGGCACCACGCGGTCGTCGTGGTCGGCGGTGGTGATAAGCGTAGCGGGGTAAGCCGTGCCGGGCTTTAAGTTGTGCAAGGGCGAGTAGCTGAGCAGGTTGCGAAACTGCGCCTCGTCGTCGGACGTGCCATACTCGGGAGCCCAGTTCCAGCCGATGGTAAACTTCTGGTACTTCAGCATATCCATAACGCCCACGGCGGGCAGGGCCACGCGGCACAGATTGGGCTGCTGGGTCATGATGGCCCCCACGAGCAGGCCCCCGTTGGAGCCGCCCGCGATGGCCAGCTTTTGGGAGCAGGTGTAGCCGGCGCTTTTCAGGTAATCGGCGGCCGCCATAAAGTCGTCGAACACGTTTTGCTTGTGGGGCGTCATGCCGGCCTGGTGCCAGGCTTCGCCGTACTCGCCTCCGCCGCGCAGGCTAGGGATGGCCAGCACGCCCCCGCGCTCCAGCCACAGCAGCCGCGCCACCGAAAAAGCCGGCGTAAGCGACACGTTGAAGCCGCCGTAGGCATAGAGATAGGTTGGATTTTGCCCATTCAGCGCCACGCCTTTTTTGTGGATGATAAACATCGGGATTCTGGTCCCGTCCTTGCTTTCGTAAAAAACCTGCGTTGTTTCATAAGCAGCCGGCTGCACGTCTACCCGCGGGGCCTTCAATACGGTGCTCTCGTTGGCCGCCGGGTCGTAGCGATAGATGGTGGTAGGGTAGGTAAACGACGTGAAGGCGTAGTACAGCACCTTGTCGGTACGCCGCCCGCCAAAGCCCGCCGCCGTGCCAATTGCCGGCAGTGATACCACGTGCCGGAATTCCCCGCTCTCCGAGTATACGTTCACCTGCGAGCTGGCATCGTGCAAGTAAGTGGCCAGCAGGCAGCCCGCGGCGAGGCTGATAGTCTCGAGCTTTTCGGGTGCTTCGGCAATCACGTCGTGCCAATTGGCGGGCTGGCGTGGGTCGAGGCGCACTACCCGGTAGTTGGGCGCGTGGTCGTTGGTATACACCAGCAGCTCATCGCCCAGGCTGCCAATCACGCTTGTGTCAAACTCGTAGCTAGCCTGCACCAAGGTCCAGGTACTGGCCTGGTCGGGGGCGTGCAGGTCGCGCACCAGCAGGCGGTTGCCAGCCGAAAGGCCATCGGTAAGGCTCAGGCACAGCCAGCGCTCATCTTCCGTCACCTCGGCAATGCGGAAGCCAAGCGCCATATCGTTGTTTTCATATATTAGCTGGTCGTCGGCCTGCCCCGTACTCAGGCGGTGGTAATACACCCGGTGGTACTCATTTTTGCCGGCCAGGGCCGCCTCCCCGGCTTGGGGCGCGTCGTAAGCGCTGTAATAAAAGCCCGAGCCGGCCCAGGCCACGCCCGACACCTTGACCCAGTCGAGCACCTCGGGCAGCGGCTGGCGACTGGCCATATCGAGCAGCCTGATTTGCTGCCAGTCGGAGCCGCCACCGCTGGTAGTATACGCCAGGTAGCGATGGTCGGGGCTGAAATGCAGGCCCATAAGCGCCGTAGTTCCCTCTTCCGAAAACCGGTTCGGGTCGAGCAGCACGGTAGCGGTTTCGAGCGGGGCGCCCACGGGCACGGCGTACACCACGGCTTGGTTTTGCAGACCATCATTCTTGCTGAAAATCAATAGCTCTCCTTCCTGGCTCGGTACGCTGTAGCGCTCGTAGTTCCAGAGCTGGGTAAGGCGCTCGCGCAAACTATCCCGAAACGGAATCTGGGCGAGGTAGGCGAACGTCACCTCATTTTGGGCCCGAACCCAGGCCGTCGTCTCGGGTGAGTCGGCATCTTCGAGCCACTGGTACGGGTCGGGCACCAGGGTGCCAAAGTAAGAATCGGTATGCGGGTCGCGGCGGGTGGCAGGGTAGGTCAAGGCGGGGAAGCAACAAAGGATTATCTGCTGTTTATCAATACATTAAAAAACAAAAAGACAACCTATTAGTAGAAACAAGCTAAGGGCCGGGGGCCGGTTTAGGAGCCGGATGCTCCAGCGTCGGCGACTCGGTCAGGATGTGCTTATTGGAAATGATATTGGCACGCCCTGCCGCCTTACGCCCAGCCTGCTGCGGCCCGACCATGCGACAGCCCAGCAGCAACAGGCCGCCCAGAAAGCTGATTCGAAGGATAGAAGTACGCATGCTGCTTAAGAAATACGGCACCCGGCCGGTTGGTTTTAGCTATTATTCGGCCGGCGGGCCAGCCGGGGCAGCCGGCAGCGCTTCGGCCACGCGCCGGGCCACTACCTCCTCTACCTGCTGACGCTGAGCGGCGGTCAGCTCCTGGCTGGGGCTGCTGGCCGGGCGGCGCAATTCGCGTAGCGTACGATTCAGGCTCAGGCGCAGCATGCCATACAGCACCAGGCTCAGGATACTGAGAATCAGTGCCAGAGGGGCAAAGAACCGGTCGAGCAGCGGCTCGGCAGTTACTGGCGCCCGAGGCGACGGAGCCGGGACAGTGGCGCTGGCTTCGGCTGCTTCGGCCGGGCCGGCGCCACTGCCAGCGTCTGCGGCGGCCTGGGGAGCCGGCGCGGGGTCGGTCGGAGGCAAGCCGGTTTGCACGTAGTCGGTTAATTTTTTTTCCAGCGTTTGCAAGCCTGCCAGGCGGGCCGGGTCGCGCTGCCGGGCCGGCGATGCTTTCAGCTTGCCAATAATCGCCTTAACCAGCGCCGTCAGCCGCGCTGGGTTATCCTTTAAACCCTTGTAAATCCTGCCTTTAGCCTCGATAGGGGCGTATAGCACCGAGTAGATGCGCAGGCTGTCGGGCCGCAGACTGGCAGCCAGCGCCTGAAGGTTGCCGCCTTCGCAGCGGAGCGAGCGCTGAAGCTGCGGGCGGCCCGCGTCGGCATATACGTAGCGGGCCGTGGCACACCAGATTTGCACCTTGGCCTCGTCGAGCGAAGGCTGGCCCAGAGGCGTCTGGGCCGAAGCAGCCAGCGGAAGTAGAAGTGCGGCAGCCAGCAGAAGCGGCCAGCAGCGGCAGGCAAGTTGGGTTTTCATCTCAAAACAGGCAATAAGCAGATTGGGGCCGGAAAGTACAACCTACCCCGCGCTTGGCCCCGCCGGGCGGGCAGCAGATTATCTTTGTGGGCTTTTCTATCTCTTAGGTATGCATATCGAAGTTCTCAAATCCAAGATTCACCGGGTTAAGGTTACGCAGGCCGAGCTGCATTATGTGGGTAGCATCACTATTGACGAAGACCTGCTCGACGCAGCCAATATGGTTGAAAATGAAAAGGTAACGGTCGTGAACGTAAACAACGGTGAGCGGCTCGAAACTTATACCATTAAGGGCGAGCGCGGCACGGGCATGATTTGCCTCAACGGCCCGGCGGCCCGCAAGGCTGCCGTGGGCGACATCGTCATTATCATCTCCTACGGCCTGGTCGATTTTCAGGAGGCCCGGGCGCACCAGCCTACGGTCATTTTCCCCGACCATCATAACCGGCTTGGGTAATGAATGAATAACAGGTACTAGCCGCACTCATTCTTACCTACCAATTACCCACTACCCATTATCTATGAAGCACCTGCTCACCTTTCTAAAATACGCGCTGCTGCTGAGCATTTCCGGTGCCCTGATGTGGTATGCAGTACGTGGGCAGGATTTGTCGCGCATCGGCCACTATATCCGGACGGCCAATTATTTCTGGCTGGGTCTCACGCTCGTGCTTTCCGTACTGGGCTATTTCAGCCGGGCTTACCGCTGGCAGATGCAGCTCTCGGCCTCGGGTACTCCCGCTCCGTTCTGGCGTATCTACCACGCCATGATGGTCGGCTACCTTGCCAACCTCGTGTTGCCCAGGGCCGGCGAGGTCATTCGCTGCTCGGTGCTGCGGCGCACGGCGGGCGTGCCGGTGCAGGTAGCGCTAGGCACCGTGGTAACCGAGCGCGTGATAGACGTGCTGGTGCTGCTGGGGCTGCTGGGCGCCACGCTGCTGCTCGATTTTAACACCTTCTGGGCCTTCGTCACCGACAAGCTGTTTGGCGGCCAGTACGATACCCTGGCCCGCAACCGCACGCCGCTGCTGCTGGCGGCCCTGGGGGCGCTGGTGCTGCTGGCCGTGGCGGGCTACACGCTGGTGCGCAATCTCGAGCGCCTTCGCCAGCACGCGCTTTTCAACAAGGCCATTCTGTTTATAAAAGGGCTGCTGGCGGGGGCGTTCAGCGTTATCAGGCTGGAAAATAAAGGCATTTTTCTGCTGCATACCATTTTTACCTGGCTAGTCTATTATTTACTCGACTACCTGGCTTTTTTCTGCTTTCCCGAAACGTATGGCCTGGGCATGAAAGCGGGCTTGGCCGTGCTCACTTTCGGGGCTTTCGGCATGGCGGCCCCGGTGGCCGGGGGTATCGGACCGTTTCACGTGATGGTTCAGGGCATTCTGCTGGTGTACGGCGTCAGCAAGGAAGCCGGTATTGCTTACGCGTTGGTTGTGCACGGGGCCCAAACGCTGCTGGTAGTAGTAATGGGGGGCCTCAGCTTTGTAGCCGTAGCTGCCGCCGATAAAGGCAACGTAGTAGACGAAGCCGAAGCCCTGGCCGATGAGCCGCTTACGACGGAGTAGGGCATAAGGCATACCGGGCCACGACTGGTAAAGCGGGGCCACGGCTTGCCAAAGCAGAAACTTTATTGCTCTTTACGCTATTAGCTGGTACCCAGCTTACGCCCATGCCCACCGCCGATAAGATTTTGACTCGTGCCGAGCTATCCACCACGTTGGCGGCCTGGCGGGCAGCGGGCGAGCGCATTGTGTTCACCAACGGCTGCTTCGATTTGCTGCACCTGGGCCACGTCGACTACCTCGAAAAAGCCCGCGCCCTCGGCAGTCGCCTGGTGGTTGGGCTCAATACCGATGCCTCGGTAAGCGCGCTAAAGCCCGGCCGGCCGTTGCAGGACGAGAATTCGCGCGCCCGCATTCTGGCGGCGCTGGCTTTTGTTGATGCCGTGGTGCTGTTTGGCGAACCAACCCCACTACAGCTCATTGAGCTGGTGCAGCCGGATATTCTGGTGAAAGGCGACGACTACGCCGTTGCCGGAATTGTGGGCCACGAGCTGGTGCTGGAGCGAGGCGGGCAGGTGCTTACCGTGCCGCTCGTAGCGGGCTACAGCACTTCCAATATCGTAAAAAAGATAATAAGCGGCCTCGACGGTTAAGTACCCGGCACCGCAGCTTGCTGCCGCGCCGCTTCGCCACCACCGCCGTATTTTTGTAGCCACACTCTTCTCTCCCACCCTCCCCTCACCCTCTAGCATTTTGGACATGACAACTTCGACGGCCACCGCTTCCCCCTTTCAACTCACCGAAGAGCAGTTAGCTGTGCAGGCCGCCGCCCGCGACTTTGCCCAGAACGAGCTGTGGGAAGGCGTAATTGAGCGCGATGACCACCAGAAATTCCCTGCCGCGCAGATTAAGCGCATGGGGGAACTGGGTTTCCTGGGCATGATGGTAAGCCCTGAGTATGGCGGCTCGGGCCTCGATACGATTAGCTACGTGCTGGCCATGGAGGAAATTTCCAAGGTCGATGCCTCGTGCTCGGTTATCATGTCGGTGAATAACTCGCTGGTGTGCTGGGGCCTAGAGCAATACGGCACCGAGGAGCAGAAGCAAAAGTACCTGACCCGCTTGGCCAGCGGCGAAATAATCGGGGCCTTCGCCCTTTCGGAGCCCGAGGCGGGCTCCGATGCGACGAGCCAGCGCACCACCGCCGAAGATAAAGGCGACTACTACCTGCTGAATGGCACCAAAAACTGGATTACCAACGGCTCAACCGCCTCGGTGTATCTGGTAATCGCCCAGACCCATCCGGAGTTGAAGTCGCGGGGTATCAACGTGCTGATTGTAGAAAAAGACACCCCCGGCTTCGTAGTCGGGCCGAAGGAAAACAAGCTCGGTATTCGCGGCTCCGATACCTGCTCGCTGATGTTTACCGACGTGAAAGTGCCCAAGGAGAACCGCATCGGCAACGATGGCTTCGGCTTCAAGTTTGCCATGCAGGTGCTGGCCGGGGGCCGCATCGGCATCGCGGCGCAGGCGCTGGGCATTGCTTCGGGCTCGCTCGAGCTGAGCCTCAAATACGCCAAGGAGCGCAAAGCATTTGGCGTGGAAATAGCTAAGCACCAGGCTATTCAGTTTAAGTTGGCCGATATGGCCACCAACGTGGACGCCGCCCGCCTGCTGTGCCTGCAAGCCGCCGCTGATAAAGATAACCATGCTGACTACGCCAAAAGCGGAGCCATGGCCAAGCTTTTCGCCTCCAAAATAGCGATGGATGCCTCGGCCGAAGCCGTGCAGATTCACGGGGGCTATGGCTTTGTGAAAGAATACCACGTGGAGCGCTTTTACCGCGATGCCAAGATTACCCAGATTTATGAGGGTACTTCCGAGATTCAGAAAATTGTTATTTCCCGCGAGATTCTGAAATAGCCGGCTCGAGCCGGAATATTGCTTTAATTTGCACTAAGCCCAGGCCAATATGGCCTGGGTTTTTCTTTTACTGAACTTTTTTTAGAAAGCATTGTAGTAATTAGCTGTAACTTTAGGCGCGTTTGCAACGATAAAGGGGCGGCCCCTTAGAATAAAAAAAACATCAATGGAAGACTATAATAAAGTAATTGAATCACTGGGGGTACGCTACATTAAAGCCAAAAACCTGGTTTTGCGCCAGGCGTTTACCGTCCGCAACGCGTACGATGTGGGCAATAACCTTATTCTGCTACATAAGGGCACTTTGGTTTTTGGCGACGAGGAGCAGGTAGTAGAAGAAGGGGAATTGCTGTTTTTACCGGGTGGCCGCGCAACGCGCGTCGGCTACGGCCAGGGGGCAGCCAGCCGCGTGATTTCCAATGATGATTTAATTACGAATAAGGACCGTTTTTTTACTTCTAACGATAAGCTCGACTACATCGGCGACGCGGAGGAAAGCCACAGCTTTGTCTCCTTCGAGGCCAAAGTGTTTGACTCGGTCAACTTCTTTGCCTCGCTCGATGTGCCGGCGTTTATCATCAAGGGCAACTCGAAGCTGGCCAACCTGGTCATTAAAGTTATTGAGGAATCGTTGCAAGACCTGCCGGGCCGCGAGCGTCTGATTGGCATCTATACCGAGAATCTGGTGGTGGAGGTTGTACGCTACATCCTGCGTAACAACCTGTTTGTTGAGCAGTTAGCTACTAACAGCACGTACTTCAAAGACCCGCGCCTGATTGACTTGTTTAACTTCATCAAGGAAAACCTGAGCGGCGACTTATCCAACAAGGTGCTGGCGACGGTAGCCAATGTGAGCGAGGACTACGTGGGCCAGTACTTCAAGATGCTGACCAATATCAACCCGCAGGATTATATTGAGTATCAGCGCATGGAGCGGGCAGTTTCGCTATTGCGTACTACCAAGAAAAGCATCCGCGATATTGGCAAGGAAGTAGGCTACAAGGATACTGCTTACTTCTGCCGCCGCTTTAAGATGATGTTTGGTATCCCGGCCGGCAAAATGCGCCGCCGCGAAACCGCCACGAACATCTAAAACCACTGATTAGCGCGGATTTTAGCGGATTCCACGGATTTTGTGGACGGCGCTACGCTATTTTCATAGCAGAAAAGCCACCTTTTGGGTGGCTTTTCTTATTAAATGAACTACCTAACTACTCGCTTACTCCTGGCAAAAACGAGGGAAATGGTGTCGTCCACAAAATCCGTGGAATCCGCTAAAATCCGCGCTAATCAGTGGTCTGCGGAGCGAGTGGCGGCTACTGCCTCGGCCAGGAAGCCTGGGTCGCGCTCGATGTGGTTGCCGACCACCACCATATCGGCCCCGGCAGCCAGGGCGGCATGTACTTTCCCGGCCGTATTCAGGCCACCACCCACAATAATCGGCACCTCTACGGCTTCGCGCACAGCCCTAATCATGGCCGCCGACACCGGGTGCTGCGCCCCGCTGCCACCGTCCAGGTACATGAGGCGCAGGCCCAGCTGCTCGCCGGCCAGAGCAGTTGCCGCCGCGATGCCCGGCTTATCGTGCGGCAGCGGCGCGGTACCACTGATGTAGGAGGCCGTGGTAGGCCGGCCGCTATCGACCAGCATATAGCCCGTAGGCAATATTTGCAGACCACTCTGCCGCAGACGAGGCGCAGCCACTACGTGCTGGCCAATCAAAAAATCAGGATTGCGACCCGAGATAAGCGAAAGCAGCAGAATGCCGTCGGCGGCGGGGTCTACGTGCAGGGCATGGCTCGGGAACAGCAGCACCGGCACCTGCGGCGCTTCCGCTTTGAGCAACGCAATAAGGGCAGCCTGGTGCTCAGTAAGCACCAGGCTGCCCCCTACGAGGAAAAAATCAACGGGATGCTGCCGGGTTAGCAGCAGCAGATGCTGTAGACGCGCCGGCTCGAAGTCGTCGGGGTCGAGCAGCACCGCCAGCGCCTTGCGCCCGCGCAGCCGTAGTCCGGTCAGCTTATCAAGCAAGCGGTTCGCGATAGGGAAGATTGTCGTCGTGGCGGGCGGCGGCAGCGGCATCCTGAGCAGCAGAAGTAGCGGGCCAGGTAGCGGGCGGAGTGCCCATAGTGGCCGATGAAGCTGCAAGGTCGGCATTTTCGCCGGTTTCCGCTTCATGCCTGGGCATAATATCCTGCACAGCCTTCGTGACCAGCGCCAGGGCTACGGCAGCGGCCTGCGCCATAATAACGCGGCCAGTTTCGCTCTGGGCAAAGGCCATCAGGGTCGGGCCGAGCAGGCTGCGCTTAGGCGGAGCATCGGCAGCAGTTTCCTCGCCTTCGGTAAAGCTGTCGGAATGCGGCAGGCGCCGGCTATCGTCGTAGGGGCGAGCCTGGTATGAATTGCTGGAAGCATACGAGTGCGCCGGACCTTCCTCATCGCCGTGGTCTTCCCCAAAGTGATAGTCAACCGTATCGGAGCCGTGCTGCGCTGCCGAATGGGCCGGAAAATCGGCCTGGTGGCTCAAGCCGTTATCATCGTCTTCGCTGGCGTCGTCGGTGCTGAAGCGGCCTTGCTCGTAAAAGCCGTCTCCTTCAACCTCATCAGTTGCAAATTCCTGACCAGCAGGACGGCTGAATGCTGAAGTATGGAAATCGCTATCCAGCTCGTCCAGCTCCTGGTCATTCTCATCATAGCCGTCGAAGCCCGCGTAGTCTTCATAAGCCGAGCGATACCGGTCATGATGGTCATGCTTTTTACGCGAACTGCCTCCAAATGCCTTGCGCAACAGCCAGACGGTGCTGAATACGCCAGCCCCCACCAAAGCCAGCTTGCCGGCCTGAATGGTATGCTCCTTAATATCTTCTACGTCGCCGCGCAAAGCCCGCTCATATTCCAGCTTTTTGCGCTCCAGAAAATCTTTTTCTTCTTCAAACAACGGGTTAGTGGGCTCGGTCATGGTGAGGGGTGTTTTGCAAGATAGCTAGAATGGTGGGCCGCCGCCTACGCGCGCTTATCCGATTTATAGATGGTGTTGTTCAGCAGCTTATCGGCTACTCCCTGGAAGAGTTTTTTATCGACCCCGACAAAGAACAGGATGGCCAGCACCAGATACAGCGCCGCTACGATTCCAAAGCCGGCCGATGGGCTATGAAGCGCATCATTCAGCACCAGGCCCAGGTAAATGGAGCCGAATATGATGAATAGAAAACCCAGCAGCCCGAGCGCTACCCCGTGAACGGTGCCTACAAAGGCATTTTTCACTTTTTCCTGGGCTTCCAGGCGTACCAGGTCGATGCGGGTATCCAGGTAGCCGGTGAGGTTGCTGATGAGGCTATCGTTGCGCGGCGTTTTGTCGTCGGTCAGGGAGGCCATGTGGGCGGAATTGTTTAGCGGAGAAATGCGGTTAATAAGCTGGGCTGAAAGCAACAGCTTAACCAGCCAGGGCGTTCTTTACGCAAAACTTGGGGCCGGGGCTGCCTTTTACGACCGGCTTTCGTTTAATTTTTTGTGGCGTGAGTCAGAATCATTACCAGGTACTGGGCGTGCCGCCTACCGCTCCCAGTGCCGACATCAAGCGCGCCTACCGGCGCCTGGCCACCGAGCTGCACCCCGATAAGCACGGCGGCGACCGCCACTACGAAGAGCAGTTCAAGGCCGTAGCCGTGGCGTATGGCGTGCTTTCAGACCCCGACAGCCGGGCCCAGTACGACTACCAGCTGCAACAGGCTACCCGCCGGGCCGAGGAACAGCGGCGGACTACCGCCCAGGCTGCGGGCAGTGGCCCTTCGGTATATAAGATGCCGGGCACTCCCGCTGCGGGCCCGCCCCTGCGCACGCGCCCACCGGCCGGCAGCCGCGAGCGCCACTACCAGCAGCGGGTGCCCCGCCAGCAGGTGCGCTTCAATAAGCAGGATTTTTGGCTGGTAGCCGGGCTTGTCTGCCTTATTTTTCTATTTGGCATCTCGGCCAAGATAGTGATGGACCGCGTGCAGGCCAACCTGTATTATGCCGACGCCCGCACCGCCTTTGCCAAAGGCCAGTGGCTGGAAGCCGAACGCCAGCTCGACCAGGCGCTGAGCTTTCGCGACGACCACGCCGAGGCGCTGCGCCTGCGCGGCCAGCTCCGGCAAGATATCAACCACGACCTGCAAGCGGCCCGCGCCGACTACCAGGCCGCCCTGCTGGCCGATGCCGGACACGCCCTTGCCACGCCCGAAGCGGCTCGCTTGCTTTACCGGCTGGGCCGTTGCGAGGCGGGCCTGCACGAGCCCGCCGCCGCCGAGCTAAGCTATTGCCGCGCCCTGACCCTCGACACGACGCTGGCCGAAGCCTACCTGGCCCGCGGCGAAAACCGCCTGCTCGACCTGCGCCAGACCCGCCCGGCCCTGGCCGACCTGCGCCACGGCCGCGGCCAGCTTACCCGCGCCGGCCGCCCCGTACCGCTCGAATATCTCCAGACGGAAGGGGCCGCCCTGGCCCACCTGGCTCGCTACGCGGAGGCCCGCGCCACCTATAAGTTAGCGCTGGAAAGCCAGCCCGAGGATGGCCGCACGCTCTTTCTGTTAGGCCGCCTGGCCCAGCAGCAGGGAGACTCGGCTAGCGGCTGCGAGTTTTTTCGGCGCGGGGCTAAGGCCGGGTATTCCTATGCCGTAGCCGCCGCAGCTGCCTGCCAATGATGTTTTTTTATATAGCAAATATTTCATTTTATTCACCAGCTGCCTTAATTCTATTTTAAAGAGCCCGCTCGCACCGAATCAGCAGCCACAGCCTTAGCAATAAGCTGCGCGTGGTGGCGGCCATTCTCAATAAACCAGCGGCTGGTGGCCAGCCCACCGCACACCGTGCCGGCCACGAACACACCAGGGCGGGCCGTTTCGTGGGTTTCGGGGTCGAAAACCGGGGGCTTGACCGGGTCACTTTCGTCGAGCGGCAGGGCCAGCGCGTCGATGAGCAGCGAGTAGTCGGGCCGGTAGCCGGTGAGGGCGTACACGTAGTCGGCCGGGATGCTGCGTGGGCCGTCGGGCGTGGTCACCTCCACCGAGTGCGGCGTGATGGCATCGATGGTCGTGTTGAAATACGCCGTGATGCGGCCTTCGGCAATGCGGTTGATGAGGTCGGGGCGAATCCAGTATTTCACGGTATCGGCCACGGCGGCGCCCCGCACCACCAGCGTAACGCGGGCCCCGGCGCGGGTGAGCGCCAGCGCGGCTTTGGCCGAGGAGTTTTTGGCCCCGACAACTACTACCTCGCGCCCGGCGTGGGCATAAGGCTCTTTATAGTAGTGATTTACGTGCGGCAGCTCTTCCCCCGGAACCCCCATATAGTTGGGCACGTCGAAGAAGCCGGTGGCCACGACTACGGCACGCGTCGCCAGCTCGCCTTTGTCGGTTTCGACGCTAAAATCGCCGGCCTGCCCCCGCAAAGCAGTTACTTTTTCATATAGTCGCAAATCCAGCTTTTCAGCCGTGGCTACGCGCTGGTAGTAGTCGAGGGCATCTTCGCGGTGGGGCTTGTAGGAAGCCATCGGGAAAGGATGACCACCGATTTCGAGCAGCTCGGGCGTCGAAAAAAACTCCATTTGGGTGGGGTAGCCCACCAGTGAGTTGACAAGCGCGCCCTTATCGACCGTAGCCACCGAGAGGCCCCGCCGCTGAATTTCGATGGCGCAGGCCAGCCCCACGGGGCCGGCCCCGATTACAACAACGTCTAGTTTGGCAGCAGGCATGAAGAATAGTTGCTTGGTAAAAAACGTGGCGCGGACATGTACGGCATTTTAATTGGCAATCAGCTACTAACAAGTTAGGAAAGCAAGCTTACTATGCGCTTTGAGCACATAGTATTTTTACTATATTTAATAAATTTAAGCCTTGCCACATCCAGCCGGGCCAACAGATTTTGGCCTGGCAAAGCGAACTTTGTCCTACGCGCTGGCTTGTACGACAATCGGACGGGCAGTGCGGTTTCGACGCGGCCGCTAAAGTTGGCGCGCCGGCCCAGCTTATGCGCCACTGCGACCTGTGCGGAGCTACCAGCTTCGAGCCCCTCCCCTTCTATTATCTTTTTGATGGCCAGCGCCTGCAAGGCACCCGCTGCACCAACTGCGACCTGGCTTTTCTCGACCCGCAGCCCACGCCCGCGCAGCTCTCAACGCTGTATGGCAAGGAATATTTCACGGACCGCCCCAACTACGACCGCACCGAGAAAGAAAAAACCTTTATCGAAGAAGGTAAAACCCTGGACTTGAGCAAGGTGCAGGAAGATAAGTTCACGCGCTACATGCAGCAGCACTATCCGGGCCGGCGCTTTCGGTACCTGGATGTGGGCTGCGGCCCCGGCTACACGCTTAAAAGCCTGCAAAGCCTGGGCTGGGAAACCCACGGCCTCGAAATATCGGCCCACGCCGCTGAGTATGCGCGCCGGGAGCTGGGCCTGCCCGTGGTAACCGGCAACATCGAAACCACCGAGGACTTCCACGAAAACCAGTTCGACCTCGCCTACCTCGGCGACGTGCTCGAGCACTTGCTGTCGCCGGCGGCGGCCATCCGCAAGTTTGGCCGCATCCTGGAGCCCGGCGGGCTGCTGGTGCTGGCCTTGCCTAGCGTGACCAACCTGCCGAGCATGCGCCTGGGCTTTGCGGCCTATAAGGCGCTGGGCCGCCAGCGCCGCATGGATATTCCGCCCTACCATCTCTACGAGTTTACCCCCGCCACCATCCGCAAGATGCTGGCGAAGAATGGGTTTTCGGTGGTCGATTTGCAAAACCCCGTGAAAGCCCCGGCCAATATCCGACTGGGCGGCAACTTGCTAGAGCAGGCCGCCAAGCTCGGCACCCAGTACCCCACCTACTGGCTCAATAAGCTGACGGGCCGGTTTGGGGACAGAATGTTTGTGGTGGCTCGCAATGAGAAGGCATAGTAGCGCGGACGCTGTGAGTCCGCGCATGGTAGTATTGAACAACGCTCTGACGCGCGGACGCGCAGCGTCCACGCTACTTTTTGCGGAGCGCTTGTAGCGCGCCGGTAGCCCACAGCGCCACGCCCATCAGCACGGGCTGCATGAACAGCCGCCCCAGCCGCTTGCCGTCGGTATCGAGCCCGAAAGCCGACAGGTGATGGGTGTACTGGTGAATATTACCCGGAAAAACGGCGGCGTAGAACGCCGCCAGCCCCAGGCCCATGCGCACCCGACTTGGTCCTTTCGAGAAAATCAGGGCCAGGCCCAGGCCAATCTCGACTACGCCCGAGAGCAGCACTACCGTGTCTTTATCGAGCGGCACAAAATCGGGCACCTGGGCCTGGAAATCCTGGCGCACGAAAGTGAGGTGGCCCGTACCGGCCGTCACCATAAAGCTGCCGAGCAGGCAACGGGCCACATCTTGGAGCGGGGTAGTTTTGGGGGCGGGCAGCTGGGCGAGTGAGCGAAGAGTAGTTTCCATACCGCTGCATACGATGAGCGCGCGGCCAGGGTGCGCGCCGGCCGCTAGCTCACGGCCAGCACCCGCACCGGCCGGCCGTTAAAAACCACTTCCTCGCCGCCCCGCCGCCCGTGCAGCGCTGCCGCCAGCGGTGCCGCCGCCGACACGGCCATAAACTCCTGCCCTGCGGCCGTAGCCAGCCGCCCCGCGCTGATGCTGACGTAAAACAGCCCCAGGCTGGTACTGGCCAGCGCGCCCAGGCGCACGGTATCGCTGGCCAGGTCGGGGTTGATTTTTTGCAGGGCAGCCAGCAGTTGCTGGGCCTCATGCAGCTGGGCGGCGTGGCGGTCGCGCTCCTGCTGGGCCATGGCGCGGCCGGTTTCATACTTATCGCCGGCGCTGCTCTTGGTTTCGGAGTTTGAGGACTCCTGGGCGGCCGCCATGCCGGCGCGGGCCGCATCGAGGCGGGCTTGCACGTAGGCCAGGCAGGCAGCGTGGAGGGCGGGTTTGGAAGACATCAGCAGCAAATCAATTACTATTATTCGGTTAGCCACTGCGTGGCCCGGTACTGGCCGGGGCCAAAGAATAGCCGCAGTACCTCATCCACTAGCTGCGGGCCGTTGGCACTGTTGGTAAATAACAACAAGCTCTCCTGTTTGCCCGGCAAAGTCATAAAGAAGCCCTTGAAGTTGCCGTTATCGCCCCACTGCCATTGCGCCAGGCCCTGGCTGGTGCTGGCCAGCCCTACCCCGCAGGCCCAGTCTATGTACGGGTCGGCGGCCGAGGCGGCTTTGCCGCAGCGGTCAGCCGCCGTGGCGGGGATGCGCAGCAGCCGGGCGGTAGCGGGCTTCAGCCCCTGCCCGGTGCGCAGCGCCTGCAAAAAGCGGTTGTAATCGATAGCCGTTGAATACAAACTGAACCCCGCGTAAGGCTCCATAAAGTGGTCGATGGGCGAGGGCTTACCCGCCCCGTCGTGGCCGGCGCTGGCCGTGGCCGCGAAAGCTGGCTGCCAGATGAAGCTAGTGTTTTTCAGTCCCAACGGCGTAAATATCTCCTGCTGCGCTAGCTTCTCCCACGACTTACCAGTGAGGTGTTCCAGCGTTTTCTGCAAGAATGTGTAGCCCTCGCCCGAGTAGTTCCAGCAGCTGTCGGGGGCATATTTCAGCACCAGGGCCGAGGTTTTCCAGCTGGGCGTCGTCGGGTTTTCGGCCCAGTTGGGCAGGCCCGTGGTGTGTGCCAGCGCCATGCGCGCCGTGATGCGGGCCGCGCGCGGCTGGCCCTGCAGGCGCGGGTAGTCATAGTACTGGAGCAGTGGCTTATCGAGGTCGAGCAGGCCGCGGTCGTGCAGACGCAGGGCCACGTAGGCCAGCATTTCCTTGCCTAGCGACGCCGCCTCGAAGATAGTAGTAGCCGTAACGGGCTGGCTGGTGCCGGCTTCGCGCACGCCCAGGTTGTAGGCCTCCACGGCTTTGCCTTTGGTGTACACCACCTGCACACCGGGCACGTTGTGGCGCTGGAGCAGGGCGGTAAGCTCGTCTTTTCGGGATTGAGCCAAGGCCACCTGGCTCAGCAGAGCCAGCAGTAAAGTTATAATATTTTTCATTTTATATATAAGCTTCGCGCCCTGTCCAGGAATGAAGCTTAAAGGTCCGCCTATGATGAGCAGTGGGGCTTGGCGCAGCTTTAGTAAGTCCTTGTCGGTTTCTACTATCACTTTGAAGTGGTATGGCGAAGAGCAGGGCAAAATTAAAGAATATAGAACTGTCGGGCTATTTTTGTTTCTACTCACTTTTCGCGCAAAAGCTTATGCCCAGCTTCTCCCGCCGGCCTGCTATTCTTATCGGAACCGGCGCTCTGCTACTAGCCAGTGCCTGCCATAAGGATACACCTGCTCCTGACGCCAATACGAGCCTGCTAGCTGCCCACGCCTGGCGTATAGTAGCTTCGACCTCCACCGACAACATGGTCACTCCGGCTCAAACGACAAATTGGTATGCCACCTTCCCTGTTTACCGTAAGGATGACACCTATCAATTTAATACTGATGGCAGCCTGCTTTTCGATGAAGGCCAACTCAAAGAGAAAACGACTGACCCGCAGACGGCCACCGGCAAGTGGCAGTTTGATGCCGCCCAACAGGCAATTGCCATCACGCTCGGCAAAACCGTGCCGCTCGGCACTACCGGTATTACTTCAACTACCGGCTATACTATCCGCAAGCTGAGCGCCGACACGCTTCGCCTGACTACCGGCACACAGGCTCAGACTGTAGTTCAGACGCTGGCGCGGTAACTACCGCTAGTGCGCCTTCAGCCAGTTATCCCCCGTGCCGACCTCCACCTCCAGCGGCACGCCGTGGGGCAGCAGCAGGGCGGTGGTCATCAGCTCGCGGATTTTCGGGGTCACGTAGTCCACTTCTTCGCGCACGGCGTCGAACACGAGTTCGTCGTGTACTTGCAGTATCATCTTGGTGCCCAGCTGCTCGCGCTCCAGGAAGTCGTGGATGTTAATCATCGCCATCTTGATGATATCGGCGGCCGTGCCCTGGATGGGCGCGTTGATGGCGTTGCGCTCAGTGTAGCCGCGCAACGTGGCGTTGCGCGAGTTGATGTCGCGCAGGTAGCGGCGGCGCTTGAGCAGGGTTTCGGCGTATTCGAGCTCGCGGGCGCGGTTGATGCTGTCGTCCATAAACTGCTTTACCGACGGAAATTCCTGGAAATAGGTATCGATAATATCAGTGGCTTCCTTGCGGCTGATGCCGATGCGCTGGGCCAGGCCAAAGGCCGAGATGCCGTAAATAATACCGAAGTTCACGGTCTTGGCCTTGCGGCGCATTTCGCTATCAACTTCACTCAGTGGCACATGGAACACCTTGCTGGCGGTGCTGGCGTGCACATCCTGCCCCAGGCGGAAGGCCTCAATCATGGTTTTATCGCCCGAGAAGTCGGCCATGATGCGCAGCTCTACCTGCGAGTAGTCGGCGGCCAGCAATATATGGTTTTCATCGCGCGGCACGAAGGCCTTGCGGATTTCACGGCCCTTCTCGGTACGAATGGGAATATTCTGCAAATTCGGGTTAGTGGAGGAAAGGCGGCCGGTAGCCGTAACGGCCTGGTTGAACGTGGTATGCACGCGCCCATCTTCGCACACCAGCTGCGGCAGCGCCTCCACGTAGGTCGAGCGCAGCTTGGTAAGCTGGCGATATTCCAGGATAAGGCCGGCGATGGGGTTGTCGATAGCCAGCACGCTCAGGATTTCCTCGCCGGTTGCATACTGCCCGGTTTTGGTTTTCTTGATTTTGCCGCCGCCGAGCTGCATCTTATCAAACAGCACCTCGCCCAGCTGCTTGGGCGAGCCGATGTTGAACACCTCGCCGGCTTCTTTAAAAATCTGCGTTTCCAGCTCCTGCACGTAGCCTTGCAGCTCGGCCGAGTACTCGTTCATGGCGTTGGAGTCGATGCGCACGCCCTCGCGCTCGATGTCGGCCAGCACCGGCACCAGCGGGTTTTCCACGTCATTTAGCAAGCCCAGCAAACCCAGGTCTTTGAGCATGGGCTCGAATACGTGGCGCAGCTGCAAGGTCACGTCGGCGTCTTCACAGGCGTAGTCGCGCACGCGGGCCGGCTCGATGTCGGCCATTGTTTTCTGGCTTTTGCCCTTGGGCCCGATGAGGTCGGTGATGGGCACCGGCGTGTAGTGCAGATACGTCTCGGCCAGCACGTCCATGTTGTGGCGCATGTCGGGCTCGATGAGGTAATGCGCCAGCATAGTATCGAAGAACGGTCCGGCTACGCGCACGTCGTAGTTCTTGAGAATGAGCAGGTCGTACTTGATATTCTGGCCTACTTTCACAATGGCCCCGCTCTCAAAAAACGGCCGAAACTCGTCTACCAGCGCCTGCGCGGCCTCGGCGTCGTCCTGCGGCACGGGCACGTAGTACGCCTCACCCGGCACGTAGCTGAATGAGAGGCCCACCAGCCGCGCCGTCATGGTATTGAGCCCGGTGGTTTCGGTGTCGAAGCTCACTTCGGGCTGCTGCAACAAGAAGGCCAGCAATGAGGTGCGTAGCGCAGGCGTGTCTATCAGGTGGTAGTGATGCGGCACGTCTTCCAGCGTTTTGCGCGGGCCGGTGTAGTAAGCGCCCTCATCGCCGGGCGCAAACTCGCCGTTTTCGGCGGCGATTATTACGGCTTCGCTGCCCTCGCCAAAGAGCGAGCCCTGGGCGCTCGGCGCGGCTACTTTGGGCCGGCGCGCCCCGCGCCCTACCGGCGCGGCCGGGCCCCGACCAGCACTGGGCGCCGCCGCGCCGCCACTCAGCACCCGCGCGGCCAGCTGCCGAAACTCCAGCTCGTCGAACAGCCCGCGTAGCTGGGCTTCGTCGGGCGCATCAACCGTCAGTGATTCGGGCTCAAAATCGATGGGCACGTTGACGTGGATGGTCGCCAGCTCCTTGCTCAGCAGGCCCTGCTCGGCGAAGTTGCGCACGTTTTCCTGCTGCTTGCCTTTCAGCTCATCCACGTTAGCAATCAGGTTCTCTACCGAGCCGTACTTCTGAATCAGCGTCTTGGCCGTTTTCTCTCCGATACCCGGAATACCGGGAATATTGTCGCTCGCATCGCCCTGCAAGCCCAGAATATCAATTACTTGCTCGACGCGCTCAATCTCGAAGCGTTGCAGCACGTGCGCCACGTCGAGCACTTCGGCCGCGTTGCCCATAAAAGCCGGGCGGTATATTTTGATGTTTTCCGTTACCAGCTGGCAGTAGTCCTTGTCGGGCGTCATCATAAACACCTCGAAGCCGTGGGCCTCGGCCCGCTGGGCAATGGTGCCGATTACGTCGTCGGCCTCGTACCCATCCATCATCAGAACCGGGATATGAAAGGCCTTGATAATCTGCTTGATGTAGGGAATTGCCACCCCAATATCCTCGGGCATGGCCTGGCGCTGGGCCTTGTAGGCCGCGAACTGCTCGTGGCGAAAGGTCTTCTTCGGCCCATCAAAGCACACCCCGATATGGGTAGGCTTCTCCTTTTGCAGCACCTCCACCAAGGTATTCGTAAAACCTAATATTGCGCCCGTATTCACGCCCTTCGAGTTGATGCGCGGGTTTTTGGAAAAGGCGAAGTGCGAGCGGTAGATAAGGGCAAAAGCGTCGAGCAGGAAGAGCTTTTTGGCGGGAGCAGTGGGCTGGTCAGTCATGGTAGGGCAAAGTACGGGGCGGCAGAATTACGGGTGCTGCCGACCTTCTCAAAAAAGCAACAAAAAAGCCGGACGTTTCCGTCCGGCTTTCAACAAAAGGGGATTTTAGCCTAAAAATTCGGCGACAATGAGTACTTGTGGTAGAAATCGTCGATGATTTTAACGGCCTCGCTGGCGTCGTCCACTATCTGCACCAGGTGCATGTCTTCGGCCGAGATGTTGTGCTCTTCGTGGAGCATCACGTCTTCAATCCACTTAAACAAGCCGCTCCAGTAGGCCGTGCCTACCAGCACGATGGGGAAGCGTCCGATTTTCTTGGTTTGAATCAGGGTCAGGGCCTCAAACAGCTCGTCGATGGTGCCGAAGCCGCCGGGCATACCCACGAAGGCCTGGGCATACTTTACAAACATCACCTTGCGCACGAAGAAGTAATCGAAGTTGATGCACTTGTCTTGGTCGATGTAGATGTTGTGGGTTTGCTCGAAAGGCAGCTCAATGTTAAGGCCTACCGACTTGCCGCCTTCGGCGCGGGCGCCCTTGTTGCCGGCTTCCATAATGCCGGGGCCGCCCCCCGTGATAACGCCGTAGCCGTGGCGCACCAGCTTGGAGGCGATTTCCTCGGCCATCTGGTAGTACGGGTTGTCGGGCTTGGTACGCGCTGAGCCGAAAATGCTGACGCAGGGGCCGATTTTGGATAGCTTCTCGAAGCCTTCCACAAACTCGGCCATCACCTTGAAAATCTGCCAGCTATCGGCAATTTTAATCTCGTTCCAGTCTTTGTCTACGAAGGCTTTACGGATGCGCTGCTCGTCGGGGTCGGGCGTGGTTTTGGGCGTATTGCCGGTTTGCTGGCGCAGCTCCGTAATGGAAGTCAGCTTGTTATCATTTACGTTGGGCTGCACAATAGTCTTGCCCGAGCCTGCATTCAGGCTATCGTCGGAAGACTTGGTTTTGCTGGTTTTTTTAAGTTTGGACATACCTGCCAGGGTGGGGAAAAACGAAACCGCCCCAGCTCAGGGAGCGGGGCGGCCAACAGTAAAGCGCGAAGATAAGGAATTAATCGGATGATTTTTTAATGTGCTTTGGCAGTTCTGCAGCAGGCACTTAGGCCAAAGCAGCGTATATATTTCCGAAAATCAGCTACTTGCTAATTAAAAATTGCTCGCTCACTTAGCCCGGATAGCTATCACCGGGTCGAGGTTGGCGGCCAGCACCGCCGGAATAATACCCGCCAGAATGCCAATGCCCACCGAAACCAATAAGCCCAGCGAGATATTGCCCGCGCTCAGAAACAGCTCCATACTATCCTGCGGGATAAGCGTGATGAGCCAGACCAGAAAAATACCCGTCGCGCCACCCAGCAGACACAGGAACACGGCCTCAAACAGAAACTGGAACAGAATAAAGAAATTTTTAGCCCCCAGCGACTTCTGAATCCCGATGATGTTGGTGCGCTCGCGCACCGACACAAACATGATATTGGCAATGCCAAAGCCGCCTACCAGCATCGCAAACGAGCCAATAATGGCCCCGGCTATGCCAATAACGCTAAACAGCTTTCCAATAGCCGAGGCTATCATCTCGGGGCGATTGAGGGCAAAATTGTCTTCCTGCCGGGGCTTGAGCCCACGGATAATGCGCATAGCGCCCTGCATCTCGGCTTCGAGGTTGAGCAGACCGGGGTCGTCGTCGCGGCCTTTCACGCCGAGTGTGGGCGACGGGCCGCTCATGCCGGTGCTGCTCATGGCAAAAATGCTGGCGAAGCTGCCGTACGGAATCAGGCAGTTGGCGTCGTTGCTGGGCGTGCCGAGCAGGTTTTTTCCTTCTTTTTTCATCACCCCAATCACCGTGAAGTAGCGGCCCTGGGTTTTGAGCTGCTGGCCTAGCGGGTCGCCCTGCGGATATAGGTTTTCGGCTATGGTTGCACCGATGATGGCTACCGGCCGGCCGGCGTCCATCTCCTGCGGCGTAAAGTAGCGGCCTTTCTCAATCGGCACGCTCGATATCGTGCGGTAATCGTAGCTTACCCCTTCCAAAGCGCAGTCGCTCACCGAGTTGACGCCCGCCTTCAGCGTGTTGCCGTTTTTGGCTACGAAAATGGCAACTCCCTTCTGGCTGCTGGCCGGCAGCATCTTTTGCAGCTGCTGAAACTCGCGCAGCGTGGGCACGGGGCGGTTGAAGTACTTCCACCAGGGAAAGTTAGACTCGAATACCCAGGGCCACTTGTTGACGTAAATAACCTTGTCGCCCAGGAAGTTCATGCTGCTGCGCACGTTGGCTTCGAGCGAATCGACGACCATGAACACGGCTATAATCGAAAAAATACCCACCGTAACGCCCAGCAGCGACAAGATGGTACGCAACAGGTTAGACCGTAGCGCCTGCCAGGCAAAGGCAAAGCTTTCGAGCACCAGGCGAAAGGTTAGAAGCATAGGGATGAGGCGTAATCTTTAGGTAGTTGCCGACGGGCGACAACCCAAAACCACCCGAAAAGTAGTACGCAAGATGGCTTTTCCCTGAATTTGATAGCCTTAGCCCGACAAGTTTACCCTTACCCAAAAAAAATCCGTACCTTTGCCCCCCGAATTTTCGGTAACTTCCCCCTAGTACTGCCCATCATGGCGATGAAACTGCATGAGTTCAAGTTTGAACTCCCCGAAGAGCTGATTGCCAGTCACCCTGCCCGCCACCGCGACGAATCGCGCCTGATGGTGGTAAACCGCGCCACCGGCCAGATTGAACATAAGATGTTCAAAGATATTCTGGATTATTTTGTGGAGGGCGACGTTTTCGTGTTCAACGATACCAAGGTATTTCCGGCCCGCATGTACGGTCAAAAGGAGCGTACCGGCGCGCAGATTGAGGTATTCCTGCTGCGTGAGCTGAACAAGGAAGGCCGCCTGTGGGACGTACTGGTGGACCCCGCCCGCAAAATTCGGGTAGGTAATAAGCTGTATTTCGGCGACTCCGACATTGTAGCCGAGGTAATTGATAATACGACTTCGCGGGGCCGCACCATCAAGTTTTTGTTTGACGGCACCGACGAGGAGTTTCGCAAGGCGCTCTACGAGCTGGGCGAAACACCCGTGCCCAAAGACGTGCTGAAGCGCGAAACCGAGCCCGCCGATAAAGAGCGCTACCAGACGATATATGCCGAGAACATTGGCGCTGTGGCGGCTCCCAGCGCCGGCCTGCACTTCTCGCGCGAAGTGATGAAGCGCATGGAAATCAAGGGTGTAGAGAAGGCCTACATTACGCTGCACGTGGGCCTGGGCACCTACCGCAACGTGGACGTGGAAGACCTCACCAAGCATAAGATGGACTCGGAGCAGTTTTTCGTGAGCGCCGAGGCCGTGAAGGTGGTTAACAAGGCGATGGATGCGAAAAAGCAGGTGTGCGCCATTGGCACGACGACCATGCGGGCGCTCGACGCCTCGGTGTCGGCCAACAGTCGCATTAAGGTGACGCAGGGCTGGAACGACAAGTTTATCTATCCGCCCTACGACTTCAAAATCGCTAACTCGCTGCTCACCAACTTTCACCTGCCCGAAAGCACGCTGGTGATGATGGCTTCGGCCTTCGCCGGCTACAAGCTGCTGATGGAGGCCTACCAGGAAGCTATCAAAGAAAAGTACCGCTTCTTCGCCTTTGGCGACGCGATGCTGATTCTGTAGCGCCGCTTTGTGATAAGTAGCCGTCCGGCAGCCGTTGCTTGCCGCGCTCCACTTCGGTACGCCTCCCATGACAGACCCTTCTAAGCCAGTACGCTACGCCATTCTGGTGGCCGGGGGCACGGGGCAGCGCATGGGGGCCGACCGGCCCAAGCAGTTTTTGCTGCTGCGCGGCGAGCCGGTGCTGCTGCACACGCTGCGCCGCTTTGCCGAGCCGACGCTGGGCGTGGCGCAGGTGGTGGTGGTGCTGCCGTTTGACCAGCTTGCCTACTGGCAGTCAATATGCAAAAAATATAATATTACCCTGCCGCATACGCTGGTAGCGGGCGGCGCTACGCGCTGGGCATCGGTGAAAGCCGGCCTGGCTGCGCTGCCCGCCGATGCCGCCGGCGCGCTGGTGGCCGTGCACGACGGCGTGCGGCCGCTCGTCTCAACGCCCGTGATTGAGGCCGCTTACCAGGCGGCCGCTGCGCACGGCGCGGCCGCGGCCGCCGTGCCCCCCAAAGATTCGGTGCGGCTGCTGGGGGCGGCCGGCTCGTCGCCGCTCGACCGCCGCCGCTTGCGCCTGATGCAGACGCCGCAGACGTTTGACCTGGCGCTGCTGCGCCGCGCCTATCGCCTGCCCGAGCTGCCAACCTTCACCGACGATGCCAGCGTAGTGGACGACCTGCACCCGGTGCACCTGGTGGAAGGCGACTACCGCAATTTAAAAATCACGACTCCCGAAGACCTGCTGCTGGCTGAGGCGCTCCTGGCCCAGGCTGTCTGAACCGCGGATTACCCGGATTTTGGTGATGCCGCTTACTTTCCCAATCGTACCCAGCTATACCAGTCCCTGATAACAAAAAAGGCTGCTCAGGTGAGCAGCCTTTTTTGTTGATTCACTTCCAAGTAATCGTCACTAAAATCCGACAAATCTGCGGTTTAGCCATTACTTCAGGTAGATGGTGCGGGTATGGCCGTTTACGGTTACGGAGGCGATGTTGTCGCAGGCAGCCGTGTTCGTGGGGTCATAGTTAAGCAGCATTGCTTTTTCCTTGTCGTTGGTAATCTCAACGATGCCGGCTACGAAGTGCCGGGCGCATCCGGGGCTGAACTTCTTAATAAGCGGGCTCTGGATGGTGGCCGCGTAGGTAACATTGCGGCGGTTGGTGCCCGTGAGCGCGCCCGTAATGCTATAGACATCGTCGAGGATGCTGCGCGTGCCGAAGCCCGCCGTACGGGTATAGGTGCGCTCCGACGACCAGGAAGTAGTGCCGCCATTATTGGCGAAGATGATGCTGGCGTTCTGCACGCTCAGGTTAAACGAGCCATTGCCGAGGTTGGTGATGACGCGGGTGCCCAGGTGCTGGTTGTCGTTGACGAAGTAGTTGGTGCGGTTGATGGTAACCACCGCGCCAGCCTGGCGGTAAGGGCCGCTAAACACGGCCGTAATCTTACCCCGACGGTAGCGACCATCGGCGCACAGGCAGTTGGTAGGGCCAAAGTCGAGCGTGAGCGTGCGGGTGCTGGCATCGTAGGTGCGGGTGAGGCAGCCCGAAACCAGCGTTTTAAGCTCAGCAGGGTCAGACACAGTGGGGCTGGCCGAGTCGGTAGCATCCTGAGGAGCGGCGGCCTCGACAAGGTCGGTCGTGGTAGCATTTTCCTCGTCGCCCTGGCCCTGGTCTTCGGCCGAGGTTACGTCGTCGGCTACTACATCGGCACGGTGGCAGCTGGCAGTCAGCAACAGGCCGCTTGCCAGGGCGGCATAGGCTAAGGAGCGAAGGCTGGTAAGGTGGTAACGCATGGGTAAGTAAGGTAAGGGTGAAGTAGCCAGGGTTATAAAAAGCGTTTGTACTAGCTAAGAGCGACAAAGCCACCCAGAGTTTAATGACCGCCTGAAAAAATAATACTTGAACGGCAGTCTGCCAAGTATCCTTGTAGTCAGAAACTTAAAAAGTAAGTGCAACTTTCAGCTAATCTACTCGTATTCAACTACCTTTCTCATTCACTCTTTTTCACTTACCATGCTCCGCTCCACTTTACCCCTGCTGGGGGCCTGCCTGCTCGCTCTGTCATCGTGCGGCTCAAACACCGACACCAGCACTACTACCACCACTACTGCTGCCAGCCCCGATTCGGCTTCCACTGCTAAGGCAACGAGTGCCGATACGTCCAAAATGGCGATGTCATCGCCGGCGGGTGCTGCGGCTACTGCCGGCAAAGCTGACCCTAATGGCCCCACCGCGCCGCATGCCACCGATGCCGAGTTTATGATGTCAGCCGCGCACTCCGACCAGAACGAGATTCAGCAGAGCAAAATGGCGCTGGCTAAAGGCGTTACCGGCCCTGCTAAAGATATGGCTAACAAGATGATAGCCGACCACACCAAGAGCACGGCCGACCTCAAGACTATTGCGGCTAAAAAAGGTGTAAAGCTACCTACCGACATGGACGCCGAGCACAAAGCAATGGCCCCTGCTATGGAGAAGCTTTCGGGTAAGGCTTTGGAGGAAAAATACCTCAGCCAGATGGTAACTGACCACCAGAAAATGGCCAACACGATGGCCGCGCACCAGAAAATGACGAAGGATGCTGACTTGCAGGGTTTCATTACAAAGACGCTGCCCGTAGTGGAAAGCCACCTGCAAATGGCTACCCAGGACAGTCATATGAAGATGTAAGTCCGACCGCTTGGTCAGCCTGACAGAAGTAATACCCTCTTTATCAGCGAACACTGCTTTTATGAAATCTTTTCAGCTTAGTTTGGTAGCCGCTACGCTTTTGCTGGCAACCGCCAGCTGCAACTCCTCAACCGACTCGGTGAAGGAGGCGCAGAAAGTAAACGAGGCGAAAGCCGACAGCACCGTTCAGCCCACTGGGCAGGGCGCCGCTGTAAAAGATGATAAAAAAGATGACTCGGAGTTTATGACCAAAGCTGCCAGCGGTGGTCTGCTCGAAGTGCAGATGGGTACAGAGGTAGCCAAGCGTGCCCGGACGCCCGGCGCCCGGCAAGCCGCCGAGCAGATGGTGAAAGACCACACCAAAGGCAATGCCGAGCTAAAAGCACTCGCGGCCAAAAAGAACATTACTCTGCCCACCGTGCTGGGCGACGAGCAGCAGAAAGTGTACAATGATGTGCTAGCCAACAAGGATGTTTCGCTGGACAAGGAGTACGTCAAGCAGATGGTGAAAGACCATAAAGACGACATCAAGGAGTTCACGGATGGCTCGACCAAAGCCGGCGACCCCGAGGTTCGGGCTTATGCGGCCAAGAATATCCCGATGCTGCAGATGCACCTGGCCATGTTTGAGAAGCTTCAGGCTGAAATGGACGCCAAGAAGTAATTAGCTGTCGGGCAACCAGCTAGTGCTGCGTCAGAGGAAATAATTAACAAACCACTGTGCTCCGGGTTAGGGGCCTTATGTCTCGTCCCCTTACTCCCTTTGCCCTCCCGGCGGCTGACCAAGCTGCCCTCGAAAATTTCACGCGCACCGGTCGTCGGCCCGTACGAGCCGTGCGCCGCGCCCAGGCGCTGCTGGCCTTGGCGACCGGTATCGGCCAGCAGGCCGCCGGCCAAGCCGTTGGCCTGAGCCGCCAGGCAGTCAGCAAGATACGCCGCCGGTACGAAGCGGCCGGGTGGCAAGTCGCCTTGGCCGAGGCCCCGCGTAGTGGTGGGCCACGCCGCTTTGATGGTCCCCAACGCGCCGCCGTCACGGCGCTAGCCTGTACACCGGCCCCGGTGGGCCATAGCCGCTGGACCCTGCGCTTGCTGGCCGATAAGGCGGTGGAACTGTGCCTGGTGGACACTATTTCCCACGAAACGGTGAGCCAGATGCTCAAAAAAACGAGCTGCACCCCCACCGCCAGCAGCACTGGTGCCTCGGGGCGATGAATGCGGCCTTCGTAGCCCGCATGGAGGACGTGCTGGCCGTCTACGAGCGGCCTCACGACCCGCTTTTCCCCGTCGTCTGCTTCGATGAGCGCCCTTGTGTGCTCCACAGCCAGCCCGTCGAACCCCTGCCCCCGGTGCCGGCCCAGCCCGCCGTAGGCGAGCAGGCCGCTAGAGCCGGGCGCCCCCGCCGCGAAAGCAGCACCTACGTGCGCCAGGGCACGGCCTGCCTGCTGGTGGCGTTTGAGCCGGGCACCGGCCAGCGCCTGGTCGAGGTCTCGGCCCGCCGGACCGGGGCCGATTACTGCCGTTTTATGCAGGCCTTGGCCGCCCACTATGCGCAGGCCGAGAAAATCGTGCTCGTGCAGGACAACCTCAACACCCACACCGACGCCGTCTTCTACCAGCACCTGCCCGCCGCCCAGGCCCGCGCGCTGGCTGCCCGCTTCGAGGTGCACTACACCCCTAAAAATGCCTCCTGGCTTAACATGGTCGAACTTGAACTCTCGGCCATCGCCCGCCAGTGCCTGCACCAGCGCATCCCCACCCTCGACGAACTCACCGCCCACGTCGCCGCCTGCGTGGCCCAGCGCAATGCCGCCCAGGTTACCGTCCACTGGCAGTTCACCCTCGAAAAAGCCCGCGTTAAACTCGACCGCCATTACCAGAAAATTAGGGTAACTAATTCCTCTGACTGAGCACTAGTTGCATCAACAAAAAGAGCCGCTCCGGATTTCCCGGAGCGGCTCTTTTTGTTGGGCGGATTTTCTATTTGGCAGCCACTGCGGCCCCGGCTTCGCTGAGCCGGATGCTCATGTGCGAGGCGTGGTAGCGGCACTCACCATCCTGAATGAGCAGCAGCTGCGGCGACTGGTGCTGCACGCCAAACTCGTCGGCAATCTGACCCGAAAGGGGGCGAAAGCGCAGCAAGTCGAGGTAGTAAAGCGGCGTGTCGGCGGGCAGTGAGGCGTCGGGCCACTGGCGCTCAACCTTGGCCTTAGCCGCCGCGCTAATGGAACAGGTGGTGCTGTGCTTAAAAATGAGCACCGGATGCTCGTGCGATTCCTGCACAAGGTCGCGCAGCTGCTCAGGCTGGGTAAGTGGGAGCCAGGGGGTAGCCATAATGGGAAAGGCGGTTTTAATATAGTATTTTTTCTATATTTAACCAGCGGGCAGGCGCCGGTTAGTTCTTTTAACCCTGGAGCTAGGGCTTGGGTTCGCTTTTGGGGTGGCGGCGCAGGCCGGGAAATTTTGGCTCGGTAACATGCGGCGCGCCATCGCGGCCAAACCGGGGCTCGTTGGCCACGCGGGTGAGGGGCGCGCTTTCGCCGCGCCGCAGCGGCCGGTGCGGCGCATCGAGGTGACTGTCTTTGTAAGGCGCTTCGACCGTGTGAGCGGCCCGCCGGGCCTGGCGCTCGGCCGCCCGCTGGCGAGCCGGGCTCACGGGCTCTATCTGCGCCGAGGCGGCCGTAGCCAACCAGAGCAGGCCCAGCGGAAAATAACGAAGCATAAGCACAACGAAAAGAGTGGGAAAGGAAGCGAGCGAAATTACTGGCCCGGAGCCGGCTGCGTAGGGTCGGGCTTGGGCACCGGCACTTTTTTGGCCTTGGTTTTGGCGGGCTTGGGAGCGGGTGCCGGGTCGGGGGCAACACTGGGCTGGGTAGGAGCCGCAGCGGGCGGACCAGGGTCGGGGCCTGGGTCGAGGGCCGGGTCAACAGAGCCTTTCTGCTTGCCGGGCGCGGTATCGCCCCCTTTATCACCCTTGGTATGGCCGTGCTTGCGAATACGGCGGTTTTCGCGGCTGGCTTCGCGGGGCGTCAGCGGGCGGGTATCGTAGTGGTGCAGCTTGCGCCTGTTTTGCAGAATGCGCTCCAGCCAGCTCTTTTTAATGAGCAGGTGCTTATCGTATTTAACTTTGGTGCCGGTGGGCAGCTCGCTGTACGACATCGTTTTCTTCTTCTCTTCAGCAGGCGCGGCACCGGCGGGCGCAGCCGGGGCGCCGGGCTCGGCGCTGCCTGCACTACCACCCGCACCAGCCGCCTCGTCGGTGGTCGTTTCGGCCGGCTTGAGCGAGGTGCCTTTGTGGCGCGCTTTCTCCGCGGCCTTCACCTTCGCTTTGAGCTCGGGGTTCATCTTGGGCGTGGGCAGGCGGTGCGGATGAAAAATATGGTCGTACACCGCGCAGCTGCTCAGCAGCCCCAGCACGAAGGGCAGCAAAAAGACAACGCGAACAGGTAGCTTCTTTAAAAACTTCACAGCAAGATTATTGAGCCCGACTATACGCAAGATACAAGGCTGCCGGCCGGGCTAGTAGTCGCGCAACGCCTTAAGCTGCTCACGCAAACGCTGCTGGGGCAAAAAACCGGCCTCCAGCGGCGGCGCAAACGGCACGGCCGTATCGAGCGAAGCTACGCGCCGCACCGGCGCATCGAGGCTGCTGAAGCAGTGCTCGGCAATCCAGGCGGCCAGCTCGCCGCCCAGGCCGCCCGTGAGCGTGTCTTCGTGCAGAATGAGCACGCGGCCGGTTTTGTGCACGGTGCGGCTCACGGCTTCGGTATCCCAGGGTAATAGGGTGCGCAGGTCCAGAATATCGGCCTTGATAGCCAGCTCTTTGCAGGCAGCCAAGGCCCAATGCACACCCAGGCCGTAGGTGATAACGCTCAGCTCGTCGCCCTCCTGGGCCAGCGCCGCCTGGCCGATGGGCGTGGTGTAGTACGCCTCGGGCACCGGCCCGCTCAGTGAGCGATACAGCAACTTGTGCTCGAAGTACATGACGGGATTGGGGTCTTCAAAGGCCGCGCAAAGCAGGCCTTTGGCATCGTGCGGATTGCTCGGATACACCACTTTCAGCCCCGGCACATGGGTAAACCACGCCTCGTTACTTTGCGAGTGAAACGGCCCGGCGGCCGTGCCGGCACCGGTGGGCATGCGCACCACCACATCGGCGTGCTGGCCCCAGCGGTAGTAGCTTTTAGCCAAGTTATTGACAATCTGATTGAAGCCGCAGGTCACAAAATCAGCAAACTGCATCTCGACCATCGCCTTCTTGCCGCGGATGCTCAGGCCCAGGCCCGCGCCCACGATGGCCGACTCGCAAAGTGGCGTATTGCGCACCCGGCCCTTGCCAAACTCGGCCACGAAGCCTTCGGTAATCTTAAATACACCGCCGTACTCGGCAATGTCCTGGCCCATCAGCACTAGCTCGGGGTAGCGCTGCATGCTCTGGCGCAGGCCCTGCTGAATGGCATCGATAAAGCGGATTTCTTTAGTTGAAAGCTGCTCTTTTTCTTCTGCCGGTGCGGGGCTACCATCTTTTAACTCTTCTTTTTTCACCTGTAGCTGCGGAGCCGGCGCATACATGTCGGCCAGCTCGCGGGCATCATCGGCTACCGGGGCGGGGGCGGCCTCGGTTTCCTGCCAGCCTTTCTCTATCTCCTGCTTGATGGTTTCGCGCATTTGCACGCGGGCCGTTTCGCTGAGAATGCCTTCGGCCAGCAGCCACTTCTCGTAGTTCTCGACGGGGTCTTTGGCGGCCCATTCCTGCATCAGCTCGGCGGGCACGTACTTGGTACCGCTGGCTTCCTCGTGGCCGCGCATCCGAAACGTGAGCGCCTCCACCAGCACCGGGCGCGGGTTTTGGCGCAGGTCGGTCGCCAATGTATATATTTTATCATATACTTCGAGCACGTTGTTGCCATCTACCTGCACGGCTTCCATGCCGTAGGCGGGGCCTTTGTCAACAAACGACTTGAACCGGAACTGCTCATTGCTGGGCGTGCTGAGCCCGTAGCCGTTGTTCTCAATCAGAAATATAACCGGCAGCTGCCACACGGCCGCCACGTTGAGGGCCTCGTGAAAGTCGCCCTCGCTGGCCCCGCCATCGCCCGAGTAGGTGAGCGTGACGCGCGGCTTTTCATCTAATAAATCGGCCAGCGCAATGCCGTCGGCCACGGCCAGCTGGGGCCCCAGGTGCGAAATCATACCCACAATGTGGTGCTCGTTGGTACCGAAGTGAAACGAGCGGTCGCGGCCCTTGGTGTAGCCCGTGGCTTTGCCCTGCCACTGGGCAAAGAGCCGCCCCAGGGGCACGCCGCGCCCGGTAAACACGCCCAGGTTGCGGTGCAGGGGCAATATATACTCGTCGCTATGTAATGCCAGCGTACTGCCCACCGAGATGGCTTCCTGCCCGATGCCCGAAAACCACTTAGTTATCTTGCCCTGACGCAGCAGAATGAGCATCTTTTCCTCAATCAGGCGCGGCTTCAGCAGCTCGCGGTAGAGGCGCAGCAGCACGTCGTTGGGGTAGTCTTTGCGGTCGAATGTCATAGGGCAGCGGGGGCAGGTTGGGGTGGCAAAGGTAGCGGCCAAGCCCAGCCCGCATCACGCAAAAAGCCGGCCCGCCTTTCTGGATAGAAAAGCGGGCCGGCCCAGGCTATGCACCGAAGTGCTGGCAACTACTTTTTGCCGTGCTCTTCGGCGTGGCTCTTGCGCGCGTGGCCGGCATGCTCGGTAGCGTGCTCGGTGTGCGCAGCGGCGGTATGCGCGTGGTGGGCAGCCTTTTCGTGGTTGCCGGCCTCGTGGCTCTTGGCGGCCTCGGTGTGGTGTTTGGCGGCCTCCGTGTGGTGCTGGGCGGCCTGCTTGTGGCTTTCTGCTGCTTTCTTCGACATGGTCGTAAGGGTTAGGCGGGAAATTGTGAGGCTTGTACGAAGCGCAAAATCAATAAGTTACATGAGCTTTTAGTGTCGAGCTGATGAAGATGTATGGCTGATGTGGGCGGCCTGATATGCCCTCGCTAATTCGAGTAAAGCATTGCTCATCGCCTTTCCGCACAACGAGAAAAGCCTGGAGGCTAACATAAGCTGGCTGCTTAGCTTTGCCCCCAAGCTACCTACCTATTCTTATGAAGAATTACTACGCTGTACTTGGGTTGTTGGCAGCGCTACCCGTAGCGGCCCAAACTAGCTCTGCGCCGCTGACCGTGCCGGGCGATACGCTGCGCCCGCCGGTGCTGGGCGAGCTGCCCGATTCGCTGGCCCGTCTTGGCACGTTTCGCTTGCAGGGGCAGGAGCAGCCGGTGCGGCCCTTTCTCACGATTCAGGACCAGCTGCGCACGGTGGCGGGCGTGCAGGTGACGCCTTATGACGGCACGCCCGGCAGCGGCAACGTAGTACGCATCAGAGGAGCCAGTGTAACCCTGGGCCAGGCCCAGCCGCTGTATATCATTGATGGGCTGCCGGCGCTTAATGATGAGCTGACGCCCGACCAGCCGCTGGGGCCATTTACTGCACAAACTCCCAGTATGCGAGGCGATTACCTTTCAGTAGCTGAGCTGCATAGCGAGGTAGGTGGTAACCCCTTGCTGCTTTTGCCGCCAGAGAGCATAGAACGCGTGGACGTTCTGGCTGGGCCGGCCGCTGTGGCGCGCTTTGGGCCGCTGGGAGCCAACGGCGTGGTCAGCATTCGCACCCGACGGGGCCGCACAGGGCGGCCACTGCGCGTAAGCTACTCGGCCTACGCCGGCATTCAGCAGGTTCGGCAACGCTATAGTTTGTTAGATGCCAGCGAATTCGCGGCGGTTGCCAATGAAGCCGCTCGTCACTCGGCCGGGCCGGGCGCCACCCTGCCCTACCCCTCCACTGACCTTGGCACGGGTACCGACTGGCAGGCGGAAACCTACCAAACGGCAGGCTTGCAGCAGCATCAGGTAAGCCTGGAAGGCAGCTCCGCTAAAAGCACGTTTCTGCTTGGTGCCGATTATCGCCAGCAAAGCGGCGTGCTGCGGACCGCCGACCTCACCAGATATGGCTTGCGGCTGGCAATAGGCCACCAGGCTACCAGCCGGCTGGCCTTGCACGGCTCGCTAACAGCGGGTCAGACCGACCAACACCAGCCGTTTGCAACGGGCAGCGGGAGCGCCACCCGCGAGGCTCTACTGGCCCGGCCCACCCTCGCTGTGCGCACCAGCCAGGGTGGCTACAGCGGCTATACGGGAAGTTCGGCAGGGCTAATTTTTGCCAATCCGGTAGCGGTGCTAGCTTATACGTACCGCACTCCGCGCACCCGCCGCCTACTCGCGCAGGTAGCGGCCGATTATCAGCTAGGTGCTCACCTGACGATGCAGGCCACGGCCAACTTTCAGCGTACCTTGCTCGATGCGGATGCGTATGCGCCACTCGTAAATGGCCCCCTGGTAGCCCCCGAAAGCAGCTTGCTGTATGCCAACCAAACGTATCAGTCCAGCCAATGGGCCAGCTCGCTAGCCCTGCGCTACCAGCGGCAGATTGGCCAGCGGCAGCAGTTAGGGGCAGAATTAAATTACCAGTACCAGGGGCAGAATATGACCACTGGCTATGAAGTTAGCTACCAGGGCTTACTGAACCGGGCTACGCCCCCTTCCTACGCTTATGGGTACGTCACGGCAAGTCAATCGGCCAAAAGTCAGCTCTACCGGCCCTGGGCTCACCTTCGCTACGCCTTAGACAGCCTCCTGGAGGTAGAGGCTGGCCTAAGCTATGCGCATTTCAAAGATGCCACGGAAACCTTGTTTTACCCCAATGCACAGGTAAGCTGGCACCCCCAGCTTTCAAGCCGGCAACTGGCACCCACGCTGTGGCTGGGAGCGGCCCGCACGAGCACCTTCGGGTTCGGGTTTGGCACTTTTGGGCCACAACGCATTACTACATCCTCACCGGGCAGCCTGATTACCGCCGGTCATGTGCAATCGCCTCTTTACACCGACCAGGTCGAAGCCGGCCTGCGGCTGGGGCGTCCTACCAGCACCAGCCATTTTAGCGGCCAGCTTGTGGTATATCAGCGCCACACCTCCAATGCACTGATAGCTACCCAACAGCCGCTACCCAGCTCGGCGGGGGGCATTTATACCCAGTTTAATGAAGGCGACATTCGCAACCAAGGGCTGGAGCTGACGCTTACTGCCACCTGGCAAACCGGATATGTGCAAGGGACAACTCACCTGGCTGCCAGTGCCAACCGTAATCGACTGCAAGGCGACGAGTACGCCGTCAGGGCTACGCCGGTAGCCGACAACCAGCCCGTTGGCACTTTCTACGGCTACCAGCAGCAGGGGCTTAACTCCGATGGCTCGCTACACTTTGCCCAGCAAACTTACCTTGACCCTTATAGCGGCTCTCGAAATACGTATTACACCCAGGCTATACTGGGCAGTGGCATACCGGCGCAGCTGCTCAGCCTGAGTCAGCAGCTTTCGCTAGGCCGCCTGAGCCTCGATGCGCAACTCGACGGGATGTTTGGCTACCAGGTTCTTAACTACCAGCGGGCCTATCTGGATACGCCCACTGGCAACACCAATAATGCAACTACGGTGCGTGACCGCTGGACGCCCACGCATCAGGATACAACTATTCCAGCCGCCGGCGCCGCGTCTACCAGTCCGTTCAACCCGGCTCTTCAGGCATCAAACCGCCTGGTCGAAAACGGCACTAACGTACGCCTCTCGTCGCTCACGCTCACGTACCGCCTGCGCCAGATGGCCAGCCAGGAAATTAGTCTTTGGGCCGGGGTGCAAAACCTATTTGTGCTCACCAGCTACCGTGGGTATGACCCCAACGTGAGTAGCGGCGGCAGCGCGCCCTATGCCGCCGGCCAGGACTACGGGGCCGTGCCCATTCCGCGCACCTGGCTGCTGGGCGTGCGGGCAAGTATATAAAAAAACCTATACTACCCCTGCCGCGGCCCTCCCTGCGGCCCGACCCGAAAAAATACAGCCGCCTAGAAACGTGCCTTCCAGCGCCCGGTAGCCATGCAGGCCGCCCCCGCCAAAGCCGGCCACCTCGCCGGCCGCAAACAGTCCGGACACGGGCTGGCCGGCGGCATCCAGCACCCGGCCTTTCAGGTCGGTGAGCAGGCCACCAAGGGTTTTGCGCGTGATGATATGCAGGCGCACGGCGATAAGCGGGCCGTTGGCCGGGTCGAGCAGCCGGTGGGGCCTGGCCGTGCGAATGAGGCGGTCGCCGACGTACTGGCGGGCCCCGCGCACGGCCGTCAGCTGCTGGTCTTTGCCGTAGGGGTTGGTGAGCTGGCGGTCGCGGCTTTCAATTTCGGCCTGAATAGTAGCCAGGTCAAGTAATGGCTCGGGCGTAAGGGCATTCATGCCCGCCACGAGGTCGGGCAGGTTATTTTTAACCACAAAATCGGCTCCTTTTTCCAGAAAAGCCCGCAAGGGCGGGGTACCGCCGCCCCGTACCCGGCCCAGCGTTTGCCAAATACTTTTACCCGTCAAATCGGGGTTTTGCTCGGAGCCGGAAAGGGCAAATTCCTTCTCGATAATCTTCTGGGTGAGAATAAACCACGAGTGGTCGTGGCCCGTGGTGCGTAAATGCGCCAGCGTGCCCAGCGTATCGAAGCCGGGGTAGAGCGGCCCCGGCAGCCGCCGCCCCAGCGCATCGAACCACAACGACGATGGCCCCGGCAAGATGCGTATGCCGTGCAGGGGCCAGATGGGGTCCCAATTTTGAATACCCTCCGTGTAGTGCCACATCCGGTCGGAGTTAATCAGCTGCCCGCCCGCCTTTTCAGTAATGCCCAGCATGCGGCCATCGACGTGGGCGGGCACGCCCGAAATGAGGCTTTTGGGCGGCGCACCCAGCCGGGCGGGCCAGTTGCGCCGCACCAGGCCGGGGTTGCCGCCCAGGCCGCCGGCCGTTACGATAACGGCCCCGGCGCTTAACTCAAACTCGCCCACGGCCACACGGCTGCTGGGCGCCCCCCGCATTACATCTGATTTTTCTAATAGTTCACCCCGCACGCCGGTTACGGCCCCGTTGGTGAGCACCAGCTCATTTACGCGGTGGCGAAACCCGAACGTGAGCAAGCCCCTGGCCTCGGCGGCGCGGGCCTGGGCAATAAACGGCGCCACCACGCCCGGCCCGGTGCCCCACGTCACGTGAAAGCGCGGCACCGAGTTGCCGGGCCCGCTGGCGCCGTAGCCCCCGCGCTCGGCCCAGCCCACCACCGGGAAAAAGCTGATGCCGCGCGTGCGCAGCCAACTGCGCTTTTCAGTGGCGGCCCACTGCACGTAGGCCTCAGCCCAGCGGCGCGGCCAGGCATCCTCAGGCCGGTCGAAGCCCGCCGTGGCCAGCCAGTCGGCCCAGGCCAGCTCGTAGCTATCGCGAATGCCCAGCCGCCGCTGCTCGGGCGAATCGACCAGAAACAAGCCCCCAAACGACCAGAATGCCTGTCCGCCCAGGCTTTGCGCGGGCTCCTGGTCGAGCACCAGCACTTTTTTGCCGGCGGCGGTGGCTTCGGCCGCGGCCACCAGGCCGGCCAGTCCGGCCCCGATAATCAGGATATCGGCGTGAGTTTGCATGGGGCGTTTTTTGCTATGCTTGTTTGTTTTTCGTTGGCTGGAAGCAAATAACGCAGGCAGCCGGCCCGCAAGGGACATTCCGACCAGCTTTAACGTTAGGAAGTTATGACGTTCTTTGCTTGCAGCTACCAAAAGAACGGCTAACAGATAACGTGCTTTATGATTCACTTTCAGGAATTTACCCTAACCAATGGCCTTCGCTGCCTGGTACACGAAGACTTTACTACGCCGCTGGCCGTGCTCAATATCTTGTACGATGTGGGCTCGCGCGATGAAAGCCCAGACAAAACCGGCTTTGCCCATTTGTTTGAACACCTGATGTTTAGCGGGTCGGTAAACGTGCCGAGCTATGACGAGCCTTTGCAGAAGGTGGGGGGCGAAAACAACGCCTTTACCTCGCAGGACATTACCAACTATTACCTATCGCTGCCCGCGGCTAATATCGAAACCGGTTTCTGGCTGGAAAGTGACCGGATGCTCGACCTGGCTTTCTCCGAAAACGGCCTTGATGTGCAGCGTAAGGTAGTGGTCGAAGAATTCAAGCAAAGCTATTTAAACCAACCCTACGGCGATGTGTGGCTGAAGCTCAAGCCACTGGCTTACACCACTCACCCCTACCAGTGGAATACGATTGGCAAGGAAATCAGCCACATTGAGGAGGCCGAGATGGCCGATGTGCGGGCTTTCTTTCGCCAGCACTACGCCCCGCAAAACGCCATTCTGGTAGTGGCCGGGGCCGTGGCCTTTGCCGAGGTGAAGCGCCTGGCTGAGAAGTGGTTTGGCCCCATTGCGGGCGGCCCGCGCTACGAGCGCCAGCTGCCCCAGGAGCCGGCCCAGACCGAAGCCCGCCGCGCTACTGCCACCGCCCCCGTGCCCCTGAGCGCCCTCTACAAAGCCTGGCACATGCCCGCCCGCCTCGACCCCCGCTACCACGCCGTCGATTTGCTGAGCGACGTGCTCGGCCGGGGCAAGTCGAGCCGCCTGCACCAGCGCTTAGTGAAAGACTTACAGCTCTTTAATAATATATCCGCTTCGGTAACCGGCGCCCTGGACCCCGGCCTGTTTGTAGTGAGCGGCAAGCTCAACACGGGTGTAGCGCTCGAAGAAGCCGACCGCGCCGTAGAAGCCGTAGTAGCCGAGCTGCTGCGCGAAGAAGTACCCACCGACGAGCTGCAAAAGGTTAAAAACCAAGCCGAAGCAGGCTTGGTTTTTGGAGAGATTGAGTTATTGAACCGTGCCCTGGCCCTGGCCATCGGCAAGCTGCTCGGCAACGCTAACCTCGTCAACGAGGAGCCCGCCCAGCTGCAAGCCGTAACCCCTGCCGATGTGCGCCAGGCCGCCGAGCTGGTACTGCGCCCCGAAAATTGTAGTACGCTTTACTATCAGGCCGCGGAGTAGCGGCTAATCAGCACAGAAAGGTGCTGTACCCATTACGCAGCTTAGGTCACGTGTCAGCAGTAAGAGCCCCCACCAGAGCCGGCCGCGCTAACTCGCGCCCGGCTCTGGTGGGGGCTCTTAGGTCAGGTATACTTCACCCCTTATTTAGGGGTGGCCAGGGTAGTGTTGGTACGTCCGGCCGGCTTGGGCGCCGGGCCGTCATAGCCAGGAGTTTTCTTACCGTTGTCGGTTACGTTTACGGGTTCGCCGGGGGCGGCGTAGCCATTATTACCTTTCCCGTTGTCGTTGGTACCGCGCAGCGGGTCGGCGGCGCGGGCAGCGGGAGTGGTATTAGGTACCGTTCGCGGCGCTGGCTTGTGGGTCGCTTTAGCGTGGGGCTTGGTTTGGGCTACGGCCGGGAGGGCCAGCAGGGCCAGCCCTAGCAGCGGGAGGCAAAAAGTGCGGTGCGCGGGCATATTAAATGTGCGTAAGTAGCGGGTTAAAACAAAATCCAACCCTTCCCGCAGGAATAAGCTGATGCGGCTTTTACGCAAAGCGGCCACGAAAGGCTACCTTTCGTGGCCGCTGCCAGGCAGAAAAAGAAGCGAGAAAAGCAGCGGTTAGCGCCCGGCGGGCAGCGTGGTATTGGCCGCTGCGCGGTATATCGGGTGCCCATCATAATCGGTGCTCACGCCGTGGGTAACCTGGTTGATGGGCATGCCGGGCGCAACCGAAAGGTTCAGGGTAGGGCGGTGCTGGCCGTTGCCGATATCCTGGGCCTGCGACGTCGACTGGGGCAGGGGCTCGTTGCTCCAGCCATTCCAGTTGGCGCTGGCGGTGGGGCCGGCTACGGCTGGCGCCGGGGCAGCCAGCGCCGCCGCCTTGGCCGCCGCTTCGGCAGCACGCTGCTCACGGGCCGTGAGCACGCGGGGGCGGGCGGCTGGGTGCGCATACAGGCTGGCCGTTGGCTTGGAAACCGGCGAAGCGGTGGGCTGCGTTTGGGCCGAAGCCGCTTCGGTAGCAAGGAAAGCAAAACCCAGCAGCGGCAGGAGGAAACGGCGTAGCATTGGGAGTGAGGAAAAGGGTGAGAAGAGGATTGAAAGCTGAAAAGACTTTTGCAAAGGCGGTGCCAGCTTTTGAGAATGCCCGGGGTAGAGGCCGGCAAATTATTTTTACTTTTTATACTAAAGGTTGATAATCAAGATAATAATTTTCCTGAAATCACTGCGTATGCTGGTATTTTATAAGGGCTTGCTGCTCGCCGTACCTTTGCAGGCACCATGCAGGAATCTATTTTGGGCCTGGCTGCTGAAGTAGCCGCCGCCGACCTCAGCACCGCCGCCGCCCTCGACCAGTTTCGCCTTCTCTACCTGGGCCGCAAAGGCCGCCTGGCCGACTTGTTCGACCAGCTCAAAACCGTGCCCGCCGAGCAGAAGCGCGCCGTGGGCCAGCAGCTCAACGGCCTCAAGCAGCAGGCCCAGGCCCGCTTCGACGCCGCGCAGGAAGCGCTGGAAGCGGCCGCCGCCAACCAGCCAGCCGACGCTGGCTTCGACTACACCCTGCCCGGCGTGCCCCACGCGCTGGGCACCCGCCACCCCCTGAGCCTGGTACGCGAACAAATGCTGCGCATCTTCAGCCGCATTGGCTTTGCGGTGGCCGAAGGGCCCGAGATTGAGGACGACTGGCACAACTTCACGGCGCTTAACTTCCCCGAAAACCACCCGGCCAGGGATATGCAGGACACGTTTTTCGTGCCGGCCGTGGCGGGCGACGACCAGCCCAGCCTGCTGCGCACGCACACCAGCACGGTGCAGGTGCGCGTGATGGAAAACGAGCCGCTGCCCATCCGCCGCGTGATGCCCGGCCGGGTATATCGCAACGAGGCGATATCGGCCCGGGCGCACATGCTCTTTCATCAGGTAGAAGGCCTTTACATTGATGAGAATGTGAGCTTTGCCGACCTCAAACAGACGATTTACTACTTTGTGCGGGAGCTGTTTGGCGAGGATATCAACATCCGGTTCCGGCCCAGCTACTTTCCCTTCACCGAGCCCAGCGCCGAGATTGACATCACCTGCCTCATCTGCAAAGGCGCGGGCTGCAACATCTGCAAGGGCACCGGCTGGGTCGAAATCGGCGGCAGCGGCATGGTGGACCCCAACGTGCTCGAAAACTGCGGCATCGACTCGGAGAAATACTCGGGCTACGCCTGGGGCATGGGCATCGAGCGCATCACCATGCTCAAGTACCAGGTCAAGGATTTGCGCCTGTTTACCGAAAACGACGTGCGGTTTTTACGCCAGTTTGAGGCGCTGTAAGCAGCCGAACCAGCCAGTGCTCACTTTTTGTTTGTCTTGCCATGAGTATCATCCTGCCCTTTGCCCCCGACCAGGAGTTGGAGCCCAGCACGCACATGGGCATGGCCGAGCGTCTGCAGCGCATGACGGAAGCCGAGTTTTTCGCCTTTTGCCAAGCCAACTCGCAGCTGAAGTTTGAGCGCCTCGCCGACGGCACTATTAGTTATATGGCCCTTACCGGAGGCGACACGGGTCGCCGCAACAGCGAACTTATCGCAGACCTGACCATCTGGAACCGCCAAAGCCGCCTCGGCCGCGTGTTCGATTCCTCTACCGGCTTCCGGCTGCCCAGTGGGGCCGTGCGCTCGCCCGATGCGGCCTGGGTAAGCACCGCCGCCTGGCAGGCACTCTCTGAGAGCCAGCGCAGTAAGTTTCCGCCGCTGTGCCCCGAGTTTGTGGTAGAGCTATTATCCGCATCCGACTCGGTAGAGGAGATGGCGCTGAAAATGCAGGAATACATCGCCAACGGCTGCCGCCTGGCCTGGCTGCTCGACCCCAAAGCCGAAACTGCCCGCGTGTACCGCGCCGACAGCTCGGTGAGCATTGCCAAGAGCTTTGAAGAAACCCTGAGCGGCGAAGACGTGTTGCCCGGCTTCAGCTTCGCCCTGAGCTTACTACGCTAACACAGCGGCAGCTAAACAAGCTATTCTCCCTAAAATAACTTAAAAGAAAAAAGCATTGTCTGCTAGCGCCGTTCACAAACTCCGTGAAATCCGCTAAAATCCGTGCTACTCCGTGGTCTATGAAAGTTAGAACTCTTAAACAGAATAAAGTCAACGTTATCACGCTGGGCTGCTCCAAAAACCTCGTCGATAGTGAGGTGCTGATGGGCCAGCTCAAGGCCAACGACTTTCTGGTGACGCACGAGGCGAAGAAGTCGGATGCCAACATCGTCATTATCAATACCTGTGGCTTTATCGACAACGCCAAGCAGGAGAGCATCGATACCATTCTGCGCTACGCGGACGAGAAAGAGGCCGGAAAATTAGAAAAACTCTATGTTACGGGCTGCCTCTCGCAGCGCTACAAAGACGAGCTGGAGGTCGAGATTCCGCAGGTCGATGCCTACTTCGGCACCCTGGAGTTGCCCCAGATGCTGAAAGTGCTGGAGGCCGACTACAAAAAGGAGCTGGTGGGCGAGCGCCTGCTGACTACGCCCAAGCACTACGCCTACTTCAAGATTGCCGAAGGCTGCAACCGGCCGTGCTCGTTTTGCGCCATCCCGCTGATGCGCGGCAAGCACGTCGACCGCCCGATGGAAGACCTCGTGACCGAGGCCAGGCGCCTCGTGAGCATGGGCACCAAAGAGCTGATTCTCATCGCCCAGGACCTGACCTACTACGGCCTGCAAGCCTACGGCGAGCGCAAGCTGCCCGAGCTGCTGGAGCGCCTGAGCGACGTGCCCGGCCTCGACTGGATACGGCTGCAATACGCTTACCCGTCGCAGTTTCCGCTGGCGGCCTTGGATGTGATGCGCGAACGCGCCAACATCTGCCGCTACCTGGACATGCCCTTGCAGCATATTTCGGACAACATGCTGAAAACCATGCGCCGGGGCATCACCAGCCGCCGCACCAGGGAGCTGGTGCGCGAGATTCGTGACCGCGTGCCGGGCATTGCACTGCGTACCACGCTCATTGCCGGCCACCCCGGCGAAACGGAGCAGGACTTTGAGGAATTGTGCGAGTTCGTGAAGGAGTCGAAGTTTGAGCGGCTGGGTATCTTCACGTATTCGCACGAAGAGAATACCCACTCGCACACCCTCGTGGACGACGTGCCCGCCGAGGTGAAGCAGGCCCGCGCTGACCGCATCATGGAGATTCAGCAGCAGATTTCGCTGGACTACAACGAGTCGCGCGTGGGGCAGACGTACAAGGTGCTCTTCGACCGCCTCGAAGGCGGCTACTACGTGGGCCGCACCGAGTTCGACTCGCCCGAGGTCGACAATGAGGTGCTGGTGCTGGCTACCAACGACCTGCACATTCCGCAGGGCAGCTTTGCCCATGTGCACATCACGGGCGCGTCGGACTTCGACTTGTACGGGGAAGTAGTGCGCTAGCTCCTGGTACTGCTGACGCATTACTTTAAAGAGCGTCCTGCTGAGCTTGTCGAAGCAGCTCTACCACGCCGCTCGGGGGTCGTTTGGCAGAAATGCTTCGACAAGCTCAGCAGGACGCTCTTTATCAGTTATATAAATATTTTTATATTAGTCCCTTACTACTCCGCCGCCCGCGTCGGGTGCTGGACCGGAATGGGCAGCGGCTTAAACGACTGTTTCTGCAAATCGCTCAGAATAACTTCCACGGCCTTGGCGAGCTGCGGGTCGGCTCCGTTCTGCGTGTCGGCGGGCCGCACGTCTACTTCGATATCGGGCGGCACGCCCTGATTTTCGATTTCCCACTTGCCATCGGGGCTGTAGATGCCGAAGCTGGGTGAGGTGACGGTGCCACCATCCAGCAGCACGGGGTAGCCCGAAATGCCCACCAGGCCACCCCAGGTGCGCTTACCCACGATGGTGCCCAGCCCGCGCCGCCGGAAGAATGCCGGCAGCGCATCGCCGCCCGACCCGGCAAACTCATTCACCAGCATTACCTTAGGCCCGTAGATAGACGCTCCGGGTGAGGTAAATGCCTTGCCCTCACGCGGGGCCCAGTAGCTGAGCAGCGGCCGATTGAGCAGGTCGAGGATGTAGTCGGCCACGAAGCCGCCGCCGTTGAAGCGCTCGTCTACAATGACGGCTTCTTTATCGAGCTGACTGAAATAATAGCGGTTGAAGAACTCGTAGCCCTCGGCGCTGGTGTTGGGCAGGTACACGTAGGCCACCCGGCCGTGGGTCAGCTCATCGACTTTGCGACGGTTGCCCTCTACCCAGTCGATGCGGCGCAGGGTAGCTTCGCTGGCCACGGGCACCACCGTTACCTCGCGGGCCCCTTGCAGGGTGGGCTTGCTATTGACGGTGAGCGTGAGTTGCTTCCCCACGGTATTCTCAAAGAAGCTGTACACGTTGTCGGTGCCGTGCAGGGGGCGGTTGTTCACGGCCAGCAGGTAGTCGCCGGCCTGCACACTTACGCCGGGGCCGGTGAGCGGGGCGCGCAGACTGGGATTGAAATTCTCGCCGTTGAACACCCGCTTAAAGCGGTAGTGGTTGTCTACTACCTCATAGTCAGCGCCCAGCAAGCCTACCGGGTTAGCTTGCAGCGCGGGCATGTCGCCGCCGCTCACGTAGTTGTGGCCGACCACCATTTCGCCCATCATCTCGGCAAAGAGGTAGTTGAGGTCGGCACGGTGCGCCACGTAGGGCAGAAAAACGGCGTATTTCTTCCTGGTCGCGGCCCAGTCGAGGCCGTGCATGTTGGCATCGTAGAAGTAGTCGCGCTCCAGACGCCATACTTCATTGAACATCTGCTCCCACTCGTGGCGCGGGTCGATGTAAGCATCGAGGGCCGTCATGGCCAGCTTGCCATCACCAGCCGCGGGCTTACCGGCCGTTTCCACAATGCCGTAGCTGTCGTGCGGCGCCGAATAGAGAATTTTCTTGCCATCGGCGCTCAGCGAGTAGTCGCTTAGGTCCGACATAAATACCTCATCCTTACGCGTCTGCATATCAAACCGGTGCAGGCGCCTGGTGGGCAGGGGGGTCGCTGCGTCGGGCCCGGCCGCGGCACCAGCTGGCTGCTGCTCCATATAAAACAGCTTATCGCCATCGGCGGCCTGCACGGCGCTCAGGTCGCCCACGGCCGTGCCGGGCACTACCAGAATGCGCTGCCCCAGCCCGGCCGTGTCGATAACAACTTTTACGGCCGCCGGCTTCTGCGCCTTTGTCTCCTTCACGGCCACTTTCAGGTCTTGCACCGCCACTTTGGGCGTACGATTGCCGACGGGCTTGCCCACTGCAACCGAGTCGGGCTTGCTGGCCGCGCCCTTTTCCTCGTCGCTCTGGGGCGCAAAGGGTGAGGCATCCTGCTTATTGAGCACGGCCACGTAGAGCGTGCGCTTGCTCACGCGGTCGTAGGAAGTCATATCGAGCCAGGTAGTGCGCAGGCCTACATCGGTACTGGCCGTGAAAAACAGGTACTTGCCATCGCGGCTGAAAGCCGGCGTAGTTGCATCGCTGCGGCCATCGCTGATGGCAAAGCGCCGCCCGCTGGGCAGATGATACACGTACACCGTACGCAAGTGGTTGGGCATCAGCTGCGAGTAGGCTATCCACTGCGCATCGGGCGACCACGCCGGGGCCAGTGCGTCGTCGTTGGTGAGGGGGCCGTAGGTATCGCTGGCGATGCGCACGGGCTTCCTGCTGGCCAGGTCGAGGTACCAGAGGGTCAGCTTTTTATCGGTATAGGCAATTTTTCGGCTGTCGGGCGACCACCGCGGGTGGAAATAGAAAGAGGGCGGCCCCAGCGAATAGCTCTGGGCGGGCCTGGTGCCCCGCTGGTCCTGCACCATCAATTGGTATTCGCCGCTGGCATCGGAGACGTAGGCGATGCGCGTACCGTCGGGCGACCACGCCGGGTAGCGCTCGTGCGCGCCGTCGGAATGGGTTAGGTTGCGGCTCTCGCCCTTTTTGGCGGGTACCGTGAAAATATCGCCCCGCGCCTCCACCACAGCCCGCATGCCGGTAGGCGAAATGGCGGTGCTGCGTACCATCGGGGCCACGTTGCGGTACTGCGGGCGCAGGGCCAATACTTCCGGCGAGATGCTGATTTTCAAGTCATTTACCCGCCCATCAGTCGTATTGAGCAGATGCAGCCGCCCGGCCTGCTCGTACACCAGCTCGCTGCCGAAGCCGCTGAGCGCCTTCACGTCGTAATCGGAATGGTGGGTCAGTTGCTCCACTTTTTTCGTGGCCAGGTCGTAGGCAAACACGTTGTTGGTGCGCTGGCGGTCGCTCAGAAAATACACCTTCCCGCCCAGCCACAGCGGGCTGGTATCGGTCGCATTTTCGTGGGGTATCTCTTCCGTAGTCAGCGTTTGCAGGTCGGTAAGCCAGATGGGGCCGGTCTGGCCGCCGCGGTAGTGCTTCCAGGTGGTAGTAGGATTGGTGATATGCGTGTGCGCCAAGCGCTTGCCGTCGGGCGAATAGCTGCCTTTCTCGCCCATCAGCAGGGGCAGCCGCGTGGGCAGTCCCCCCGCCACCGGCACCGTAAAGAGCTGGAGCGACCGCGCGTACGCCTCCTGCGAGCTGCTGAAGAGGATGCTTTTACCGTCGGGCGACCAGTCGCGCACCACATCGGCCGAGGGGTGCCAGGTGAGCCGGCGCGGCTGCCCGCCACTCACGGCCACCACGTACACGTCGGGGTTGCGGTCGTAGTCGCCGGTGTAGGCCAGCCACTGGCCATCGGGCGAGAAGTGCGGGTTGGTTTCGACGCCCGGCCCCACCGTCAGGCGCTGTGGATTAGAGCCGTCGCGGTTGGCCAGCCAGATATCGCCGGCGTAGCTGAAGGCCAGCTTGTCGCGGCTCAGGGCGGGCTCGCGCAGCAGCAAGGTTTCGGCAGTGGGGGCCTGCGCATGTGCTGCACCGCTGCCAAGCAGCAACACCAGCCAAAAGTAAGGTTTGGACATAGAGCAAGAAAAAGAAAGCGTGGGGATAGCCAGCGGCCACCAAAATATTTAGGAGCTTACTCCTGAACGGCGGTAATTTACTATGTTCGCCCCGCTACTTCACTTTGTCCGCCGGCCTGCTTTCCAACTTTTCGGGCCGCGCCGGGTTTTGGGCTGAATTTCGCGCTCACTTTTCCCTGCGCTCATGGCCGCTGCCGACTGTACTACCCTCCCCTACGCTGCTACCGGCGCATTTTCGGGCCTGCTTACCGATTACCTGGCCCGCAAGCCGGCGCTGGCGCCCTTTTACCATCGCTTCCCCGAACTCACTGCTTTTCAGGCGCAAATCGAGGAAAAGCAGGCTGCCTACTCGCCCGAAGCCCGCCAGCGCCTGGTGGCCGACCTGCATGCCCAGTACGCCGAGCTTGGAAACTCTGCGCCCCCGGCCGTAGCCGCCAACCTCGAATTGCTAGCCCGCAACACAACGTTTACCATCACGACCGGCCACCAGCTCAATTTATTTACTGGTCCGCTCTACTTTATCTACAAGATAATTTCGGCCATCAAGCTGAGCCAGGAGCTGAAGGCTGCCTACCCGCTCTACGATTTCGTGCCGGTGTACTGGCTGGCTACAGAAGACCACGACTTTGCCGAAATAAATCACTTTCAGCTGTTTGGCAAAACCTATAGCTGGGCGGGGCCGGCCGGCGCAGCCAGCCTGGGCGGGCCGGTGGGCCGCCTGCCCCTCACGGGCTTCGAGG